>SHYD01000073.1 GCA_009692945.1 Dehalococcoidia bacterium | reverse complement strand
CTCACACTCCATCTCTTTATTTCTCTTCCGGCGGGGAGGGGTCAAGGGGCGTGCCCAGTCCGCCTTGAGTCATCTGGGGGGGAGGGCGCTGTCCTAGCCTTTTCATGAACCGGTGGTGTCCTCATGGTCATGGGCGTCTGAATAGATACTATCTCAACACGTGGAGCGATCACCGTTGACACTGTTCAGAACGGGCACCTAAGATGAATCGGATGACTCCCCATGATGCGCCTGCCGGGACGGGGCTGGGCGTCGATTTAGGCAAACTCCAGGAATCGCTGGGGTACCGCTTCCAGGACGAGCGCCTGCTCGTACAAGCCCTGCTGCACCGGTCTTACCTGCATGAGGTTCCCGAACCGCCGCTCGAATCGAACGAGCGGCTCGAATTCCTGGGGGACGCCTGGCTGAACTACGTGGTGGCAGCGGAGTTGTACCAGCGCTGCCCCACCGAACCCGAGGGCGTGATGACCAAGCTCCGGGCAGCCTTGGTCCAGCGGGATACCCTCGCCTTGGTGGCCGGGAACCTCGGTCTGGGACCCTACCTTCGCTTGGGCAGGGGAGAGGAGCGTAGCGGGGGGCGCAGACGATCATCCAACCTCTCGAGAGCATATGAGGCGATTGTTGGTGCTATCCTCAACGACAGAGGAGAGCATTTCGCTCGGGAGTTCATCCTGGCGACCCTCAGCGAGCTGTTCACGAGCGCCCTGGTTGGCGAGATGGGAACCGATTACAAATCCGAACTCCAGGAGTTCTGCCAGGCTCGGCAGTGGGATGCCACCGAGTACCGGCTCGTTTCAGAGCAGGGTCCGGCCCACGCTAAAGAGTTCCAGGTGGCCTTCACGTTGAATGGCGAGATTCTGGGGCAGGGCGCCGGGATGAACCGTCAACAGGCGGAGAAGGTGGCGGCCAAAGAGGCGCTGGCTGCGCTGAAACAACGCGAAGTCCTTTAGCCAGGAGGTCCGCTCTGCTACGGTTTTTTCGTCGCGAACCCGCCAACGACGCGGATAAGGAGCGTATCCAGCAAGCTATCCAGCCCACCAAGCGCACCTGGTTTGGCCGGGTCGCTGCGCTGTTCCTGACTGAAGAACTGTCCGATGGCATCTGGGATGAACTGGAGGAGGCTCTCATCTCCTCCGACGTGGGGGTCGAAACAGCAGAGGGGCTGATTTTTCGGACCAAAGAGCGGGTCCTGGCCATGTCATCGCCGCGTCCCGCCGACGCCAAGAAGGCGCTCAAAGAGGAGATGGTGTGGTTGCTCGACCACAACTGGCCGGAACCGGTGGTGCCGGCGCCCCCAATGGTGGTCCTCATGGTTGGTGTGAACGGAGCCGGCAAGACGACGACCATCGGAAAGCTGGCGCACCTTTACCGGAAGGGCGGCAAGCGGGTGATGCTGGCCGCTGCGGACACCTTCCGGGCGGCTGCGGTTGAGCAATTGCAGGCTTGGGGCCGCCGGTCGGATGCGGAAGTGATCGCCCACCGGCCAGGCGCCGACCCCGGGGCGGTCGCCTTCGACACGGTGCAGGCGGGCCGAAGCCGGGGGGTGGACGTGGTGTTGATAGACACCGCGGGGCGACTGCAGACCAAGGTCAACCTGATGGAGGAGATCAAGAAGGTGCGGCGAGTCATCCAGCGGGTGGACCCCACCGCTCCCCACGAGGTGTACCTGGTGATGGACGCCACCACCGGGCAGAACGGCCTCAGTCAGGCACACCACTTCACCGAAGCGGTCGATGTGAGCGGCGTGATCCTGACCAAGCTGGATGGAACCGCCAAAGGTGGGATCGCGCTCGCCATCGCCGAAAAACTGGCGCTGCCCGTCGTCTACGTGGGCACCGGGGAAACGATCGATGACCTGGTCGCGTTCGACCCGGCCGCGTACGTCGACGCTCTGATCGCATGAGTCACGGCGGCGTGCCTCACCCGTCGCCCACCGGACCCCGCTGACGTGGAGCACGCGCTAACGTGGTGGTTGGCCATCGAGGTCCTGGGGGCCATCGCCCTTCCCTATCTGTTTCTGGTTTTCCCGGCCCTTGCCGACCGCGGGTTCGGTTTCGCCAAGGTCTTCGCTTGCCTGCTGCTCAGTTATCTCGTCTGGATCGCGGGAACGCTGCACCTCCTGCCGAACGGCAGAGGGGCCATACTTCTGCTCACCCTGGGCCTCGCCATGGGAGCATTGGTCCTCCTGGGGCGTCACTGCTCCGAATTGGTGGCGGCCGTCAGACGGGCACGGCTGGCGCTGGTTACTTACGAGATAGTGTTCGCGGGGTGCTTCGCGATCATGGTGTGGATCCGGGCCCTGAACCCTGAGATCGCAGGTACCGAGAAGCCGATGGATTTCGCCATGCTCAACACTGCGGTCCGGAGCGAGTGGTTTCCTCCTCAAGATCCATGGCTGAGCGGACTCACCGTGAACTACTATTATTTCGGCTACCTGATTGCGGCCGTGCTCAACCAGCTTGCGGGCACCGATGCAGCGCTGGGGTTCAACCTCGCCCTTGCCTTTCTGTTCGCTGGCGCCGCCACCGGCATCACCTGCCTCGTAGCCAACCTCGTCTCAATGCGGGACCGCACCGGCGCGCTGGCGGCGAGTCCCCCCATCTCGCTGCGCCACCTTGCGTACGGCGGTGTGGGAGTGCTGCTGCTGCTCGGCATCGGCAACCTGGAAACCGCGTTCGAAATCGCACGCGCCCATGGCTGGAGCAACCCGGACGTCGCTTCCTGGGTTGCGATCAAGAAGGACGAGGACGCCGGCGGTGTCCGGTTGTTGGGGGTCCCTCCTGGTGACGCCCCCTACAACAGCGCACATTGGTATCCCAGCGAGAACTGGTGGTGGTGGCGGTCCACCCGAGTGATTGACACGATCTCCCAAGGACGCAGCCAGGACTACACAATCAACGAATATCCAGCCTTCAGCTTTCTATTGGGGGACCTCCATCCTCATGTGATGGCCCTCCCGTTTGTGTTGCTGGCGCTCGCCCTGAGCCTGCAACTGCTGAGTGGTCCATCGCCCGGGTTTTCGGTGTGGTGGCGGCGCTCCCCGGCGCTGTTCTTGCCCCCGTTGGTTGTTCTCGGCAGTATCGGGTTCATCAACGGCTGGGACCTTTTGCCCTATCTTGGGATCTATGTCGGGATGGGGCTCATTCGCACTTGGATGGACCGGCCGCACCCGTGGCGTGCCTGGCTGGACTGGGCAGTTTGGTCCGCCGCCATAGCAGGCGGCGCAGTCGCCTTGTACGCCCCGTTTTACGGTGTCCTAGCCTGGCAGACCCTCTCTGGAACCGGAGCCTTGGGGGGTCAGGGGCCACCGGTCGTTCCCTGGGAGGGTCCCGGAACTCGGCCGGTGCACTTTGTGATCCTGTGGGGACCGGCGCTATTGATGGTGTTCGGCCTGGTCATCGCTGCGGCATTCAGGGCCGCTCGCCGGTTGGGAGCGTTGGTCGCATCTGTTTTCGTCCTGTTGGGAACGGCCTGGGGGGCGACGGAACTAGCGTATGCCGCGGGAGGAACGGGGGGTTTGGATCCCCAGCAGTTGGCCGCAATGCAGCGGGGTTGGTTTCTGGTGGCGGCCGGGTTGGCCGGCGCCGTCCTTTTCCGCTACCGTGCCCTGCGCCAAGAGGCTTTCAGAATCATGGCAGGAACGCCGCCGCTGGGGACCTCAGTGGTGTTCACATTGGCGCTGATCGCGGCAGCCTTTGGACTATTCTTCATCTGCGAAACGCTGCGGATCCGTGATGTCTTTGGGAACCGCATGAACACCGTGTTCAAGCTGTATTACCAAGCGTGGGTGTTGCTTGCCGTTATCGGGGCGTTCACCGTATCTTATTTCCATGAACGTGGGGCTGGAATCAGGGGGCCGGTCAGGTTGGGGTGGAGATTGGCGGTCATTGTTCTGATGGTGGTCGCAGGGTCCTTCTGGCCGGCCGCGCTCGCAAGCAAGACTAACGGGTTTCAGACCACCGCAACCCTCGATGGGGAGCGATACCTCCAGGACATCGACCCCGGGGAGGCGGCAGCCATCAAATGGCTGCGTGGCCAGCGAGAACCCCGCGCGGCGGTGTTGATTGAGGCGACCGGCGGGCAGTACTCCCGGTTCGCTCGCTTCTCCAGCGGCTCAGGGATTCCTTCGGTTTTGGGGTGGGCCGGGCACGAACTCCAATGGCGAGGTTCCGACGCTGCCTACCGGGGGAGGGCCGAAGATATCGACGCCGTCTACACCGCGATCGATAAACGCGAGATCGTTCCCATCCTGCGCAGATACGGCGTCACCTATGTGGCGGTTGGCGCCCTTGAGCAGGAGAAGTATCCAGGGGGAGCATTGAGCGCATTCGGGGAGACCCTCCCCGTGGCGTATAGGAATGACCGTGTCACGATCTATCGAGCAAATGCAGGACCATAAGGACGCCACTCCCGCAAAATGGGCCCCCACCTGGGAGCACGCGCTGTGGGCCATCATCATCCTGGCGGCGCTGGCGCTCCGGCTGTTCCCCAACGACACCTACGCATTGTCCAGCGCGGAGGGGAGCCGCGCTCTCGCAGGGTGGCGCCTGCTCGCGGGGGCGCCGCCGCAATGGTGGGACGCCC
The DNA here is from genome assembly GCA_009692945.1 of Dehalococcoidia bacterium. Lineage (GTDB taxonomy): Bacteria > Chloroflexota > Dehalococcoidia > SHYD01 > SHYD01 > SHYD01. The sequence continues at coordinate 7,610 of SHYD01000073.1, read as the reverse complement.
CCGCTTTGGTCAGCACGCTTGCCTTGGTTTTCCTTGCATTAGGGGACAGCGACTTTGCCGCTCGGTTGCCCTCGGTTGTTGCCGGAGTTGCAGTCGTCGCTTCGATGACCCTCTGGCGGGAGCGGCTGGGGCGGTGGCCAGCGCTCGCCGCCGCTGCCCTGCTTGCGTTATCGCCCACCGGGATCAGCATGGATCGCACCGTGCACGAGGCAGGTTTCGCGACGGCCATCGGATTCGCGCTCGCCCTGACCATGGTGAACCGGTGGAACGAGAGGACACGCTCGACCCCGTACATCCTCGGTATCGGGACAGTTTTGTTGTTAAGCTTGGGGGCGACAGGCGTATCGGTGCTGCTGAGTGTTGGGCTGTCCGCAGTCGTTCGCTACGCCCTGGCGCAGGGCGGAACCGGTGGGCGCCCGGCGTGGGTGGCGTGGGATCCACTCGCGATGATTGCCGCCCTGGCCGTTTTCATCCTTCTGATGAAGGGCGGGTTCCAGAACCTGGATGGCGCCGCCGCGGCCTCAGCAGCGGCCTGGGCCCGGCAGTTCGACGCCGGCCCGGAGGTCCCGTGGTTCGAACGATGGTTATTCCTGATCCATGCAGAACCTCTCCCCCTGGCCTTGGGGGGGGCGGCAGCAGCCACCACGCTCACACGCTGGATAGGCGGCCATGCTGGACCAGTGCTGGAGGCAACGGCGCCCTTCGCGATTTGGGGATCCCTCGCTCTGGTACTGTACGGGTTCGCGACCGGCGGCTTGCTGGAGCTAGCCTACCTGATGAGTCTGCCGCTGACAGTCCTCGCCGGGATCACCTTGGCCCGCTGCGCCACCGCCCTGGGCAGCCCGGCCGTCCGTCGCGGGCTGTTGGGGGTGGTTCCCGCCCTCGCGGTGCTGGTTGTTTTCGGAGCACTGACCTCATTAGATTTGGCCGCAGGCACGCAGCCGTTGGCCAGCAACCGCATCATGGCCCTGGGGCTCGCCACCGTGCTCATCCTGTTGTGCGGCGCCCTGCTGTATACCTCGAGTCCGCGGCCTGCCGTGTCCGTCACGATCGCAGTGGCCGTTTTCGCCGCCTTCCTCAACCTACATGCGGTGGGCCGCGCTATTTCTGGCGAACTCTGGCCAAGGGTTAACCGGGTAGACGGGGCCACGGTCATGATGTTGATCAGCACGCTGCCGGCGCAGCCCTACGGTTCCCAATCCGTTCCCAAGACGGCCACTGTAGCCGAATCGCTGCAGCCACCGCTCCAGTGGTATCTCCGGAACACCCAGGCCGCCCGGTTCGCCAACACTGTTTCCACCGATGCAGATGTGGCTGTTTTCCAGGACGCAGCCTCCGTTCCCGCCAATGCCCAGCGCTGGCCCCTGCTCAGAACATTGGCGGAGAACGTCGCATGGACACCTTCCAGCGTGCTGGTGTGGGCGATGACCGGTCGCCTGCCGGACGGCGCAGAGGCGGTCACTCGGATCGCCCTGGTCTCGAAAGGGTAAACGGTGAGCAAGGCGACGCCAGTCCTCCAAGCGCACGATAGTACCGGGAACGCTTTCATCGAAGCCACCATTCTCAACAGACCGCTCGTCCTCCGGTGGGATATCGTGGCGTTGGTGGCCATTGTGCTGGCAGGCGCCGCACTGCGGTTTTGGGACCTGGGGTCCCGTGCCTACCACCACGATGAGAGCCTCCACGCCATATACAGTTGGTACCTCTACACCGGCAAGGGATACGTGCACGACCCCTTGATGCACGGCCCCTTCCAGTTCCACGGGACCGCGTTGACGTATTTCCTGTTCGGCGCATCGGACTACACCGCGCGCATCCTTCCGGCATTGCTGGGCACCGCGACAGTCGCGCTGCCCTGGCTGCTGAGAGACCGGTTGGGGGCCTTGGGCGCCCTCACCTCATCGGCGCTGCTCGCGATCTCACCGTCGTTCCTTTACTACAATCGTTTCCTGCGGGAAGACACGTATGTTGCACTTTGGAACCTCTTACTGGTGGTGGCGCTCTGGGGTTACCAAGGGACGCTGCGCCCCGGCTACCTGGTGCTGGGCGCAGCGGCGCTCAGTCTGGCCTTTGCCACCAAAGAGACCACTTACCTCACGGTGCCGATAGTGGGCAGCTACCTCTTTCTTGCGAACGTCAAGGAAATTCTCGGCGCGGCAAGGAGAAGGCTGTCGTTCAAGGATGCCTCGCCGGGGGTGGCGTCCCTGCTCATGTTGGGGACTTTTACCCTGCCGTTGGGCGCCGCGGGGATCATCATCATTTGGAAAGGTTTGGGGTTCGATCCCGCCTCACTGGGCCCGTCTGGACCCGGCACTACCTTGACGACCGTGCTGAGGTCGTGGGCGGGGGACGCCGCCGCCGATCCAGTCGCAGGCAGCGCACTGGCAGGGAAGGTCTTGGCCGCGGTCCCGGTCCTGGCGGCCCTGTGGGGAATCGCCGCCTTCATCGGGTGGCGCTGGAATTGGGGTCTCTGGCTGAGATGTGCGGTGGCGTTCTTGGCGATCTTTGTCTTGCTCTTCACCACCTTCTTCACCAACATGGGCGGATTGGGCTCGGGCTTCTGGGGAGCGTTGGAGTATTGGATCGCCCAGCACGATGTGCAGCGGGGAAACCAGCCCCTGTACTACTACCTGATCCTCATCCCTAACTATGAATTCCTCGCAATCGGACTGTCGTTGGCCGGCGTCACATATTTCGGGGTCAAGCAGCGGCTGCGGGATCCGTTCGTCCGGTTCCTGTTCTGGTGGTTTCTCACCGCCCTCCCGCTGTACTCCTATGCAGGCGAAAAGATGCCCTGGCTCTCGCTCCACTTAACGATGCCGCTCCTGCTGCTCGCCGGGAAGACCGTGGGTGCATTAGCGCCATCGGTTCCGTGGCGCCGGTTGTGGCAGCGGGGTGGTGCGGTGTTGGCGCTCCTCGTACTCTTGCTGTTGTTGATGTTGAGGAGTTTCGCGGGACTGAGCGAAGCAGGGGAGGGGGCAGCAGTACAGGACCTCCGTCAACCGCTGCAGATGCTGGCGTTGCTCATTGCCGCAGGGGCAGCTATTGCCGGCATCGGATGGACGGCTCGGCGACTGGGTGGGGAAAAGACGCTAGCGAGTCTGGGACTGGGCGTGATTGGCCTGATGGCAGTGTTCACGGTCCGCACTTCGTTCCAGCTCAACTATGCGCATGGGGACACCCCGGTGGAGATGATGATCTACACCCAGACCTCGCCCCGAGTCCCTGAACTGGCCAAGCTCATCGATGCCGCCGCGGCCCAGACGGGCCTCGGCAAAGAGATGCCGATCACGGTCGACGCCGCCGAGGGCTTCACCTGGCCGTGGGCATGGTATCTGCGGGAATACACCAAGGTCGGCTATCCGGACCTCAGCCGGTCGCCCAGCGACGTTCAGGGAACCGTACTCCTGCTCGACGCCAACAACCTCGCCCAGATGGAGCCGTTCTTAGGCAAGTATGACTCCGGACAGCGCTACCCACACCGCTGGTGGTTTCCCGAGGACTACCGCAACCTGACCCCAGAAAGCTGGATGGGCTCGATCTTAAGCCCCTCGGCGTGGCGGGAGCGGTGGGATTACTTCTACAACCGCAAGCTGACCACCCCACTCGGCGCTTCGGAAGCGTTGGCCTATTTCCCCAAGGGTGCGACGGCCGGCACCGCCACCCCGGGCGGCGTACCGAATCAGCCGCCAGCGCCGCCACCCCTGGCAGCGCAGCCGTTGCAGGGCGCCCAGTTGTTGGCAGGAAAGGGGACCATTTCAGATGACGCGCTGCAGGCGCCCAAGGGTGTGGCCATCGACCGCGCTGGCAACGTGTTTGTCGCCGACAGCCGGGCTAACAAGGTTGTCAAGTTCGATGCTGCCGGCCGCCTGGTGGTGCAAACCGGCCGCCTTGGCACAAGCGACGGAGAATTCACCGAACCCTGGGGAGTTGCGGTCGATAAGTCCGGCAACATCTACGTGGCGGATACTTGGAACCACCGGATCCAGAAGTTCGACGACCAATTGCGTTTCGTACGGCGGTGGGGCAGCTACGGCAATGCCAGTGGTGCATCGCTCTCCAGCCAGAGCCCTATCAACTTCTTCGGGCCACGTGATATCGCAGTCGACGGGGAGGGCAATGTCTGGGTGACCGATACCGGCAACAAGCGGGTCCAGAAGTTCTCACCGGACGGCGCTCCGTTGGGGGTCTTCGGCGGTCCGGGCCGCGGGCCGGGCCAGTTCCAGGAACCGGTCGGTCTCGCCATCGCTTCAAGCGGCCAGATCCTGGTGGCGGACACCTGGAACCGGCGGGTCCAGCGGTTCACCGGGGAGTTCCGGTTCGAGAGTGACTTCCCGGTGTCCGGGTGGGCAGGCCAGAGCGTTGTGAACAAGCCCTACATCGCGGTGGACAGCCGCGGAAACGTTATCGTGACCGATCCCGAAAGCCACCGGATCATCCGGTACGACGCTTCGGGTGCGCCGTTGGCGGTCCTCGGCCGGGTGGGAAGCGACGCCACGGCGCTCAACGGACCGGGGGCGGTGGCATTCGACGAGCAGGGGCGACTTTACATAACAGATGGCAACAACAACCGGGTGGTCCGGCTGCCCAGCTTCGAGCCGTAGCCTGTGGGCAGTTCGCCCAGTTCTGGTTCCGGTCGCTCCCAAGCCGTTTTCCCCCGCCGCCTGGCCACCGCCCAATGGCAGGTCACCGGCGCCTTCATAGCGGCGCTATGGAGCCTGACAGGCATGCGGAGCAACCCGGCGTCTGTTGACGGGGCGCTGGCGGTCGCCGCAGTGTTGTTCTGGCGGGGCATCGGGGCCCACCGGCTTCCTGCGATACAGCATGACCTCCCAGCGAGGGCGTTGGTGCGAATGTCCGCTGGGTTTTCCGTTGGCTGGGCTGTCGTGGCCATCGCGCTGACCGTTCTGTCGGTTTTGATGCTCATGACCCCATCCCCTGGGGTTCCGCCGCCGGTGCTGGCCCTCGCCTCCGCGGCCGCGTGGATTGGGCTGGGCATCTCCCTCGATGGGGGCGTGAGCCCGGCTGGCGTGGCGGCACGGCTGAAGTCGCTGCGGCGCTGGGAGTGGGTGCTGGGGGGATCGTGCGTCGCCATCGGGCTGCTGGTCCGGCTGTGGGGCTTGGACAGCCTGCCGGCCGGATTCTGGTTCGATGAAGCCACCGCCGCCCTCGAGGCGCGGTCTATTGTGTTCGATCCCACATTCCGCCCCGTGTACTCCGACGCCACGATGTCTGCCTCGGGCTACGTCTACCTGGTCGCCGTGGCGGAATGGGCATTGGGCCAGACGGTCGTTGCGGTCAGGCTGGTTCCGGCACTCGCCGGAGCCCTGACCCCGATGTTCGCCTGGATTGCCACCCGCAATCTACTCGGCCCCTTCGCCGGGGTCGCAGCCTGCGGACTCACAGCCTTCGCCCGGTGGGACATCAATTTCAGCCGCATCGGGATGCAGAGCGCCACGACTCCGCTTCTGCTCCTGTTCACACTTACCTTGTTGTTGTACGCAATTGAAACCCGCCGCTGGGCGCTCTTCGCGGCCTTTGGGGTCGCGCTGGGGGGTTTGGGGTGGTTCTACACGGCGAATCTCGCCTTCCCGTTGGTCGTCGCGCTCACGATCCCGTTAATGGGCCGCGCCCGGGGGCTGCGGCTTAAGGAGTTAGGCAGGCGGACGATGTTTGCGACATTGTGTGCGCTTGCTGTCGTCACCCCACTGGTGGCATTCGCCATAGGGAACTTCGATGCCGTGAGCACCCACGCGAAGTCTCTCTCGCTGCTCCAGACCGTCCCGCTCGACCAGGCGCCCCTCGCCATCGCTGGCAACGGAATCAAGCACCTGGCGATGTTCACCTTCGCCGGCGACGAGAACGGCCGCCACAACCTGCCCGGAGCTCCGATGCTCGATCCCGTCACAGGAGCGCTGTTCCTGCTGGGCGGCGTTGCGGCGTTACGGTGTTGGCGCGACCCCCGCTCGGTCATGTTCCTGGGTTGGACGTTGATCATGGTGCTCCCAGGCGTCCTCACCGCACCCTATGAAGCGCCTCAGTCGCTCCGGAGCATCGGAGCGTTGCCGGGTGCGGTGGTCTTGGCAGCGCTGGGGGGTTGGTGGCTATGGCGGGTACTCGCAAACGGCAAGATTACCACTCGATCCCTCGCCGCGTTGGTCACCGCGCTCGCAGTTGCGGCGTTCCTGAATCTCGCCCTTTACTTCGGCCCTCAAGCGAGGAATGATGCGGTCTGGCGGTCATTTTCCATGGCACAGACCATCGTCGCGAAGGAGTTGGCGCAAGCCGGGGCAGCTTCGCTCAACCTGGCGAGCGACCATTTTGTCTACCAACCGGTGATCCGCTTCCTGTCGGGGGTTGCGCCGAATGAACTCAAGCCCTCTGACCTGCCGGTGGCTGGCGATGGCCTGCCTGTCACGATCTACCTGGACCCACTGGATCGGGGTTATTACGAACTGATCAAGAGCTATTATCCCAACTCTGATTGTCATGATTACCGCAGCACCCCTGACGCCGCGCCGGTGTTGCACCGCTGCACCGTCAGTCCTGCTGAGCAAGCCTCCGTCGCCGGGCTGCGGGTCCGCTATTTCGATGACGAAGCAGCACTGGCAGCGCCTGTGTTCGAGGCGGGGGCGGCGTCGGGCGTCATTCCCCCGCTCCCACCCAACCGCACGGGCAGCCATCGGGTCCTGATGGAGGGCAGCCTGCTCGCACCAAAGTCCGGCATGTATCGTTTTGCTCTCCATGGACCACCCCAGGCGCAACTCTACCTTGACGAAGGCCTCGAACTTGCCGCGGGCAACACCTCGGTCAGCCGCCGTTTGGCGGCGGGGCTCCACCGGGTGGTGGTGTTGTCCCAAGTCGCGGGGGGCTCGGCGCCAGGTCGGCTGCTGTGGCAGCCGCCCGGTGAGGCGCTGGGGGACATCCCGGCGCCGTTCCTGTTCCATGGCACGGTGGAGGCTCAGGGATTGCAGGGGTCGTACTACGCGGGGACGAACTTCGGTGAAGCGTTGAGGTTCGAGCGGATCGACCCCACACCCCATCTCTACTTCCAGACCCTCCCGCTGGACCTCCCGTTCCGGGTCGATTGGACCGGTAGCCTCTTGGTCCAGGCGCCGGGACCCCACCGGTTCTCCCTCGACGCCATCAACCATGCGGACGTGGCCATCGATGGGAAGCCGGTCATAGCGACTGAGGGGATACCGGAACCCGAAGCGAATGCCACCGTGGTGCTGGAGCGGGGGTGGCACCCCATCAGGGTCCGGCTTGCCGCGGACACGCCCTATGCGCATATCTACCTGCGGTGGCAACCTCCCGGCGCCGGCAGCCCCGACCTCATCCCTCCCACCCTGATGCGGCACTGGTAGCCGTGGCGTCCGACGCCTCTCCACATCTGTGTGTAAGATTCAGCGATCGGGTGACCGTGGACACTTCTGCCATCGCCGGTCCGTCCAACTTAACCCCCTCGCCCCTTCCCCTTCGGCGGGCTCAGGACGGCGCCTGCGAGGGAAGGGGAACCTGATCTCCCCTCGCCTCGCAGGCTATTCGTTACCCACATCTTGTGGATGCGGCGACTTCGGCGCGTTGATGTCCTCTGTTGCGGTAACACG
>SHYD01000007.1 GCA_009692945.1 Dehalococcoidia bacterium | reverse complement strand
AAGTGGGCAGCGGTCCGCCGCTGTCCATCTTGTCCACCACCCCTGCATCCCCGCCCCGGCCACCTAAACCCGGGCCAGGCCACGTCTGGCGTCTTAAGCCAAAAGGACAGAATCACTGATGGCTATAGCGGACAGATTCACTGATGGTCTACACGTGAAGGCGGGCATGAGGGGGCGTGAAGCAGGGCTGAGGGCCGGCGGCGGGGAGTACAAGTTCAGGCTCGGGGTTCCGGCACGAGGGTGCAGGGGGCGAAGCCATCCTGCCGGGGGACTGGGGGTGTTCCCCCAGAAACAAAACCATCTCTTTTCTTGGGGGGTGGGGCAAACGATCAAGCAGCACCCCTTCATGTCTGAACAGATACGGCGGGGAGTATGAGTTCGGACTCAGGGGCCAGCGGCATGAACCACACCCCCACCCCGGAAAACAAAGAGGAGAATCCTCGGTGGGGGGTACCCCCACGCCCCCGGCAGAGGGCTGCCGCCCTCGTGCACTCCCGCTCCTGAGCCCGATAGTATCCTCAATTGTGAACTCTTACGGCGGGGACCCGTTGTTGCGGCGGCTGGTTGCGCGCAGTATGATGACACAATTCAGTCCGGGCGGCGGAGGGACATCCATGGCAATTATCGATGCCGATGCCCATGTCATCGAAAACGAGCGGACCTGGGACTACCTCGATGCCGAGGGGCAGCAGTTCCGGCCGATGCGGTTGGCCGGGACAGGGAAGGACGAGGGCAAGGAGTTCTGGCTGGTCGACGGGCGGCTCAAGCCGCTGCGCCGCGGCACGCTGGACGCGTTCGGCGCCGGCCAACTGCAGGAGAAGGTGCAGCCGCCAGAACACTCCAGTTCCATGGAGGACGTGGCGGCCCGCCTGCGCCATATGGACGAGTTGGGCACGGACCTGCAGGTGCTGTTCCCCACCATGTTCATCAACCCGTACACCGATCGGGCGGACATCGAACTCGCCTATTCGCGGGCGTACAACCGTTGGTTGGCTGAAATCTGGCGCCAAGGGGGCGGCCGGCTGCGGTGGGCAGTGGTGCTGCCGCTCCGCACGGTGGATGAGGCGCTGACGGAGATGCGGTACGCCAAGCAGCACGGGGCATGTGCCGTGTTCGTACGCGGCATCGAGTGCGGCGACAAGATGCTGAACGACCCCTACTTCTTCCCGGTGTACGACGAGGCCCTCAATCTGGACCTTTCGGTCTGTGTGCACACCGGCAACGGCAGCTTCGCCCTCTCCGATTTCTACGCTGAAGAGGCGGGCTTCTCCCGATTCAAGCTGGTCGGAGTGGGGGCGTTTCATCACGTCGTTTTCAATGAGATACCCAAGCGTTTTCCAGGGCTCCGGTTTGGGTTCATCGAACTGAGCTCCCAGTGGATCCCCTATGCCCTGAACGACATCGCCCGCCGCTTCGAACGGATGGAGCGGCCATTCAGCAACGACGTGCTGCGCGAACAGGGGATCTACGTGACCTGCCAGACCAGCGACGATCTGCCCTACATCATCGGGCAGGTGGGGGACGACAACCTGGTGATCGGCACCGATTACGGCCACGCCGACAGCTCAACTGAGCTGTTTGCTCTTAAGACCTTCAGCGAGATGGATGTGGTGCCGGCCGCCACCCGCCGCAAGATTCTGGACGACAACGCGCGTGCCCTCTATGCGCTGCCTGAGGTCGGCTAGCTTGGGGACCAAGATCAAGTGGGCCCTGCTGGTGGCCGCGCTGCTGGCGCTCTGGGAGTTGATCCCAACGGTTGGCTGGATCAACCGGATCATCGTGGCGCCCCCGTCGGCGATCTTGGCGGCGTTGGTGCAGGACCCCGGTGCGGTTTTGATGCATACCAACATCACCGTATTGGAGGCCGCAGCAGCGATAGGCATCGCTTGGGTCATCGGCTTGACGGCCGGCGTTGTTTTGGGGAGTTCGGTGCGGGCGTTCCGTTTTTTGGGGCCGTTGTTGGAATCGGCGTACGCACTGCCGTGGGTGGTCCTCTATCCGCTGGCGGTGCTCTGGCTGGGATTCGGCTCCACTTCCAAGATCACCTTTGCCGCGGCGACTGCGATCTTCCCGATCGTGCTGTCGACCGCCGCGGCGGTTTCGATGGTTGAGGACCGGACGCTTCTCTTGGGTCGGGCCCTCGGAGCGACCCGGATGCAGATGTACACGAAAGTGCTCATCCCCTTCGCCCTGCCGCAGATCGTCTCTGGACTGCGAGTCGGCGCCGGATTAGCCGTGATCGGGGTCCTCGTGGGGGAAATGTTGCTCTCCGTCGGTGGTTTGGGTTTTATGATTTCGTACTACCGCTCGACCTTCGACTCGGGACATGTATACCTGGCGATGCTGTTAGGGATAGCCCTGGCAGCCCTGGTCAACGGGGCCATCGCCAGGGCCGAGCGGCGTATCGGGTGGTGGAATCAAGCATCGCGTTAGGGTTAGGATAGTTGGAATTCAGAGGAGGAGGGTGAGATGAAGACTGGCTTGGACCGTTGGGCTAAACGGGTATCGGTGACTGCCGCCTTGGCGGTGGTGTTGAGTGGATGCGCGCCTGCCGCGGCCCCGGCGGCGCAACCGGCGGGCGCGGGTCAGCCAGCGGCCGCTCCGGCGGCGCCGGCGCAGAAGGTGACCTTGAAGGTGGGCACCGCCGGACGCAGCGACATCACGGCGCCGCAGGCCGTTGGCGTCGAGAAAGGGTTCTTCGAAAAATACGGGTTAGATGTCAAAGTCACCGAGTACGCCAGCGGGTCAGCGGCCCAGGAGGCAATTCTGGGCGGCTCAGCGGACATCATCCACTACTTCCCGCCAGGCGCAGCTGCGGCTATCGCCAAGGGCGCCAAGCAGAAGATCATTGCCACGGACCAGTTCCGCCCGAACGCGTGGTACATCATGACCGCCGCCAAGTCCAACATCCAGGCGATGAAAGACCTGGAGGGCAAAAAGATCGCTATCACCGCCAAGGGCAGCACCACGGACTATTTCACGCTGTGGGCGATTCAGAATGCCAAGATCAAAGCGGAGAATCTCCCGGTGGGCTTCCCGGCGCTGTATCAGAGCGTGTTGACCGGCCAGGTGGATGCCGGCGTGATCCCGCCCCCGCTGAGCTTCCAGGCGCTGGCGACGGGCGAGATGCGCCCCCTGGTGGATTTCGGCAAGGAAATGCCGCCCAATCTCCCCAGCGTGTTTGTCGCCTCCGACGACATTATTGCCAAGAACCCCAAAGCGGTTGAGAACTATGTCAAGGGCTTCTTCGATTCCCTGGAGTACATGAAGAAGAACCGCGATTACACGGTGGACTTCCTGACCAAGTTCAGCAAGCAGGACAAGGCCATCGCCGAGAAGAGCTTTGAGGTGATCATCATGACGATGTCGGATGACGGCATCATCCAGAAGGAGTGGCTCGACAACTCCCTCTCCTTGGGGAAACTCGGTGGCCTGACCGACCTTCCGGCACCAGATAAGATCTGGGACCCGAACTTCGCCAAGAAGCGTTAGGCTGGAAACCGCCACCGGACCACAAACCTCGGAAGAACCTACCCAGCGATGAAACGGACCCTCGGACAAATCAGCATCGTTGCCCTGCTGTTCGTGGTGTGGCAGGCGGTGGTGAGTTTCGGACTAATCTCACGCCGCCTGCTGCCCTCGCCCACCGACGTGCTGGAGGTGCTGCCCAAGATGGTGGGTGAGGGCGATCTGCTGCCCGCGATCGGTTCCACTGCGCTGGAACTGGTCATCGCGACGGCGATTGCCGTGCCTTTCGGGATACTCGTTGGTTTTCTCGTAGGTGAGAGTCCGGCTCTCACCCGGGCCGTCGGCCCGTTCCTGTACCTCTGGACGGCGATACCGAAATCACTTTTCCTGCCGTTGTTCATCCTTTCGATGGGTGTCGGTGAGGACCAGAAGGTGGCGTTCGGCGTGTTCCAGGCGTTCTTCATCATCGCCGTTTCGACCATCGCCGCCGTCCAGAGCGTGCCGCAGGGCCTCCTGCTGGTGGGGCGGGCGTTGCGGGCAACCCGGTTTCAAATGTACCTGCGGATCTATCTCCCCTACATGCTCCCCTCGGTGCTCCAAGGGGTGCGCATCGGTGTCATCTTTGCGGGTTCGGGCATCCTGTTTGCCGAGATGCTGGTTTCCCGGGTGGGCCTGGGGCGGCTCATCAATATTTGGGGAAGCGGCAACCTCCTGCGGGAGCTTTTCGCCGGTGTATTCATCGCAGCCCTGGGGACAATTACCTTGACCGAACTGTTCCGCGCCTACGAACGGCGCGTGGGAAAGTGGCGGAGCGCCTAGCGTGACCACCAACACCGCATCGCCGTCGCCCGCGTTGAGCGGACGAGCCTCGGTGCAGGTCCAGTCGCTGTCCAAGACCTTCGAGGCCCGCGGGCGGCGGGTGGATGTTTTTCAGGACCTCTCGTTCGATGTTCCTGACCGCTCCTTTGTCGGCGTGGTGGGGCCGAGCGGCTGCGGCAAGTCCACTTTGCTCCTGTGTCTCGCTGGGCTCACCACCCCCTCTTCGGGGGCGATCATCGCGGGCGGCACCCCCGTCACAACGCCCGACCCCCAGCGCATCGGCGTGGTGTTCCAAGACCCGAACCTCCTGCCCTGGCTCACCGTCGAGGACAACGTCGCCTTCCCCCTCGAGTTGAAGGGCCTCGGCAAGAAAGAGCGGCGGGAACAGGCGGCCCAGTTCATTCAGTTGGTGGGCCTGACCGACTTTTCCCATGCCTACCCCCATGAGCTGTCGGGCGGCATGCGCCAGCGGGTTTCGATTGCCCGAGGCCTGGTGCAGGACCCCCGCATCCTGCTCATGGATGAGCCCTTCGCTGCGCTGGATGAACAAACGCGCATGAAGATGGGGGCGGAGGTCCTGCGGATCTGGGAGCAGACACATAAGACGGTCATCTTTGTGACCCACAACCTTACCGAGGCGGTGTTCCTGTGCGACGAGGTGGTGGTGCTCTCCTCCCGTCCCGCCACCATCCTCGAACGGCTAACCATTGATCTGCCGCGCCCCCGCACGTACGATGTGATGGCCACTGAGCGCTTCGGCCGTCTGCGGGACCACATCTGGCGCATGATCCGCGACCTGGGGACCGACCAGGAGCGGTAACCCCTTGGCAACGGGGCGGTCTTGGTCCGGCTTGGGCGGGAGTGCAGAGGGCGGAGCCCTTTGCCAAGGGGCGCGGGGGATGTTCCCCCGCTATTCTCACAAGCACCCTTAAGGGATACATTAGACCCTATCTTGTCGAGCGAGGGCACCATGAATCTCGATCCTATCACATTGGAGATCCTGAACAACCGGCTCAGGGAAATCGTTTCTACCATGGAGTACCTGCTGTTCCACAGCGGCTACTCCACCATCCTGCGGGAGTCTTACGACGGCTCGGCGGGGATCTGCGACGTGAACGGCCACACCGTGATGGCATCGGGCGCGCCGTACCACCTGGTGCCGTACTCGTACAGCGTGCAGGCCATTCTCCGCAACTACCCGGCGGAGACGATGCGGGACGGCGACAGCTTCATTCTGACTGACCCCTACTCGGGCGGGAACCTGCACGTCCCCGACCTAGCCATCATCACCCCGACTTTCGTCGAAGAGAACCTCATTGGGTTCTGCGTGAGTATCGCCCACAAGACCGATCTCGGCGGACTGGTCCCCGGTTCCTCCGGGGCGGCCTCCCGCGAGATCTTCCACGAGGGGCTGCTGCTGCCCGGTGTCCGCTATTGGACCAAGGACGGCGTGGTCATCGAGGTGGAGAACATCATCAAGCGGAACAGCCGGGCGCCCGAGACGGTGGCTGGGGACATCCGGGCCCAGGTCGGGTGCACCAAAATGGGGGTCGAGCATCTCCGCTCGCTGTGTGCCGAGTACAGCCTCGATGCCGTCACCTCCGCGTTCCGGCAGTTGATGGACCTCTCAGAGCGGCGCATGCGGGCGGGGCTGGCGCGGTGGGCCGACGGCGAGGCGGAGGCCGAGGCGTGGGTGGACCACGACGGCGTCAACCTGGAACAGCCGCTGCGGCTTCACGTCAAGGTGACCAAGCGGGGCGATGAAGTGACCATCGACTACTCCGGGATGAATGAGCAGGTGCGGGGTCCCATCAATCTGCGCCCCCAGCACGGCATGACCGCCGCGCTGCTGGCGCTGCTGGCGCACCTCGATCCCACCATCCCCATCAACCATGGCGCACTGCGGCCGGTGAACATCATCAACCCCGAGGGCCGGTTGACCAATGCCAGGTGGCCCGCTCCGTGCAACAGCTACTACGGGTTGATGCACGCCATCTATTCCACCATTCAAAAGGCCCTCGGCGCGTTCGATCCCTCCCGGGCGGTGGGCACCGCCGGGTTCGGGTCGGGGGCGCTGGCGGCCGGCTTCCGTCAGGTGCGCGTCGGCAAGCAGGCGATCATGTACGAGTTGATGGTGACATCGCTGGGAGGCACCCCGGAGCATGACGGGACGTACCCGGTGCAGCCCATGAGCCACGCCACTCCCAGCACCCCCGTTGAGATCATCGAAACCGAGTTCCCGATCCGGGTGCTGGAATACCAGTGGACCACCGACTCCGCCGGAGCGGGCCGGTACCGGGGCGGCCCCGGGTTCCGCAAGGAGTACCAGGTGTTGGAGGACGCGCCGGTGACGGTGCGATGCGGCCATCAGTTCAAGTACCCCGGCTGGGGGGTGCTGGGGGGCATGCCGCCCTCGACGCCGCAGGTGCTGCTCCGGCGGGATGGCGAGACCATCCGCAACCTGGGGCCGTTGGAGACCATGGAGATGAAGGTGGGTGACAGCCTCCGGTTCAACGTACCCGGCGGCGGCGGCTGCGGCGACCCCCGGGAGCGGGCAGCGGGCGAGGTGCTGGAGGATATCCTGAACGGGTACGTCTCGCTGGAAGCGGCGGAGCGTGACTACGGGGTCGCCATTGATACCTCGTCTATGACGGTGGATACCAGCCGCACCGCGGCCCTGCGGGGGCCGTAACCTCCGGCTTGGGCAGGAGTGCGGCGCGGAGCCCTTTGCCAAGGGGTGCGGGGGATGTTCCCCCGCACTTTTCATAAATACCTGGAAGGGGTACCTTGAACAACGCCGAACTGATGGTGCGGATGCTGGAGCGGGCCGGGGTCCGCTGGGCCTTCGGCATCCCCAGTGGACCGGTGCTGCCCTTCATCGAGGCGCTGCGCACCAGTTCCATCGAGTACGTCCTGACCGCCAGCGAGACCTCGGCGGGATTCATGGCGGCGACCATCGGGACCCTCACCGGTGTGCCGGGCGTCTGTATCTCCACGCTGGGGCCGGGCGCCACCAACCTGGCAACCGGGGTGGGCGCCGCCTGGCTGGACCGCGCCCCGGTCATCGCCATCACCTGCAACGTCGAGACCCGGTGGCTGGCGCGAAGGGTGCAGATGCGCATCGACCATCATGCGCTGTTCGCTCCCATCACCAAGGCGTCGTTGCCGCTGAGGGTGGGTTCGGTAGCGGGGCCACTGGCGCAGGCGCTCGTCCTGGCCTGTGCCGAGCCGGCCGGCCCGGTGCATCTGGACCTCCCCGAGGATGTGGCTTTGGCGGACGCTGCCGAACCGTTGCCCGACCATCCGGCGCCGGCCGAACGTCCGGATCCGGTGGAGCCGGCGAGCGGTCTACCGGCCACGGTGGCCGGGGCACTGGGGCGCAGCCGCCGTCCCCTGCTGGTGGCCGGGCTCGAGATCGCCCGCACTCGGAACGCTCCCGCGCTGCTGCGGTTCATCGAGCGCCAGGGACTGCCCTTTGTGCTCACACTGCACGCCAAGGGCTACCTGCCGGAAAGCCACGCCAACTACGCTGGGGTTCTCGGCCGGGCCCGCCGCAGCGACATCCAGGCGTTCATCGACCGGTCCGATCTGGTGATTGCCGTGGGCTACGACCCGATCGAGGTCAACTACGAGGAGTGGGTGGGGTCGCGGCCGGTGTTGCACATCAGCAGCGAGGCAGCGGAGGCCGATCCCAGCTTGAATCTGAGGTTCAACGAACCGGTCGATATCAACGCCGCCATCACTGCGCTCGCGGAGTTGGCGCCCGTTGCCAACGAGTGGGCGCCGGAAGAATGGTGGGACCACATGGGCCGCCTGGAGACGAACCTTCGCCCACCCACCGCCGAGTTCGCCCCGTACCAGGCGCTGGACATACTCCGGGGCAGGCTTCCCGCCGATGCGATCCTGGCGTATGACGTCGGCGCACACACGCACCAGATCGCCACCCAGTGGCGGACCGATCTGCCCCGGACTTGCATCTCCACCAACGGATGGTCGTCCATGGGGTTCGGCCTTCCGGCCGCTTTCGCTGCCAAACTCGCGCACCCGGACCGGCCGGTGGTGGCGGTGGTGGGGGACGGCTGTTTTCAGATGACGGTGGGAGAACTCGCCACCGCCCGGCGGCAGGGTCTCGCGGCGCCAGTGGTGGTCCTGAACGACGGGTGGCTGTCGCTGCTGAGAATCAAGCAGGAGCACCGGGGTTATGCGTTTTCAGGGGTGGACCTGGGGCCGCGGGTCGCCTCGCCACCGCATTATTTCGGCGTCCCGTGCCGCAGCGCTCTGAACGCTCAGGAGTTCACGGCGGCGTTAGACTGGGCCCTCGAACAGACCGGGCCCAGCGTCATCGAGGCGTTCGTCTCGCCGGAAACGTATTCCCTGACGGTCTACGATTGAGCCCGGCCACCAACAAAAAAGAGGGCGGTCCGTAGACCGCCCCCGTCTCCTGGTCCTACGATCGGCTACGTCTGAACGCCGGCCAACTCCCCGGCAGTGATGTACGCCTCACCCAGCGATTTGCACACCAGGCTGGTGCCCGCGAAGCGCACGTCGTACTCAAACTGCTGGCCGCCACTCTCAAGCGCCTTGGCCACCTCGAAGACCTCGGCCTTGCCCTTGGGGCCATCGACCACCGTCACCAATTCCGGCTCTGCCATGACGTCCTCCTCTGTGACGAGATATTCCGATCGACCGATCACTGCTGATCGGAGAGCCGGCCGTGACTCACCAACCAACGGGCGAACTCCAACTGCTCTTTGTTCAGCGCCGGGATCGCGGACTTCAAGGGAGGCCGGGGCACCGGGATGTCCTCTCCCTTGTCCATCATCTCCACGATGCGCCGAACCCGGAGCTCGTCCAACTTCTCGATGATCTCCACTGCCGAATACCCCTCGACCACACACCCCGGAAGCTCAGGAAACGACGCCCGCCGCAGCCAGTCGCCGTCCGACCCTTCGAACGACTCGACCGCCAGGATGAATGGGATGGCCAGGTATTCTTCTAGTGACATCATTGCTCTCTCCCCTCGCGAACCGGCCCGCTACCTCGTCTATGGCATTGTAGCCAAGCTCCACCGCGATGACAAGGAGCCCAACGCCGACTGCCCACGCCGGCCCGAGTCAGCCGATTATCGGGCGGGGGTCTCTTACAGTTCCAGCCAGTTGCCCTCTGGATCGCGAAAGTAGGCGTATTGCCGCCCGTCCGGCAGGCCGCGCGGCGGTCCGGTGACGATGGCGCCGAGGGTTTCCAGGCGGGCGAGGGTGCCGGCGATATCGGGCACCAGGAAGCCGACGTGGGCCTGGCCCGAGGCGTTACGCACCTGGTGCTGATCGGGGCCGGTGGGCTCAACGAACTGGATCAACTCCAGGGCGGGGCTATCGGGATCTCCGAAACCCAGCCATACAATGTGCATGACCACGCGTTCTGCGTTCAGAGTCCGTGAGGCGTCCTGCCCAGGCCGGTCCCAGGAGGAATGAAGCTCCCGCAGCCCGAAGCCTTCCCGGTAGAAATCGGTCATCCTCCGGATGTCGCGCACCACGAAACCAGCGTGGGAGAAACGGTTTGCGGCAGGGGTGGTGGACACAACATGGCCTTTCGAACTCCCAATCCGCGGCAATACTACTCGGAGGCGCATCGAGGGGCAAGCTCATCGGCGGGATGTAAGCATTCACTGTTGAGGGGGCGGCCGGGCTCAGGAGCGGGAGTGCACGAGGGCGGCAGCCCTCTGCCGGGGGAGTGGGGGTGCCCCCCACATAGAATTCCTTTCTGTTTTCCTGGGGTGTGGGGGGAGTGGCTTATCCCCGAACCCCTGAAACTGGACTCCTACGGTGGGATAGGCAATACCGCTGCCAAGGTTGCCGCCGCTCAGGCGCTCCCGTTAGAATAGGCAACGAGAGGACGCGCTTTTCCTGAATGGTTGTTATTGGACTCACAGGGGGAATAGGCACCGGCAAGAGCACCGTATCCGCGATGTTGGCGGACCATGGGTCGGTCATTATCAACGCCGACCTGGTGGGCCACGAGGCCTATCTCCCCCACCAGAATGTGTGGGACACGGTGGTGGCGGCTTTCGGCCGGGACATCCTTACCGATGACGACCAGGTGGACCGGCGCAAGCTGGGCGCGGTCGTGTTCCAGGACCCCGCGGCGCTCCAGCGGCTGAACGCCATCGTCCATCCCTGGATCTTCCAACGCATCGCCCAGTTGCTCAACGAGTTGCGCAGCAAGGGCACCCGGGTCGCGGTCGTCGAAGCCGCCCTGCTCATCGAGGCGGGTTGGCGTTCGCTTGCCGATCAGGTCTGGGTGACCGTGGCGGGCGAGGAGCAGGTGGTCCAGCGGCTGCAGACCCGGAACGGGCTGACCCCGCAGCAGGTGCGGGACCGGATGCGCACCCAACTTTCGACTGAAGAACGTATGCGGTACGCCGACGTGATCATCGATACCAGCGGCGCTCTGGAGGACGTGCGGGCTTCGGTCCGGAGCCTCTGGGAGTCCCAAGTTGCCGCTGCCCTCAAAGGAGCGCCCTAGTGATTGAAGATCTGACGCCCACGCCCGACGGCTCGCTGGCCATGGAGGAGTACGTGGCCCACTTTGAGCCCTACTACCTCCCGGTGGGCGACGAGATCGCAATCTTCGAAGCGGCCTACGAAGAGAAGATCCCGGTTTTGCTCAAGGGCCCCACCGGATGCGGCAAGACCCGGTTCGTTGAGCATATGGCATGGCGGATCGGCCAGCGCGTCACCGCGGTCAGAACTGCCGGCAAGATGGGGCAGAACCACCTCGACGGGCGTCCGCTGGTGACGGTGGCCTGCCACGAAGACCTCACCGCCAGCGACCTGGTGGGCCGCTACCTGCTGGAGGGCGACTCGACCCGTTGGATCGACGGGCCGCTGACCAGGGCCGTGCGATCGGGGGCCATCTGCTACCTCGACGAGGTGGTGGAGGCCCGCAAAGACACCACCGTCCTCATCCACCCCCTCACCGATCACCGGCGTATCCTCCCCATCGAGAAGCGCGCCGAGGTGCTGGAGGCCGATCCCGGGTTCATGCTGGTCATCTCCTACAACCCCGGCTATCAGAGCGCCCTCAAGGACCTCAAGCATTCGACGCGTCAGCGCTTCGTCTCCCTGGAGTTCAAGTACCCGCCGCGGGAGGCCGAGGCCCAGATCATCGCCCATGAGAGCGGCGCGGACCACGAGATGGCCCAGGACCTGGCCAAACTGGGCGAGAAGGTGCGGAACCTCACTGAGCATGGGCTCCAGGAAGGCGTCAGCACCCGGCTGCTGATCTACGCAGGCAAGCTCATCCGGCAGGGCATCCCGGCCCGCCGGGCCTGCCAGGTCGGCGTGGTGTGGGCGCTGACCGACGACTGGGACATCCAGCGCAGCCTGGAAGAGGTGGTCTCCACCATCTTCGAGTAGCTGTTACGGCGCCCCACCTCAGCCCGACAACCCTTTGGACCCCGCATGCCGACCCGTGGCTAGCAAGGCTCACATCCCAGTTTGAAAATCGCCATCGTGTCGGACATCCACTGCAACATCGCGGCGCTGGACCGGGCGCTGGCCGCGCTCGATGACGTCGACGAGCTGTTCTGCGCCGGCGATTCGGTGTACGGCTACCGCTGGTCGAACGATGTGGTGGCCCGGCTCCGGGCGCGCGGCGCCCACATGGTGTTGGGGAACCACGATGCGGACTTCCTCAAGATCCACCGGGAACGCAAGGGCAGCAACGGGCACATCACCCCGGAGAACCACCGGTGGATGCTCGACCTGAACCACGAGTACGAGATAGACCTGGGCGGGCGGCGCATTCTGATGGTCCATGCGAGCCCCTTCGAGCCGTACCACGAATATATCTACCCCCACAGCCCCCGGTTTCGCGAGTTTGGGAAGCTGGAAGCGGATCTGTTCCTGTACGGCCACACCCACCGGGCGGTGGCGCAGCGGGTGGACCGGGTGCTGGTGGTGAACCCCGGCTCAGCCGGCGAGTCCAGGGACTCGGCCCGGCAGGTCCTGACCTACGCGGTAGTCGATCTGGCCTCCATGGAAGCCGTGATCCACGAGATCGACATGGCGGCGCTGTTGGACTGAACACGGGGCCGAGACCCACGCCGCCGCTTCATCGAGGAGCGGGAACGAGGGAGCAGAGGCGCTGGGGGTTCGGAGGGCGGTTTGAAACCCGCCGCGACGATGGTTCCGCAGTTCCAACTTTGCACCTTGAACATTTCCTGAATCCGTGAAAATCCGTGGGAATCTGTGGATGACCTTTCTCCCGCCGCCCAAAGCTGACAGCGGCGGCGCGCCTTGTTAGACTAACCGCAATGGACGCTGTCGAACCCGCCACCTGGGAGGAGCAACTCCTTAGCTTCTCGCTGCCGGTGCTCGAGGAGTACCGCCGCGTCCTTCCGGCGGTCGAAGCCAAGCTGGGCGGGTTGCAACTGGAGGATTGGGTGCATTCCGGGGCCCGTCTGGGCCAGGCGGCCTTTCGGGCGTGGCCGGTGGCGGTGGAGTACTTCAAGGCATCGGCCCTGCTGCTGGACACGCTGCCCTTCGACCGCGTCGCTTCCTGGGTCTCCGAGGGGGAAACCCTCGCCCTCACCTCTGCCGACCTCGCGGTCGCCTACTTCCGGGCCAGTCCGTGGACGTTGCCCGCCCTCTCAGGGGATCAGGCCTCCGACTGGACGCGCTGCTGCGCCCGCCTGTACAACGGCGGCTGGCAATCCAGCGCGCTGGCGATCAAGCTGTTCGACGGATCTCCTCGGCTGCTGGAAACGCTGACCCTCGGCGAACTCGACCTGCTGGGCGATGTGCTGGAACACCTTGGAGCGCTGTCGTACCCCCTGGCCCTCAGTTGCCTCGACACCGCGCTCGACATCCTGCCCCGGCTGCGGCAGGGCGAGCAGGAGGGGGTCATCCGGACCGCCCAGGCGCTGGCGGCGCGTAATCCGCGCTACGTACGGGAGTGGTGGACCGAGGCCCCGGGGTTGTTGCGACCGCTGACCCCCTCGTGCCGGGCCGGGTTCTTGAGGCTCGCCCGCACCATTGCAGCGGGGTACCCGGACCCCAAGGCGGCCCTGGACGCGCTGCGGGGCGGCTCAGTGGCGCTGGCGGAACTGAACCCGGTGGCCCAGCTTCAAGCCGTGGAGCATGCCGAGGGACTGGCCAGCGCCTCCCCCGAGGGCGCCGCTGCGTTCCTGCTGTCGGCAGGACGGCTGCTGGACCGGCTCGACATCGACGAGCTGGAGCGCTGGGTGGCGGAGGGGACCGAAGTGTTGGGCGAGCAACCGGGCGCGGGGGTGGCCTATTTCAGGCTGGAGTCGGGCCGCAGCCACGACGCACTCCGCCGTTACTCCCGGGGCGTGGAACTAACCCAGGTGGGCGACCTGCTTCGGCTGTACTGCAAAGCCCTCAGCGGGCGGGACGTGCTGATCATGCCCACCGAAGACCTGACCCGCAGGGGAATGGGGTGGACCGCGGAGGGCCAGCCCACCACCGAAGGCACCGCCATCTACCTCCCCTCGTTGCTTCAGTCTTATCCGACCCAGCAGCAGAATTTCGATTGCCTGAAGGTGTGCGCCACCCACCAGGCGGCGCACCTGGAGTTCGGGAGCTTCGAGTTCCGCTTCGACCGGCCGGCCCGACTGTTCGAGAACCGGCGGTTGGCCGCTGAACGGGAGGTCGCCGGGCGAGAGGCTCCGTTGACCGATATCGAGCGGTTCTTCGACCTGTTTGCCGAGCGGCGGATGGCGATGGACGCCTTCACCGTGCTGGAAGACGCCCGGCTCGACGCCCGCGTCGCCCGGGAGTATCCGGGGATCCGGTCCGCGCTGCAGCAGGTGCAGCGCGACGCGGCCGCCGAGCGCCCGTCGCCGCGTACGATGCCGTTGCGCACGGCGCTGCTGGAGGCGCTGCTGGAGCGCAGCCTCGATCCGGAAGCCGCGGTGGAACTACCCCGTCACCTCCACGCGCCGTTCTCGTCCGCCTGGGCCTACGTGGCCCGGCTGCAGGACGGTGACGCGGCGGTGGAGGACACCGCGGAAGCGGTGCTGCGGGTCTACACGGTGCTCCAGGGGTTGGATACCGGCGCCGTTGAGGTCCATGAATGGGCAACGGTGGAGGACGCCGCGCCCTCAGCGGGGGATTTCCCGGAGGACGGCTATTCGCTGCACAGCAGCGGCGGGCAGAGCGTGGGCAGCGAGTTCACCGGTAACCAGGGCGACGACGAGGGTTCCTACGTCCGGTTGCCCGAGGTCCCCTACCGGGGCGATTTCAAGCCGCAACTGGTCCAGACCCTGATGAAGCTGAAGGACCTCCAGGGCCAGGCTGACCCGTTGTTCGCACCCGCCTCGGCGGTCGACCTTAAGGGCCTGCTGGACAAGCTGGGCGAGACCGAGATCTCGGAGCTGCTGATCGACGACTCCGATGTCTCGACCGGCCTGTTCGCCACCAACCTGTTGCGGGAGGCGGGCCAGGAGGGAACGCCCGGCCAGGGCATGGCCAAGAGCCAGAAGCGTGCCCTCACCGGCGACGCCATGCGGGTTGGCGCAGCGCGCGAGTTCACCTACGACGAGTGGGACTTCCGCGCCAACGGCTATCGCCATCAGTGGTGTCTGCTGCGAGAGATGGTGCTGGACCGGGGTGAGCCCGGCTATTTCGATGAGACGCTGGCCAAACACAGCCGCACGGCGCGCGAGGTGCAGCGGCAGTTCCAGATGCTCAAACCGGAGTTGTTCCGCAAGATCAAGAACCTGCCCGAGGGCGAGGACTTCGACCTGGATGCGCTGGTGGAAGCACAGGTCGACCGCCGGCGGGGACTGGCCTCCTCCGAAAAGCTGTACTGGCGGCGTAACAAGGAGGAGCGGAGTGTGGCGGTGGCCTTCCTGCTGGACGTCTCGGCCTCCACCGACGAGGACGTGGTGAAGGACCGCGAGCCCGAGGACCCCTGGAAGGACTGGGACGACGACCCCCGCAACTACATGGTGTTCCTACGGGAGCGGATGCAACACCGGGAGCAGTTGAAGAAGACGCGCCGCCGCATCATCGACGTTGAGAAGGAGAGCACCGTCCTCCTGATCCACGCGCTGGAGACGCTGGGCGACGCCTACGGCGTGTACGGCTTCTCCGGTTACGGGCGTGACAACGTCGAGGTGTTCGTGGTCAAGGACCTCGAGGAGCCCTTCGGCGAGACGGTCAAGGGCCGGCTGGAGAAGCTGGAGCCGGTGCGGGGCACCCGCATGGGCGCCGCGATCCGCCACGCCACCAGCAAACTCGACGCCTACGACGCCCGCCTGAAGGTACTGCTGCTGCTGAGCGACGGGCGGCCCCAGGACCACGACTACGGCCGCGACCGCACCGAGAAGGAGTACGCGCTGCAGGACACCCGCAAGGCACTGTTGGAGGCCCGCCAGAAACAGATCGTGCCCTTCGCCCTCACCGTCGACCGTGAGGGCCACGACTACCTGAAGACGATCTGCGAGGGCATCGGCTACGAGGTGGTGCACGACATCGAATCGCTGCCCTCCCGCCTGCCCGCGCTCTACCGGCAGTTGACTTCGTGAGGGTCGGTAAGGTGGGGCGCCGGTGAACGTCTTCTTCGACGTCGACTACACCCTGATCAACATGTACGGCAAGCTCCGGCCATGGGTGCGGGAGGTGTTCCAGCAACTGCGGCTGGACGGCCACACCATCTACGTCTGGTCGGGAGTCGGGGTGCGCTGGCCCGTCATCCGGCAGCACCACCTGGAGGAGTTCGTCGCCGACTGCTACCAGAAGCCCCTGGACGACCACCATCGACGGCTGCCGGACCTCGGGGTCAAGGTGCTGCCCGATTTTTGCATCGACGATTACGAGGAGATTATCGCGGCCTTCGGCGGCGCGGTGGTGCGCCCGTACTACTGGAACGACCTGCTCGATCTTGAGATGCACCGCATCTACGCTCGCATCTCAAGCCACCGGCGGTGAGGGGGAGATTTATCCGCAGATTACGCAGATGTCCGCAGATTTGGGTCACGCAGGGTGGGGGACAACCCATAGGAGTGGGCACCTTTTGAATTCTTGCCTGGATGTGAGTTCCAGGACGGGGGGTGTGCAGAGGGGGCGCAGCCCCCTTCTGCCGGGGCGTGGGGTGTCCCCACACACAAACGGAATGGGTGGGTGGGTGGGAAGTACAGGCTTCGAGGTTGTCCGACGAGAAATCTGCCCACTCTTATGGGGACAACCCCACAGCCCCGGCATAGGGGCTCCCCGCCCCGCCTGCCCTCCCCGGCGCCGTCCACATCGAAGCAGCGACCGTGCCCCGGCGGGTCAAACCGCTGGCACGGCACGGCTTGCTCACTTGACCACCACAGCAGCCCGCCTATAATCAGATTCAATCAGTTCAGCATCGACGATGGGGCCCAGCGGTTGCCGAATGTGGCATCGGCGAGCCAATAGCACTGTGGAGAGGGAGGAACTGGTGATGTTTTCCAAGGGCAACCAGTCCAGCGTTAGCCGTCGCGGTTTCATACGGGTGGGGTCGCTGGCGGCTGGCGCCGCCGCCGCAGCCGCGTGCGCTCCGGCCGCCGCGCCGCCTGCACCGGCGCCCAGCGGACAGGCGGCGCCGGCGGCCGCTCCCGGCAGGGCCGCCTGGGAGCAGCAGTGGGACGACCTGGTGGCCGCTGCCAAGAAGGAAAAAGAGGTCACGGTCTTCACTTATCCGGGAACGCAGTACCGGGTGTTCATGGACAACTTCGAGGCTGCTTTCCCCGGGATCACGGTGCAACAAACCGGGGGCAACGCCAGCATCATCGTTCCCAAGGTGATGCAGGAGCGCCAGGCCGGCGTCTATACTCCCGACATTCTGATCAGTTCCGTGGGCACGCCCTTCAACGCCCTGAAACCGGCTGGCGGCCTTGATCCGGTGCGGCCGCAGTTGTTTCGGAGCGACATCCTCGACGACAAGGTCTGGCGCGACGGTTTCGACGCGGGCTTCCTCGACATCGAAAAGCGGTGGATGTACGCCCCGACCTTCGACAAGAGTGTGGGCGTTTGGATCAACACCGATATGGTGGGACCGGACGAAATCACGTCCCTCAAGGACCTGCTGAATCCGAAATGGAAGGGAAAGATCCTCAGCCTGGATCCCCGCACGGTTGGGGTTTCCTGGAATGTGCTGGACATGAAGCGATCGGCGGGAGAGGAGTTTGTACGCAAGCTCTATGGCGAGCAAGGGGTGGTGTTGGTTCGGGAACTGCGCCAGGGAACTGAATTCATGGTCAAGGGCCAATACCCCATCGGTATCGGGGCCCCCAATGCGGACACCTTTGTGGATTTCGAGGACCAGGGACTGGGCAAGAACCTCAAGCCTTTGGAACTGGATGGAGGGCAGTTCCTGATCTCGACCAGTTGTCTCTACTCCATCAACCGCGCGCCTCATCCCAATGCGGCCAAGTTGTTCCTCAACTGGTTCCTCACCAAAGAAGCCCAGACCGCTTGGGCGAAGGGAACCCGTCAGAACAGCCGTCGCCTGGACGGAGTGCCGGCCGGCAATCCGAGGTACCAGCCGACCCCGGGGAAGAAATACCCCACCGTCGCCAGCGAGGCCCAATTGGAGGAGGACACCCAGATCAAGGCGATCGTCAAAGAGGTCACCAAGTAGGGGGTTACCGATGCTCGCCCCCGCCTTGATTTTCGTCCGGCGGGGGCTGGCTGGGGCGTGGCGAACTGCGGTACACCTGCTCACTTGGCCTCCGGGGGTCCGCCGCCAGTTATAGCTCGCAGTTGGCGTGCTACAATGCCGCCGATTCCCTCCGAAGGAGCCCCTCCCATGCAGACATCTAAGGCCGCCGTATTCGTCGAAGTCGAAAAGCCGCTGGAGATCCGGGAGTTCCCGGTGCCGCCGGTGGAAGCGGGCGGCGCCATCGTCCGGATGGAGATGGCCGCCATCTGCGGATCAGACGTCCATTTCTGGCATCTGGCGAGCACACCCCGTCCCGCCATCTTCGGCCATGAGAACGTGGGCGTTCTGGCGGCGTTGGGCCGAGAGGTGACTCATGACGTCCTGGGTACGCCCTTGAAAGAAGGCGACCGGGTGCTGTTCAAGCGCACCAACTGCGGTCGCTGTGCCGGGTGCAACCAGAGCGGCAATTGCCGGGTGAACCCTCCCTATGGCCTGCGCCCCAGCTTCGATGCCCCCTATCTGAAGGGTGGCTTCGCGCAGTACGTCTATCTCGACACCAATCCCTGGCTGCTGCGGGTGCCGGACGACCTTTCCTCGGAGCGGGCGCTGCTGAGCATCACCGGTAACCACACCCTGCTGCGGGGCATCGAGAAGATCGGCGGGGTGGCGCTGGGCGACACGGTGGTGGTGCAGGGGAGCGGGCCCATCGGCCTCGCCGCCGTAGTGCAATCGAAGATCGCGGGCGCCGGACAGGTGATCCTGGTGGGCGCCCCCGCCTCACGGCTGGCGCTGGGCTGCGAGGTCGGGGCCGATGTCACCGTCGATCTGGCCGGCTACCCCACCCCCCAGGCCCGTATCGACCGGGTACGGGAGTTGACCGGCGGCCAGGGCGCCGATTTCGTCATCGAGGGGTCGGGCGGCGCCACCGCAGTCACCGAGGGGCTGGGGATGGTGCGGAACGGGGGCAAATACCTGGTGGTGGGCCAGATCGGCATCACCGCGCCGCAGCCCATCAACACCGGTGTGTTCGTCGAGAAGTCGTTGCGGGTCGAGGGGGTGGCGGGCGGCGACAGCCGCAGCATCATCCGCTCGCTGAAGGCGATGCGCTCGGTGGTGAAATACCCCGTCGAAAAGCTCATCACCCACCGCTTCCCGCTGGAGGGGATCATGGAGGGCTTCCATCGCCACGAGACGATGGAGGCGATGATCGCGGTGGTGCGCCCGAACGGGTAGCGAGGGGTGGCGGGGCTATTATTGATACTCCACCCCGTTCCCCGTCAGCGCCGCGGCCGCTGCATCTCCGACTTGACCGCCCGCTCCTCCGCCAGCGACGAGTAGTAACGCCACAGCGCCAGCTTCCCGGCGTCGCCGCCGGACGACCCACGGGTACGGGGCCGGGTATCGGCGCGGGCGGCCTTGATGGCCTCGATCTCCTCGGGCAGGATGGGGGTCGGGTCGCCCAGCAGGTAGGCCTGGT
The DNA here is from genome assembly GCA_009692945.1 of Dehalococcoidia bacterium. GTDB lineage: Bacteria > Chloroflexota > Dehalococcoidia > SHYD01 > SHYD01 > SHYD01. The sequence goes on along the minus strand of SHYD01000007.1, from coordinate 33,220 downwards.
ACATCATCTCGGTGAGTTCGACCAGCGCCAGGGTGTTCAGCGTGCTGTCCACCACCGTCCGGCCCACCGCGGTCATGCCGTGGCCCTTCATCAGGCAGACCTGCTTTTCTCCCATCGCCTCGGCGAACTCCTTGCCGAGTTCATCGCTGGCGATCGTGCAGCTTCGGGGGTAGGTGGGGATGCCGTCGATGGCGAGTTGGACGCCGCTGCCAAAAGCGTTGTAGATGGGGATGATGGGCTTTTGGCAGATGGTGAGCAGCACCGCGTACTTGGGGTGCATGTGGATGACGCTCTGGACCTCGGGGCGGGTCTTGTACATCCAGATGTGGAGGAAGCTCTCGCTGGGGGGCTGCAGGTAATCCGGCCCTTCGAGCTTGTTGGCGTCGAAGTCCACCACCAGCACATCCTCGTGGGTGGTGTAGCGCAGCCCTACCTCGCCCGGCCCTTTGCCCTTGATGTACATGGCGTCGCGGCCCTCGATGCGGTGGCTCACATGGCCGAGGGCGGCGTGGGTGATGTCCAGCAGCCCCAGCATGCGGCATGACTGGGACACCTGGTCAATGATCGCGGATTCCTTCAGGGACATATCGGCTCCTCTTGGGGCGGTGGAGGCGCCGGGGCCTCAGGATGTGCTGCCACCTTAGCAGGAAGGGCGGGGAGGCGTCCAGAAGTATGAGTTCACATGCGAGGGGATCACGCTGGGACGACGCAGTTTCTCGCTTCGCTCGAACAGTAACAGGCCTTCGCTCGCGTCGCACTCAATACTCTTCGAGCTTTGCGAGAAGTTTCCATGTTAGTGTGTATGACGTCCACCACCTGGCCGAGGTCCATGGGATGGAGTTGGGTGCCGATGAAGATCAACGGCGTCGATCCCGCAAGGTGGCGGAAGAGCTTGTCGCGAATTGGCCGGTCCCAGAAGCCGCTTCCGACCGAACGGGCCGGACCGAGTAGAACCTTTGCAGTAATCACTCCACCCGGTAGCCGCTGACCAGCACCCCGTTCTCCCACTCCTTCGATTCGAGCCGCCCCCGCTCGGCCAGGAGCGCTTCCACCGGCGGCAGATCGGGCGCCTCGAACCAGGCGGCAAGCAGCCATATGCGGCCTCCGGGCCGCGCCGCAGGGAGGCGGGAGAGGTCGGCCGGGCGCTCCGGCCCACCTTCGAGGCTCACCAACGGCCAGCCCTCCCCGGCGAAGTAGTGGACGGCCCGCCATGACGGGTCGTGCAGCACCACCACCTGATCGCCGGTCCCCAGCACCGGGCGGAGCCGCTGCACCGCGCCCCGCCAATCCTCGCGGAACCGTTTGCCCTGGAAGGCCGATTCGCTCCAGCGCGCGGCGTTCAGGCCGATGAACAGCAGCAGCAGCGCCACCGCCGGTAGCCGGCTCCAGGACGCCGTCCAGGAGATCCCTGCGCCCCACAGCAGGTAGAACACCGGCAGCACGGCGATGAGGTACCGGGACGAAAACACCGGTGCGCCCAGGCTGACGAAGGCGAAGGTGATGAGCAGCGGCACGGCCAGCCCCGTCACCAGGAACGAGTTCCGCAACCGCCCGTTGCCGCTCGCGTCATGCCGCCCGCGGCTGGTCGCCAACAGGGCGGCCAGCCCCAGCAGCGTGAACCCCAGGAACAGGGCGTCGAGCATTGGCAGCGAGACGAGGTCGAAGCGGGTGCCGTATTCCCGTGCCAGGGTGGCGAACATGCCGGGGAGTTCGCGCGGGCCGGTGAATTGGCGGGTGAGCGTCTCAGGCGCCCTGAGCGCCGCCAGCCGCGGCAGCGCCAGCGGCAGGTAAGGCAAAGTCAGGACCGCCAGCGAGACCAGCGCGGGCGCCAGGAACCTCCGGCGCAGGTTCAGCAGCGCCACGATGACGTGCCACGGCACCACCATGGCTCCGAAGACGTGGGTGAACATCAGTGCGGTGGTGACCGCGGTGTAGGCGACCCAGGTCCGCCAGCGGGGCCGCTCGATCCCTTCGAGCAGCAGCCAGCCCGACAGCAGCGCGAGCAGCGGCACCAATGCGTACATCTTCACCATCTGGGCGTAGAACAGCTGGTAGCTGGAACAGGCCAGCAGCAGCGCGCACACCAGACCACTCCTGTGGTCGAAGAGCCGCCTGCCCAGGAAGTAGATCGCGGGCACGCATAATGTGGCGGGGATTGCGGAGAACAGCCGGAGGGCGGTTTCGGACTGGCCGGCGACACCGATCCAGAGCCGGAGCAGGATGACGTAGAGCGGCCCGTTTTCTCCCGGCTGCGTGAGCCGGGAGAACAGCGTCCCCCAATCCTGCCGGGCGAAGGCGACGAGGTCGGCCTCGTCCACGTCAAGGCTCTCGTAGGCTAGGTCGTGGAGCCGCAGCAGCAACGCCAGCAGCGTTACCAATGCCACCGGGAGCCAGGTTTGGGCCATGGGACCAGCGGTGCTCGCCCGTTCTGTTGCCCCACCCCCAGACAAAAGAGGGTATTTGTTCTTGGGGGACACCCCCAAGGCCCCCGGCAAAGGGCCGCCGCCCTCTGCACGCCTGCTCCGAAGATAGCTGCCCATAAATCTGAGCACCATACCCTTTTGTCCCGTCCGGAGCTCCGGATCCAGCGTCCGGCGATGCGCTACGGATAGATGCCGCGGGTCTCCATGGCTTCCACCACCCGCTGGATACCCAGGGTCAGGGCCGCCTGGCGCAGCGGCATCTGCCGTTCCTTCGACATCCCCGCGACCGCCGCGTAGCTCTTGATCATGAGTTGTTCGAGGCGCTCGTTCACCTCGTCCTCTTCCCAGTAGAACGACTGCAAGTTTTGCACCCACTCGAAATACGAAACCAACACGCCCCCGGCGTTGGCCAGGATATCCGGCACGACGGGGATGGCCCTGGATTCCAGTATGCGGTCAGCTTCCGGAGTGGTGGGGCCGTTGGCCCCTTCAACCACGGCCTTGGCCTTGATGGCCGCCGCGTTCCCAGCATGGATCTGCCCCTCGACGGCCGCGGGGACCAACAGATCACAGGGCAACTCCAGCAGAGCCTCGTTGGAGACCCCCGCGGCTCCCGGGAACCCGGCGATTGCGCCGTGCTCCCGCCGCCATGCCAGCACCGACGCAACGTCCAGCCCCTGAGGCTTGTGGACGCCGGTCTTGCTGTCGCTCATTGCCACGATGGTGAAACCGGCGGCCGCCATCAGCCGGGCGGCAATGCCGCCGACGTTCCCCATCCCCTGGATCGCGACCGTGGCCCCGGACACCGAGAGCCCCATGGTCTTGGCCAGTTCCCGTGCAACGATCATGCACCCCCGGCCGGTTGCCTCGGTGCGTCCCTGGCTGCCGCCCAAATGCACCGGCTTGCCGGTCACTACCGCGGGCACGCCGTAGCCCTGCTCTGCGCTGTAGGTGTCCATGATCCAGGCCATGACCTGGGAGTTAGTGTTCACGTCGGGCGCGGGGATGTCCTGCTGGGGGCCGATAATGGGCGCGATGGCGCTGGCGTAGCGCCGGGTCAGGCGTTCCAATTCGCCCTTGGACAGCGTTTTAGGGTCCACCGTGATGCCGCCCTTGGCGCCCCCGAAGGGTATGCCCAGCAGGGAGCATTTCCAGGTCATCAGGATGGCAAGGCCGCGTACCTCGTCGGCGGTAACGCCCGGGTGGTAGCGGATGCCGCCCTTGGCGGGGCCACGTGCGGTGTTGTGCTGCATGCGGTGGCCTTCGAAAACCCGCACGGCGCCGTCGTCCATCCGGACGGGCAGATGCACCGTCAGCTCGCGTCGGCAGGTCGCCAGTTGAGCCGTTACGCCGGCATCGAGGCCCAGAGCGGCGGCAACCTGGCGCACCTGTTCCCGTGCGACCTCATACAGCGAAGGTGTGGCGTGCGTTGCGGTGGTCATAGCTTCTCTCTCTGGCGGCGAACTTGTCCCATGCGGCGCTTGCCGCTGGTTGGGATTTGGTCGCGATGCGAAAGGCCGGGGTAGCGCCCCGGCCCGGTGATATCAAGCGGGACGTTGTTTCATGCGAAGAGCTTGGAGAGGCCCACCATCAACACCACCAGCACTCCGCTGAGGATCAGGATACGGACAACATCCTGGCCCACGTATGAGTAGTCAGGTGGAGCGTAGGTGGCCCCTCCGGCGGGCGCTCGGCGCGGTGGGCGTGCCACTACGGTGCGTGGCGCCATCGCCTCGCCTGTGGTTCCGGATGCCAGCGGGTCCATCGTTGGCGCGGGTGGGCGCGGGAACGGACGTTGCCTGCTGCGGGCGGGTTTGGGCACGGGAGGCTCCTTGACGAATTCAACCAAATTATACAAGAATAAGCGAGGCCATGCCACGTGCGGCCCGACCGTTCCTTTTCGCTCCTCCCACTGCTATGCTCTCAAAACGTAACCCTTTGGCCGACGCGGCCCACGTCACAGACCACAAAGAGACGATCTTTGCCCAGAACACCAGCTTCAGCGGCACCCTCCGATGCGAGGGGCCGGTCCGGATCTACGGGGTGTTCGATGGGGCGATCGAAACTGCGAGCACGCTGATCATCGGACGGGCAGCGAAGGTGGTGGCCAGCATTGTCGCCCACGAGGTGGGCGTGGCCGGGACGGTGGTCGGGAATATCACCGCGCTCGACCGGGTCGAGATCTACGAGGGCGGTAAGGTCTACGGCGACGTCGACGCGGCTTCCCTGCGAATCGACGATGGTGGCATTTTCAGCGGTCAGAGCACCATGAGGAACGGCGAACTCGATGACTTCCTGCTGGAGAACCTCCAGCGGCTCGAATCGCCTGGGCACGACCAACCCTCGAACTGACTCGGTGCCGGCCGGCCCCGGCGGTGCCTGTTGCCGCTCCCGCTACGGTGTTTTGAAGCTGAACAGCTTGGACCACGCCACCGGCACCCCATCGCCCTGGATGCGGGGCCTGACCCGCCAGACGTAGGCGGTGCTCGGCTCCAACGGGAACCCGGCAGGCACCGCGTAGCTGTTGACCGGTGTGCTGACCGCACCATGGCGCAACTCCGAGTACACCATTGCCACCGCACCCTTCTCGCCGAAGTTGCTGTCCTTGCTCAACTGCACCTCATAGTAGAAGACTCCGGTGTCGGTATTGGCCCACTGGAGCACCGGAGTGAACCCCGCCACTCTCGCGCCCTCCACGGGCGCCGTTAACGTGATGGTGTCGCTGGACGCTTTCCTGGTCTTGAAGCTGCTCATCGGCGACCATGGGCCCCACAGCGGGCTGTTTTCGTCGATGCCCGTGGAGGCCGTGGTGGTCCGGACCCGCCACGAATAGGTGATCTGCGGCAGCATCACGTAGGGCCCTGTCCCGAACACGGGCGGGTCGATGACGTAGGAGGTCGCCGCATTGCGGATCAGGTTGATGGCTGGTCCATCGTTGTTGGCGGGGATGACTTGGACCTGAAACTGAGTCGCACCGGCCGCGGCGTTCCAGCCGAGCGTCGTTCCCAAGCCGGTGATCTCGACACCGCAGTCCGGTACCCTGGCCTGCGGTGTCGCTCCCGCGGGGAGGGGCGTTGGTGTGGTTGCTGGTGTCCCGCTGGGAGCGGCGGTGGGGCTGCCCACCGGCGGAGCGGTCGGACACGCGGCGGGGGTCGCAGGGGCCGTGGCGCTGGCGATAGGAGTGGCGGTGGTGGTGGTGGGCTGTGGCGTCGGAGTGGTGGCGGCCGTCGGACTCACCGAGGGGGACGGCGCCGGCGTGGGCGATGGGTTGGCCGCGGGAACTGCGTTGAGGGCGGCAAGGGCATTCACCAGTCCTGGTCCGGCCCAGTTGGGGCCGGCGTCCGGACTGTCGCCCGGGTCGTCGCCGAGGGGCGTGGCGGTCTGCTTGAGGGTGGTCTGGACCTGGGCCGGGGTGAGGCCTGGGTTGCGGCTGAGTATCAGACCGACGAGCCCCGCCACCAACGGCGTGGAAAAGGAGGTCCCCGATCCGGCCAGGTACGTTCCGGTCCCCGCCGCGCCCCGCCCTGAATTCTGATCGGCAACGCTGTAAACGGCGGTGGAGGCGAGGCTCTCACCGGGGGCGACGATGTCCACCACCCGGTTGCCGGGAGTGCCCGTTCCCCAATTGCTGAAGCTGGCGCGTCCCTTGGTGTTGACCCGGGCCGCGGCGCCGACGGCGATAACGTTCGGCAATTGCGCCGGGAACGAGATGGGGTTGTGGTTCTCGTTGCCCGCCGCGGCCACCACCACCACCTTCAACGTGTTGATGGCCGCGTCCACCGCAGCCTTCTCCGCCTGGCTCAGTTCCGAACCACCGAGGCTCACATTGATGATCCGGGCGCCGTTGCGCGCCGCATAGGTGATACCATCGGCGGTGTCGCTGCTCCGGACCCAGCCTTCTGGGTTGGCCACCCGTATCGGCATGATCTTGCAGCGCCAGCACATTCCAGCAACGCCCTCGGCATTATTGGTGACCGCTGCAGCAATGCCGGCGACGAAGGTCCCATGATACACTCCGGCGTCGGCTTGGCCGTTCTGGTCGTCGTCGGTGCCGTTGCCGGCCGCGGGGTCTCCGGCCTTAACGCAGGGGTCGCCGTCTCCGGGGAGGTCGGCGGTGGGCGACTCGTCGGCTCCGTTCTCCGCCCCCACGAAGTCATTCCCGTTCACGTCGTCGATGTAGCCGTTCTGGTCATCGTCAATGCCGTTGCCCGGGACCTCCTTGGGGTTGGCCCAGATGTTGGTTGCCAGGTCCTTGTGGGAACACATGACGCCGCTATCGACCACCGCGATAACGATGGACGCAGACCCGGTCTCAATGCCCCAGGCGTCCGGGGCCCCGATGACCTTGTAGTAAGAACTCTGATTGGTTGCGTACCGGGTATCGGTGGGGGTGAGCGGCGCTCGCGGGCTGTCGGACACCCGCCGCCATTTCACTGTCTCGGCCCAGGCCACCTCGCTCCGGGCGCTGAACTGGCGGGCCAACGACTCGGGAGCGGACCCGTGAGGTGTCTGGATGGTATGAACGCCGGTGAGGTCGTTATAACGTACGAGGGTGGAACCGAACAGGCCGTTCAATCGTTCCATTGCAAGCGGATGGCTGCCGCCCCGAAATTTCAGCGAGATGAGCCGGCTCTGAGGCGGGGATCCCGCACTCGGAGCAACGAGCGAACCGGGCGCGGGCAGAAGCGTCGGCTCGCCGGGGACCAGAGCCGTGGGTTGCGGCGCCATGACCCTTGCGATCGATTCGGCGCTGGCGGGAGCGCCGGGGGAAGCGCCCGGGACGATGCTGAAAATGAGCGCTGAGATAAGCAGCAGCGGGACGAAGGCGCGCATGGGTAGATCCTGAGTTTGGAGTGGATATAGAGTGGATTGGATATTGGGGAAAAATCAGGCCAAGTATAGCAAACCATGAAGCAGAGCTGCGCGCCGGCCACGCCCCGCAGGCGGGCGAGTATTGTAACATGTAAAGTGTAGCCAATCCAACGCCAGGAGGCACCCGACATGGCACAACCTAACGAACGCCGCCTTGCCCTCGACACGGTGGGTATGGGCTCGTACGCGGGGGTCGGCGACGGCAGGCAGGAGTCGCAGGGGTCCATCGATGAGCAGTTGCTCCAGATGGTGAAGAGCCACATCACCGCAGAAACCGAGAGCCTGGAGGCTTATGGCCGGCTCTCCGAGGCAACCGGAGATCCGATGGTTAATGAGATACTCTCTATCCTCATGGAGGAGGAAGAACGGCATCACCGGACGCTGGAACGCCTCTCTGCCACCTGGACCGACGATCTCAACTGGACCCACAGCAGCGCGTCGTTTCCGACCCAGCCGATGGAAGAAGCACGGCAGGCCGGGTTCATCGATCAGGTGAAAACGTTCATCAAGGAAGAAGAGAGCGGCATCAAGGACTTCCAATCGGCATCGAAGGAAGCCCGCAAGGGCCGCAGGATGATGTCGGCGATGATGCTGGAGTGGATGGCGATGGACGGTAAGAAGCACGTGCAGGGCCTTCAGTACCTGCTCCGCCGCCTTGAGGGCGCCCGGCGCTAGTGGCGAGCGCGGGCATGGATACCGGCCTGTACTATAATGACGAGCGGAAGGCTGGAGTGAAACTAGCCTTCCCTTTTAGTTGAGCCTGCACAAATCGGGAGTTTACGGTCGTTTTCCATGGCCACAGCCAAACGAGACTATTACGAGGTCCTCGGGATCGAGCGCGGAGCCTCCGAAGAGGAGATCAAAAAGGCGTTTCGCAAGCTCGCCTTCCAGTACCATCCGGATCGGAACAAAGAGGCCAGCGCCGAGGGGCGCTTCAAAGAGATCAACGAAGCGTACGAGATCCTGTCCGACTCGGAGAAGCGGGCCAGCTACGACCGCTATGGCCCTGAAGGGGTCAACGGTGCGGGCCGGGGCTTCGAGGGATTCGAGGGCTTTGGCGGGTTCGGCGACATCTTCGACGCGTTTTTTGGTGGCACGGCGACCCGTGGCAGACAGGGACCCGCGGTCGGCAGCGATCTCCGCTTTCACATGGAGATCACCTTCGAAGAGGCCGTCTTTGGCGTCGAAAGGGAGATCGAGATCCAGCGTCGGGAACTGTGCTCCCGGTGCCGGGGCGCCCGATCGGAGCCGGGAAGCCAGATGGCCCGTTGCACCACCTGCAACGGCAGCGGGGAGGTCCGCCGGGCGCAGCAGAGTATTTTTGGGCAGTTCGTCAACGTGGTCACTTGCGCGGCCTGCCGCGGCCAGGGACAGCGGATCACCAACCCGTGCACTCAGTGCCAGGGAAGCGGTTTGGAGCAGCGCTCCAAACGCATCGCGGTGAAGATCCCCGCTGGTGTCGATAGCGGCAACCAACTGCGGCTCTCCGGCGAAGGCGATACGGGGGCACGGGGCGGACCAGCTGGCAACCTCTACGTGGCTATCTCCGTTCAGGAGCACGAACTCTTCACCAGGGAAGACGACAATATTATCGTTGAACTGCAACTGAACATGGCCCAGGCGGCGCTGGGCGCAACCCTCACCGTTCCCACCATCGAAGGGCCGACCGAGATCAAGATTCCTCCGGGCACCGAGTCTGGTGAGTTGTTCAGGCTCCGGGGCAAGGGAGTGCCGCATCTCCAGGGCTCCAAACGCGGGGACGAACTGGTCAAGGTGAGGGTCGACATTCCCAATCAGTTGACCGAGGAGCAGCGCCGGTTGCTCACGGAACTTGCCAAGACTTTTGAGCCGGGTGGCGGTCCATCCTCCCCAGAGGACAAGGGATTGTTTGGCAAGCTCAAGGAAGCGTTGGGCGGCTCATAGCCGCCCGGACCAGCCCGCCCGACCCTGCCAGTTCCTCACCACCCTTTTTTCTTCCGATCATCTGCACCCCGGACCCATTCTATGCAGTGGCTCGAATTCGTCGTGGAGGTCCCCGCGGCGGCGGTGGACGCCTTCTGCGATCTGCTGCACCCCATTGCCACCGGCGGCGTTGCCTGTGAGCCGGCGATCGTGACGGCCCCCGGCGCCGAGACTTATCATCTGGGCGCCGGTCTGCCCACGTTGGTTCGGGCGTATCTCCCGGTGGACGACAAGCTGGCCGGACGGCGGTGTGCGCTGGCGCAAGCGATGGCGGCGATACCGGCAGTCCGGCTGCGGTCGGAGACCCTCATGGCAGGTGAGGATTGGACCACCGCCTGGCGCCGCGGCCTGCGGGTACAGCGGGTGGGCGCCATTGTGGTCAAGCCCAGTTGGCGACGGCATCACCCGAAGCCGCAAGAGATCGTCATCGAGATCGATCCTGGCCTGGCCTTTGGGACCGGCGACCATGCGACGACCCGGGCGTGCCTGGCGGCGATGCAGCGGGTGCTCCGGCCCGGCGATCTGGTGCTGGATCTCGGAACCGGGACCGGGGTCCTGGCGATTGCGGCCGCTCGACTGGGGGCGCGTGCTGTGTTGGCGGTGGATACCGACGAATTCGCGATCGACGCCGCCCGGTCGGCGTGCGCTCACAACGGCGTGGAGGCCATCGTCGAGCAGGGCAGCCTGGACCATCCAACCGTGCGCCTGCTGGCGCCCTTCGACATGGTCCTCGCCAATCTGACTTCACACCTGCACCAATCGCTGGCCGGTGCGATCCTCCAAGTGATCCGGCCGGGCGGCCACGTTGTTGGGAGCGGCATCGGAGTCGGGGCGTTGCGGTTCGTTACCCGCGCCTACCTGCAGGCGGGCGCCAGAGCGATCACGACCCGGCGCCACGGCCAATGGCGCAGCATCGTGGCCTCCAAGGAATAGCGCCCCTTGGCCCATCGTTTCTTCTTGGCGCCCGAACTCATTCAGGACGAAGCGGTGTGTTTCACCCCTGCTCAGGCCCGCCAGCTGGCTACCGTACTCCGGTTGCGTCGGGGCGAACGGGTGGTGGTGCTGGATGGGTGCGGGTCAGCATTTGATGTCTCGCTCACGGTGGTAACCCCCAAGGACGCACGGGGCGCGGTGACCGCGCCGGCCGTTGCCGGCGGTGAACCGGGGGTGCGACTCACTTTGGTTCAGGGGCTGTTGCGCGCTGCCAACTGGGAGACGGTCCTGCAAAAGGGAACCGAGGTGGGTGTCTCCAGGTTCGCCCCAATCCGATGCCGGCGCTCAGTTGTTTCCCGATCGGACCACCTTGAACGGGGGGCGCGCTGGCGTCAGATCGTCCAGGAAGCGGCCGAGCAGTCAGGGCGCTGCCTCGTACCCGAGGTTCAGAACGCGGTGTCCTTCAGCGAGGGTTGTGGCGTGGGAGGGCCGGTCCGGATCCTGCTGCACCCCGGTTTCGGGGTCCATCCCCCTCTTTCAGGCGTTTCCGGCGTCGGAACCGGTCACCGCAGTGGCGTTGTACGTTGGGCCGGAGGGCGGGTTCGACGAGGCCGAAGTCGAGGAAGCCCGCGGCCAGGGGTTGGCGGTGGCCCATCTGGGGCCGCGCATCCTCCGGACTGAAACCGCCGGGCCGGTGGCCGCGGCGATGGTGTTGTACGCTCTGGGGGAGGTGGAACGGGCGTGGGACTGACTACGTCGACGGCGCCTGAAGGTCGCGCACCCGGTAGGACCGGCTGCCCCCGTGCCCGCGCGTCTCTCGTACGTGGAGGGTGGCGCCTCCCCCCAGTTGGTTGCTGCGGGCAAGCTCCAAGAGTTCCTCCGGGCCCGGGGCATGGTCGAACTCTTGGAGCTTCTGGTCGAGTTCCTCGCCAAACCAGCGCCGGCGAACGGATACCGTGAAGAGCGCCATGCAGGTCAGCCGGGAGCGGGACTCTCACTGGACGAGCCATAGGGCGGAGCCGGTGCGCCGCCCTCCCCGACTTTTACCAGGCTGGGCCGGATGACGCGGCCGTGCAGAGTATAGCCACGCTGCAACTCGGACAGCACCTTGCCTTCATCGCCGGGTTCGCGCAACACCGCCTCGTGCAGATTGGGGTCGAACGCGTGGCCGACCGCTTCAATAGGGCGTGTTCCCTGGGCTTCCAACACGGCGGCCAGTTTGCGGTGTATCAGGTGGATACCATCCACCCAGGTCAGGCCGAGCAGTTCTTTGGGGAGGTTCTGCAACGCCCGCTCCAAATCGTCGATCACGGGGAGCAGGTGAAGTATGAGCGATGCGTTCCCGAACCTGATGCTCTCGGAGCGCTCCTGCTCGGCCCGACGCCTATAGTTGACAAAATCGGCGGCGGAACGCTGCCAACTCGCGTAATGGCTCTCGGCTCGAGCCTTTTCTTCTTCCAGTCTGGAGGCGAGCGCGGTGGGGTCTTCGGAGGTTCGGTTTTCGGTGTCGTTTTCCAGTGGGTCTTCAGCCGTCATCGCTTCCTAACTCATTGCCAAGTGTTCGTTGAGGTGCTCACTCATCAGGCGGGCGAGAAAACCCACCGTTGCCATGGTGCGGCCGTACCGCATCCTGGTGGGCCCCAGCACTGCCAGCGTGCCGGAGAACTGGCCAGGCACCCCGTAGGGTGAAATGACGATAGAAAACTCCCGCAATTGCGCGTCAGGATTTTCGCTCCCAATAACCACGCTTACGCCCTCGGTGCTCGCGAGCCGGGGGAGCATGGTGACCATGTGGTCCTTGTCGTCGACCACTTCAATCAGGCCCGAGAGCCGGTCGCTGGACGCGAATTCCGGTTGGCCCAACAGGTGCCGCAATCCCGTCATCTGGAGGTCCTGCGCCGCCCGCTGGTCTTCGGTTTCCATCATGCGGACAATGGACTTGGTAACGTGGTCATCCAACGGGGCGTTGGGCGCGGGTGACTGGGCGATCTCGAGGGCGGTTTTCCCGGCGTAATGGGCGCTCAGACGCTGGGAAAGCGGCGTCAGTTCCTCCTGCTGCACGGCGTGTTCCAGGTGCAAAAGATGCTGCCGGACGCGGGCTTCCTGAAAGACTAGGACCACCAGCAATGCAAATTCCTGGAGAGCCACCAACTCCAGGTGCCGGAACCGGGTTGCGGGGGCGCTGGGAAGCGTGATGACGGCCACCGCCTCGACCATCTGCGCCAATAAAGACGCCGCCAACTCGGTCCAGCGGTCCACCTCGCCCTCCAACTCGGCGAGCCGGCTCCGGAACTGCTGTTGTATGGCAGACGGCAGTTCGCCGCTCACCATCAGGCTCTCCACATAATAGCGGTAGCCCTTGTCGGAGGGGATGCGGCCAGCCGAGGTGTGGGGATGGGTGATGAATCCATCGTCCTCCAATGCCGCCATCTCATTCCGGATGGTGGCAGAACTGACGCCCAGCGGGTGGGCCTTAGCGATGTGCTCGGATCCCACCGGAACGGCCTTTTCGACGTAATCTCCCACAATGATGCGAAGGATTGAGCCTCGCCGCGCGGTCAATTGCGTTTGGAGCTTCGTAAAGACCACCCTCTTTTGTATGAATTAGCACTCGCGGCGCGAGAGTGCTAACAAGGTTACTGTAGCACCCTCCCTGTCCAGCGTCAATTCGACCGCTTACGCGGCTTAAGCAGGCTCCTCGGGGGGAGGCTCAAGCACCATTTCCACCAGGTCTTGCTGGAGCGACCGTAGTGATAGGCGGTACTGTGGGACCGCCTCGATCAGGGATTGCGCCAGGGACCGGGTATCCCCGGAGTCAGCTTGGAGCAGCACAAACAACCGTCCGTTGGCGAACCGTTTCGGCCGCACCCCTTGAACCAGTCCCGTGCGCTCGAGGTCTCGTATGAAACGTTGAACGTCCACGTAGCCTTGGAACGGAGAGGCCACCAAAGTCATGCTTCTTGGGCATTCCGAAAAAATTGGCTGAGGAAGTGATCGCCCGCACAGACAAGGCAACGATGGCCATGAACCCGAAACTGTAGACGAACACCGCCAACATGGAACTGCCGACCACGGTCATGACGCCAAAGGCGCCCGCGGCAAACGCCGTCACAAGCAGCAGCACGACCACGAACCAGCCGAGCCCGATCCGGGATGGCTTTACCAGGTGGTCCTGATCATTCTCGTTCTGCCATTGGCGGCCGCTTTTGGCCATAGGGGCAACTCCTTTCACCATTATACGGCCAAGGTGTTGGGCGGTCGCCGGAGCGCCGCCCCTGTTTCACGTGCGGTTGGCTGCCGTTAACGCGCTGCCGTGGCCAGTCCCCGAATTTGGGCTTCGATCTCGTCTGCGCTGCGTTCGAGGTCCAGCGGACCGTTGTACCCCTGGCCGGGTTCCACATCGATCAACGAGAAAACCTCGTTAATGTTGCCCTCGGGGTCGGCGAAGTAGCAGGAAACGGTGTTGCCGTGGCACACGCAGTGATCGATTGGGACGCCCTGCGCCTTGAAGCGCTGGTAGTACTCGAGCACTTCCCCGGTGGTGGGCACGTTCCATGCGACATGGGCGATGGGGCTGTCGGTCCCCTGGCGGCCACGCGCCAGCGCGATCTCATGGTCCTCCCGCTCGGGCTCGGAACTCATGAACACCATGCGCTCGGTAACGTGGGAGACCTTGAGGCCGAGGGTCTCGGTGTAGAAAGCGGTCATCTTGTCGATGTCGTGGGTCCGGATGACCACATGGCTCAGATGGCTGATGCGCGGCATGGCTCCTCCTCAGTGGTGTGCATTGCCCACACCCTAGGACGTGACAGGGTTGGCTGTCAACTTTGTGATGGCCCAGCTAGCGCTGGGGCTGTAGCACCGGTGGGCGTGCTGGCGCTCGCGGTGATGACCGGTTTGGGGGTGGGGCCGAGTTCAAGAGCGATGCCAACGGGAATGGACAATGCCGTCCGAAGTTCTCTCCACCCGACCCGTCCAGATTGGCTCGTTGCGCGATCGAGCGTCACGCCAGCTTGAAACCGCCCACCAGCGCTTCGTTCAGCCGCTTCCAGAAGCAGTCGACCGGCTGAAATCCCGCGCTGCGCAGCCATTCGAGATGCACCGCGACCGAGCCGCGCTCGTGGTTGTGCGGCGCCGGCGCCGGCGGCTCGCCGCTCTCGGCCCCGCCGGGATGTTCGAGGCATTCCCGTGCCTGGGTGTAGCGCTCCTGGAGGTAGTCATCGCCCGCGCCCATGTGATCGATGTTGAAGAAGCACCCGCCGGGGGTCAGCCGCTGGTAGATGGAACGGTACAACCGGGCGCCCTGCTCCGGGCGGAGGTGGTGGACCGCCAGCGAGGAGACCACCAGGTCCAGCGGGCCCGCAAGTTCATCCGGGAGGAGTCCTGACCCGATGTCGGCGATGAGGTAGCGGAAGCGGTCGCCAAACCGGGCCATTCTGGGTGATCCAATCTGGATCATCGCCTCGGAGAGATCGAGGCCCACCGCGGTAGCCTGGGGGAATTCGTCCAACACCACCGTGGCCAGTGGCCCGTAGCCGCAGCCGATGTCCAGCACGCGCAGCGGCGCCGTGCGGGCCTCCGGGACCAGCGCGGTCAGCAGCCGGAACACCTCGTTCCGCTGGACCGCTTCCCGGTCCTTGCGGTCCACGTAGTCCCGCACCCGGTCCGGTTCCTTCCAGTGGTGGCCGTCGTGGTCGTGATGCGTCGTTTGCGCTTGGGTCATCGTCGTTTGCTCCTCAGCTCAGGCAATCACGCCATGGTCATCAATCTGCCGTACCCTGTCACGGTGTCCCGCACGCCCACCGCGCGCAGGCCGCCCCAGGCCATGGCCTGCATGCTGGTGACCACCGGCACTCCCAGGTCCTGCTCCAGGGCTGCAATGACCCCCACCGTGGGCATGAGCGCCCCCGTGATCCACACACCGTCGGCCCCGGGCGCTGCCTGGAAGACCGCTTTGGCCGCCCGGTAGACGTTGGCCAGCGGGACGAAAGAGATCTCCTCGTACAGTTCCTCGGAGGGGCGAATCGATTTCGCCCCGGCCACCGTGATGCCGGCGTGACCCACGTAGTCGGACAGCAGGCGGTGCATTGGGTCGTCGAAGGGGGTGAGCACCGCAACCTTGCGAAGCCCGAGCGCCGTCATGGCGTCGATGCACAGCCCGAGGTCGGTTACCAGCGGCAGGGGAGTCAGCTTGGCGACCTGTTGTCGGATGACATCCTCATAGCCCCAGCCCTTGCTGGCAATGTGAGGCACGCCCGCCACCACAATCGCATCGATCTTACGGACCAGCAGGCGTTCTACTGCTTCGTCGATGTTCGCCAGCATGAGGTCGAAGGCCGCCTGGTTCAGCGGCCCCGAATGGCCCAGCGCAGTCATCACCAGGGTCACCCCCGGCGGCGCCATCAGGTAGAACTCGAAGGGGTTGTTCTCCGCCACTGCGCCGGGTTGGATGAATCCGATGCGGCCGCGCCAACCGTAGGTGGCGCCGGTAGGGGCCTCTAGCAGAGGCATGGCAGGCTCCTTTTCGTAGGGTTGAGGACGCAGGTCAGCCCCACACCTTGCGGGCTGTGTCGACCAGCAGCTCCAGTTTCCGGCGCTGGTCGTCCGCCGTGAGCAGGTTGCCGGCGGCGACGCTGGCGAACCCGCACTGAGGGCTGAGGGCGAGGTCTTCGAGGGGCACGACTTTGGCGGCCGCTTCGATCTTCTCGATCAACTCGTCTTGGGATTCCAATTCCGGTGTCTTGGTGGAGATGAGCCCCAGCACAACCGTTTTACCCTTCGGTATGAATCGGAGCGGCTCGAAGTTGCCCGATCGCTCCGAGTCGTATTCCAGCAAAAAGGCGTCGACGTCCAGCGAGCCGAACAGCCGCTCAGCGATGCGGTCGTAGCCGCCTTCGGCGAACCACCGGCTCGCCGAGTTGCCGCGGCACAGGTGCAGCGCAATGGTGGCCCCCGCTCGCTCCACCCCGGCCAGGCTCGCGTTGTCGGCATCGACGGCCTGGGAAAACGCCTCCTCGGGATTGCGTCCGGACGCGGTCAGGTCACCGCGAATGCGTTCGTCGATGTAGTAGGCGTAGCGGGGTGCGTCGATCTGGACATAGGGGACACCATCGGCGACCAGCCCGGCGATCTCGTTGCGGATGATGCCGGTCAGTTCGTCCAGCAGTTCCGCTCGGGAGGCGTAGAACTGGTCGGTCAGCCCCGGCTTGAAGCTGACGTCGGTGAAGAGGGTGGCGCTGGGGACACAGATCTTGAAGGGTCCCGGGGCGTGGGCCTTGAGAAATGGAACCTCGTTGGCGGTGAGCCTCCTGCGCTGCTGAAGCCGTGCTCCCACCACTTGGGCGGCGCTCGCTTCCTCCCCGCCTCCTGGGCCAAACCAGCGCATCGCGATCTTCTCGGTCACGAACCCGTCTACGGCTGCCGCCATCTCGCTGAGGAATGCCGCACGGCGGAACTCGCCGTCGGAGTAGATGCCCAGCCCTGCCTCCGCCTGCATCGCCAGGGCGGCTGCGACGGCAGCGTCCTCGATGTCCCGCAGGCCATCGTCGGAAAGGACTCCCTCCGCCCTGCGGCGGCGCGCGTTCAAGACGGTGGCGGGGCGCAGCAGGCTGCCCACCTGGTCGGCGTGAAATCTGGCTGGCATTTGAAAGGCTCCCTCCATGGTGGGTGGCGGACGGGGAGTACGGACGGCCGGACCCCTGCGTCGGTATCTATTCAGACGCCCATGACCATGGGGACACCACCGGGTCATGAAAAGGCTAGGACGGCACCGCCCCCAAGATGACTCATGGCGGACGGGGCACGCCCCTTGACCCCTCCCCGCCAGCGGGAGACCCGCTGGACACCCCTGGAGGGATGCTGTTCATGGTAAGCCACCGCCTTTTCATAGGAGTGTCAGGGGTTTGGGGGTATGAGCCATTCCCCCCACCCCAGGGGAAAAAGAGGGGAATTCTATGTGGGGGGCGCCCCCACCCGCCGGCAGAGGGCTGCCGCCCTCGTGCACTCGCACTCCTGAACCCGGCCGCCCATCAACAGTGGACTCTTACCTGCCCCGCCGCAGTATAGCGAAACGCCTGGAGACAAGCTATAGTTTGTTGCAGCGTCCACCGTTCTCGACCGGGTCCAACCGGAGCCAGTCCGTTGAGGCACACCTCATGACGCCCACCAAGAAGGGGCGATATCGATGAGACGGACCACCATCAACCTTTCCTACGTGGTGCTGTGTACCGTGTCCATCGTCATCACGCTCTCCGCTGTGGGGGAGCGCGGGTACCAGAGTTGGTACCTGTTTGCCTCCCCTCTCGTATTGGCCGCAACCTTCTTCGGGATGCGGGGAGCGCTGGCTACCGGATGCGCCGTTTTGGCGACGTTGGTTTTGCTCTTCCACAACGAGGGGTCGCTTAAAACGCAACCTCAAGCCCTCACTTCTGCGCCGGTGGTGCTGGCACAGACTGCCACCCTCATCGTGTCCCTCGCCGAGGTCTACGGACACGCTGTGGCCGGCACCGTGCTCATGGTCGCCGGAGCGTTCGGCCTTGGCTACTTGGCGGACAAGCAGAAGCAGTTGCAACTCCAGGTCGGGTTCATGGCCTCGCACGATGCGCTGACCGGCTTGTTGAATCGTTGGAGCTTCCACCGTGAGGTGGAACGGGCGGTGGATCAGGCGCGACGCGCCAATGTCACTGCGGCCCTGGTGTTTCTGGACCTGGATGGGTTCAAACAGGTCAACGATCAGCTTGGCCACCCCCAGGGAGACGATTTGCTGAAAAAGGTGGGTGAGGTGCTGCAAAGCCAGGTGCGTTCCAACGACCTCGCCGCCCGGATGGGTGGCGATGAATTTGCGGTATTGCTGCCCAGGGTTGACGAGGCGAACGCGCGGATGGTGGCGGAACGGATCATCAAAGGCATCGCGGCCATTCCGGGTGAGTGGCGGATTTCGGCGAGCGGGGGCCTGGCTATCATTTCGGGCGCTACGGAGGACGAAGCAACGGTGATCAAGCAGGCCGACTCGGCGCTCTATTTCGCCAAGGGCACGGGTAAAAACCGGATACACATGTATGGCTCCGAGGACCCATCTCCGAAGCCTCGGGAGGCTGGCGAGGTCCTCCTGTCCGCCCACGCCCAATCGACCTGAGCCTCGATCGCCCCATCGCCTGATGCTGCGTCCCCACGAACTCGCGATCCTGAAGAACGCCGGCCGTCAGACGCCCCATGGACAGGCGCTGAGGCGCCATTGGCTGCCCGTCCTCGCCGCATCCGAGGTGGCAGAGCCCGACGGTCCTCCTGTAGAAGTACGCGTTCTCAACGAGGCGTTGATCCTTTTCCGTGATTCCTCCGGCCGGCTCGGGGCGCTCGATTCGTACTGCCCGCACGAGGGAGCCTCACTGAAATGGGGGACCAACGCAGAAGGCGGGTTGGCCTGCTTCATTCACGGGTGGAAGTTCGATGTCGAGGGCAACCGGGTAGACAGCGGCGCCGTCCACATGCGCCAGGTGCGGACCACGTCGTTCCCCGCCACGGCTGCCGGGGGCCGGGTGTGGGTGTACCTTGGGAACCCGGAGGTCATGCCTCCAGCGCCGCGATAGATGGGATTCGCCCTCGCTAAGGCAGCCCGTCTCACCTTTTTTCTCGCACGCGTATCTTTTGGCATGGCCCGGTGTTTTTAGTATGAATCCCGCAGACGTGGATAAAGCTGCCGGAGAGGCCGACTCCGACGAAGTGCTGGTGGAGCGGGCGAAGGCGGACTTGGAGGCATTCGGGAGTCTCTACGAGCGGTATGTCGGGCCGATTTACAGTTACATCTACCATCGCACCGGCATGGTGGCAGATTCGGAGGATCTCACCGAGCGAGTTTTTATGCAGGCGCTGACCCACTTGGGCGGGTATTCCTACAGGGGTATGCCGTTCTCGGCGTGGCTGTACCGGATCGCCCACAACAGCCTGGCGAACTGGTACCGCGATCGGGCCCGCCATAAGTCTGTCTCCCTAGACGACGCAGTGTTAGGGGCCGAAGACGGCGGCAACGAGCTGGACCAGGTGGAGGCGGTGGCACTGGTGCGGCGGGCGGTCGGAGCGCTCGCGCCCGAACGGCAACAGATCCTTTTGCTGAAATTTGTTGAGGACCTGCCCCACGCGGAAATCGGCAAGATCATGGGGCGGACTGAAGGGGCGGTCAAGGCGTTGCTGTTCCGCACGCTGAGGTCGCTGAAAGAGGAGTTGGGGGAGAACATTCATGAAACGCTTCAGAAGCAGCAGAAACGTGATGGACGAGTTGACTGATCTGAACAATGAGTGGGGGGAACTGTCTGGCCTGCTTCAGAGCGCCTATCCCCGGCTCCGCCCCCCCGCCGATTTCGAAGGGGTGTTGCGGGACCGGTTGATGGCGGAGGCCCGGCGGCTGAAGGCGTCATCCGTCCGGGACCGGCGCGTGTCGCTGTTGCGGCGGGCGGCGGTGGGGATCGCAGCGGTCTCGGTGGCGGGCGGTGGCTTGGCCCTTGTTCTCCTTCGAAATCGCCTCGGGGGGTTCGCCGTCCAGGGCCGGCCGCTGGCCGTCCACAGCAACTAGCCAGCGTAAAGGGGGAGACGGATGCTGTTCTTCGCTCGCGTCACTGGTTGGGGCAAGTACCTTCCGCAGCGAGTCGTTGACAACCACGAGCTTTCTAAGACCCTGGACACCTCGGATGAGTGGATCACCAGCCGCACGGGCATTCGTGCCCGGCGGATCGTGGCGGACCACGAGACCGCCTCCACCATGGGGACGCTCGCGGCACAGCAAGCGCTGGAGACATCCGGCGTTTCAGCCGATCAGATCGACCTCATCATCACTGCCAACTCCAGTCCCGAGCGGGTGTTTCCCTCCACCGCGGCGCTGATCCAGAACGGGCTGGGGGCCAGGCCGGTGGCTGCCTTCGACCTCAATGCGGCTTGCAGCGGTTTTGTCTATGGGCTTAACATCGCCCGCCAGTTTGTGAGCACCGGTACGTACCGGACAGTGCTGGTGGTCGGAAGCGAGGTGTACTCCCGGATTCTCAACTGGCAGGACCGATCGAGTTGTGTCCTGTTCGGCGACGGCGCGGGCGCCGCGGTGGTACAGGCTTCCACGGAGCCGGGTGGTATCCTCAGTTGTGTGATGGGGAATGAGAGTGCGGGCATCGAGGCCGTGTATTGTCCGAGTGTGGCGGCCAGCCCGGTGGATCCCCTGGCGCAGAACGGCCAGTATCTTGTGATGAACGGCCAACAGGTCTATAAGTACGCAGTCCGCGGCATGATAGAATCGGCGCGTACCGCGTTGCACGAGGCCCGGATGACGCCTTCGGATCTGGATCTCATCATTCCGCACCAGGCCAACCTCCGTATCATCCAGACCATGTCTGAGAGCCTTGGCATCCCCGACGAGAAGGTGTTCATCAACGTTGACCGCTATGGGAACACCGCCGGGGCGTCCATCCCGATAGCGCTGTGCGAAGCAGTGGAGTCCGGGCGGTTGCAGGAAGGGGACCGCGTGGCCTTGATCTGCGCCGGCGCAGGTATTTCGTATGCGTCCATGGTCATGGAGTGGCAGCCCAAGGCTGCGCTTCCGTTGTCACCCGAGTAAAAAACGATGAGTATTTCGATTGCCCGGCCCCGAACACTCTCGCAAGCCGTCATTCCTCAGACAGGAATCGCCCGCGAGATGGCGGTGGTGCTGGCCGCTAGTCTGGTGATCGCGGCGTCGGCCCAGGTCAGCCTTCTTCTCCCGTTCACGCCGGTTCCCATCACCGGGCAGACCTTTGGCGTGGTGCTGACTGCGGCGGTGCTGGGTCGGAACCGGGGCGTGATGGCGGTCTTGGCCTATCTGGCTGAGGGTCTCGCTGGGTTGCCTGTTTTCTCCGGGGGGTTGAACGCTTGGAGTGCAACCAGAGCGGGAGTGCCGGTCATAGTGGGCCCCACCGCCGGCTTTCTCGTAGGATTCATCTTGGCCGCCTTGGTGGTCGGCTGGTTGGCGGAGCGGCAGTGGGATCGGAGCATCCTACGTACCGGCGCAGCAATGCTTGCCGGGAACGTCGCGTTATACGTCCCTGGAATGCTGGTTCTCGGTTCCTTTGTGGGCTTCGACAGAGTCCTGGCGCTCGGTTTGCTCCCGTTCATCCCTGGAGATATCATAAAGATCGTGCTGGCTATGGCGGCACTGCCCGGCGCTTGGGCCATGGTGCGACGCGCTGGCTCGGCATCCCCCTAATCGCGCTCGTCCGAACAAGGAACCCCACACCGTATGGATATCACGTGGCTGGGCCACTCCTGTTTTCGCGTGCGCAGCCGCGACGCATCCGTCATCACCGATCCGGTCCACAAGGGATGGGGCACCGGCAAGCTGGAGGCGAACATCGTAACGGTGAGCCACGGCCACGGCGGCCATAATAACCCGGGGGACGTCGAAGGTTCGCCACTGGTCCTGACCGGGCCCGGCGAATACGAGTGTAAGGACGTGCTGATCCAGGGCATCGCCACGTCTCATGATGGCGAACGGGGCGAGGGCCGCGGGCGCAATATTGTGTTCCTGCTGGAAGTGGAAGGGCTGTTTATCTGTCATCTGGGGGATATTGGCCACGTGCCGACTTCGGAACAGGTGGCAGCCCTCGGCAACGTGGACATTCTGATGGTGCCGGTGGGTGGTGGTTCCACCATAGATTCCGGCAAAGCAGTGGAGACGGTGCGGCTCTTGGAGCCGAAACTCGTGCTCCCGATGCATTTCCACGATGCGGACCAGCGCCCCGACCTCGAGCCGGTCGACCGGTTTCTCAGGGAATCAGGGGTGAAGGAAGTGTTGCCGCAAAGCCGGCTGACCGTGACGCGGTCGTCGCTTCCCCAGGATACTCAGGTGGTACTGCTGGAGCGCCGCCGGTCCTGAACGCGGCGCGCTTGATCCCAAGGAGATGAGAGAACGGGCCGCGCAGATAATCTGGGCGGCCCGTTTTGGCGTCTGCTGAAGGTGGGGGCTACCGGGGCAAGGTCCGCAAAGGGTCGATGGCGGTGCCGTTGTTATGCACCTCGAAGTGGAGGTGCGGCCCGGTGACGCGCCCGGTGGTCCCGACCCGGCCAAGGTGCTGACCTCGGACCACGGCCTCGCCAGAGCGGACCACCCCCTCTGAAAGGTGCGCGTACAGGGTCTGATAGCCGTTGCCGTGGTCTATCATGACGGTCAGTCCGTACCCGTCGGAGAGGTAGGACATTGAGATGACGGTTCCTGCTTCAGCCGCATAGACGGGAGTGCCGTAGGGCGGCGAGATGTCCAATCCGCGATGGCTGCCACCAAACCAACCGTAGATGGGACCGTAGGTCGGCCATTGGAACAGGCCGCCACCGGTGGCCTGTGGCGCCGGTGGCAGAATGGCACCTCCACCCCGCACCTGGGCGCCCGGCTGGCGTGTGGCGGCCTGTGCCAATGGCTCGGCAGGCTTCACGCCGCCGGCCACCATGACCTCCTGTCCCACCACCAGCGCGTCGGGGTCGATCAGTTCGTTATTGGCGTAAGCGACGAACTTGTCACCCTCCACTTTGTATTTGTCAGCGATGCCGGCGAGGGTATCCCCCTGTTTGATCCGGTGGAGGACGCCGGAGGTGGGGGGGATTCGGATCTCTTGACCGAGCTTGAGGTCGTCGGGCGAAACGGTCTCGTTCGACCAGATCAAGGTCTGGGTGGTGATGTTGAATTTGGCGGCGATTCCGGACAGGATGTCCCCGTCCTGGATCGCGTAGGTGGTGACGCCGTTACGGGCGCTTTGAAGCCGCGCGACCCCCGCGCGGCCGTTGGATGATTCGACTGCGGTCTGGGTGACCGGGACGGCGGCCTTCTGAACGTTCTGGCGTCCGGAATCGAGCGGAAGCGTGGTCCGGGGCTGATCCGGCCAAGAGGGCAACTCCAGTTGCGCCGATTCGGCGGCTTCAGGCAGCAGCTTGGGGAGGCCCAGGCCGCTGGCGAAAACCGCCAGCAGGGCGACACAGAGTACGAAGCCGTGAGAAGCGAAGCGCTGGAAGGCTGAAGCCGGTCTGGCCGGAGCTAGGAGAACGGGGCGGGTCGGAGTGGTTCTGGAACGGGGACGGCGGTTGTCATAAATGGCGGCTGTGAGTGCGCCGCTCGCTTTTGTTTTGTACTGCAAAGACACCCCCAACTGTAGTGTGGTTCGTGAGACTCACTTTCCTTTTTAAACTTCCCTGTTCAATGTTGCAAGGAACTCTGCGTTGCTGCGCGTTTTTCCCATGCGCTCCAGCACACGCTCAGTTGCCTCTGTCGGATTCTGCGCGTTGGCGCCCACCATGGCAACCATCCGACGCAACAGGTATACACGAGCCAGCGTGGGCTCGTCAAGTAGCAGTTCCTCGCGACGGGTGCCGCTGCGCTGGATATCGAGCGCAGGATAGATGCGCTTGTCGGCCAACTTGCGGTCCAGATGGAGTTCCATGTTGCCGGTGCCCTTGAACTCCTCGTATATCACATCATCCATGCGGCTGCCGGTATCGACCAGGCAGGTCGCAATGATGGTGAGGCTGCCGCCCTCTTCCAGGTTGCGGGCCGCCCCGAAGAAGCGCTTGGGGGGGTAGAGGGCAACCGGATCCATGCCGCCGGAGAGGGTCCGTCCGCTGGGGGGAATCGCCAGGTTGTAGGCGCGGGCCAGGCGGGTGATGCTGTCCAGCAGGATCATCACGTGCTGTCCGCCTTCGACCAAGCGCTTCGAGCGTTCCAGGGCGATCTCGGCAACCCGAACGTGGTCTTCCACCGGTTCGTCGAAGGTGGAACTGATCACTTCGCCCCGGACGGAGCGTTTCATGTCGGTCACTTCCTCGGGCCGCTCGCCGATAAGCGCCACCATGAGGTGGATGTCCGGGTAGTTCGCGGCCACCGCATTGGCAATGGCCTTCAGCAAATACGTCTTGCCCGCTTTCGGAGGAGAAACGATGAGTCCGCGCTGCCCACGGCCAATGGGAGCGATGAGGTTGACCAGACGGCCCGACACGTTGTCGGCGGCCCCTTCCATGTTGATGAGGGTATCTGGAAAGATCGGGGTGAGGCTCTCATAATACGGGCGGCGCCGCGCCACCTCCGGGTCTACCCCATTGACGGTCTCAACCTTCAGCAGGCCATGGTATTTCTCGCTTTCCTTGGGGGAGCGGATCTGCCCGGTCACCATGTCGCCGGTGCGAAGCCCGAACCGGCGCACCTGCGACTGCGAAACGTAGATATCGTTGAGGCCGGGGAGCAGCGATTCCCCCCGCAGGAACCCGTATCCATCGTCGATCAGTTCAAGGATGCCGCCACTGAACAGGTGTCCCTGGCGTTCAGACTCAGCTTGAAGCAGCCGGACCATCAGGTCCTGCTTTTTGAGAGTGGCAACGCCGGAAATTCCCAGTTCCTTGGCGATTTCCAGCAGGTCCTCCCTGGTTTTGCTCTCCAGTTCGGCCAGATGGGGGTTGCGCTCGATGCGTTCGTTATGTTCTCTGTGTCCGTTGGTCCCATTTTGGGCAAACTGACCGCCCTGCTGGTTGGGTTGGTTGCGGTATATTCTTGGTTTAGGCACGCGGGAACTCACTTTTCTTCCGAAGAAAATCTTGCCGTCAAACTAACCGTTGATTCGTGGGGGAAATAGATGGTGCCAAGGTGGTGGGGGCCGGGCGGGGGTTCAGCGTCCTGATGACAGCTCCGATAACGCAAACTGATCGCCTTCTCGCGCGCTGCGCTCCGCGGCTGCGATGAAGGCGCGGAACAGGGGGTGAGGCCGGGTGGGCCGGGTGGTGAACTCGGGGTGGAACTGCGATCCCACCATCCAGGGGTGCTGAGCGAGTTCGGCAACTTCGACCAGCGAGCCGTCGGGCGAAAGCCCGCTCCAAACAAGCCCGCCGCTAGCCAAGATATCTCGATAGTCGTTGTTGACTTCGAACCGGTGACGGTGCCGTTCGGTGATGGACGCGCAGCCATAGGCGTCGGCCACTTTGGTGCCGGGTACGAGGTGGCAGGGGTAAGAACCCAGCCGCATGGTGCCGCCGCGCTCTTGGACGCCCCTTTGATCGGGCATGAGATCGATCACCGGGTTGCTGGTATTCTCATCGAACTCGGTCGAGTTGGCGTCCTGGGTGCCCAGCACGTGGCGAGCGAGTTCGATAACCATCACCTGGAATCCGAGGCAGAGGCCCAGATACGGAACTTCGTTGACCCGGGCGTAGTTGGCGGCTGCCACCATGCCTTCGAGGCCGCGGTAGCCGAAACCGCCGGGAACCACGATTCCTTTGACGTTGCGCAGGCGAGCCTCAGCCGCACCTGGCTGTTCCAGGTCTTCGGCCGCTATCCATTGGATATCCGGGACCTGTCCATAATGCAGGGCCGCATGGCGCAGGGACTCCACCACCGAGAGATAGGCGTCTTTGAGTTGGACATACTTTCCGACGATCGCGATGGGGATGGTCTGGTCGGTCTGGTAGATGCGCGTGACCATATCCTGCCACTCGGTGAGATCGGGGCGGCGGCGAGCGAGCCCGAGCCGATCAACCAGCAGGTCACCCATACCCGCCTCTTCGAGAATCAGCGGCACCTGGTAAACCGTTGGCACGGTCGGGAGCGGGATCACCGCTCTTTTCTCCACATCGCAATGAAGGGCAATCTTGTCCTTGATATCCTCTGCCATCTCGTGTTCGGTCCGGCACAGGATGATGTCGGGCTGGATGCCGATGCGCCGCAGTTCTTGGACGCTGTGTTGCGTGGGCTTGGTCTTGAGTTCCCCGGTGGCCTGAATATAGGGCAGATAGGTCACGTGGATGTAGACCACGTTGTCACGGCCTACGTCATTCCTGATCTGGCGTGCTGCTTCCAGAAATGGCTGCCCTTCGATGTCTCCGACCGTGCCCCCGACTTCAACTATGATGACTTCGGGGTCACCTTCACGGGCGAGGGCCATGATTCGGCCTTTGATCTCATTGGTGACATGAGGAACCACTTGGATGGTGCCGCCCAGGAAATCGCCGCGCCGCTCCTTGTTTAGAACCGACCGGTAAATCTGCCCTGTGGTGATGCTGCTGGCCCGAGTCAGGTTGATATCGATGAACCGCTCGTAATGTCCGAGGTCCAGATCGGTTTCCGCCCCATCTTCTGTAACGAAAACCTCCCCGTGTTGATACGGGGACATGGTCCCTGGATCGACATTGAGGTAGGGGTCAAGTTTTTGAAGAGAGACGGAGATACCGCGGCTTTTCAGGATGCGGCCCGTTGAGGCGACCACGATGCCCTTGCCGACAGAACTTACTACGCCGCCCGTAACGAAGATATACTTCGCCATGCTCCTACGGAAGTGGGGGTTGAATGAGCGCCGGTGCGCAGGCGATTCACCTGGGGGTTGTGAATCAGGAGGGGCCAATTGCAACATGCGAAACGCTGCGTTACTGGAATCATAGCTACCGCTAATAGGCTTGTCAAGCATTTGGGGTGAGGCTAGGATGAACGTGCCGGGGCGCGCTGACGCGTGAGCCGCCGGTATCAGCTCACCAACACAGGAGTTCCGCACTATGGGCGAAAACGCCAAGAGCGTACTGGTGGTTGCAGCGCACCCCGACGATTGCGATGTGGGTGTGGGCGGGAGCGCCGCTCGGTGGGCCGCCGAAGGGTCCGCTGTCTACCTGCTGGTGGCCACCAACGGGAACAAAGGGTCCGGCGATGCCGCGATGACCTCGGATGTCCTGGCCCCCACCCGTGACAAAGAACAACGGGCCGCGGCGCGGTTCATGGGGATCCGGGAGGTGGTGATCCGCCAGACCGGCGACGGCGAACTTGAGGACAACGCTGAATTGCGCCGGGACATCGTTCGCTGTATCCGCCGGTTTCGCCCTGATCGGGTCGTTACCCACAACCCTTACCGTTGGCAGCATCGTGATCACCGAGTGACGGGCCAGGTGACGCTTGACGCAGTGTACCCGTACGCGCGGGACCGGCTGCACTACCCCGAGTTGCAGGATGAGGGGCTGACCCCGCACAAGGTGGCGGAGGTCTACCTCTTTGGAGGGTTCAGCAAGGACCCGGAAGGGGATGTGGAGGTCGATATCTCCGGGTTTCTGGAGGCAAAACTGCAGGCCCTCACGTGTCACACCACGCAATTCGGCGAGCCCGAGGCAGCCCGCAAACGGTGGACCACCAGGTGGGAACAGCGCCTGAAGGAGAACGACGGCCGCCTGTTCGAATACTTCAAGCGCGTGGAGTACCCGGTCTGATCGGGATGCCTCCTTCCGAAAAAGCCAGGGTCGTCGCCTTCTATGAGGCCGAACTGGCACGCCACGGCCCCGATGATCCCCGATCGCTCCATTGGGACAGCGCGCACACCCAGCGGGCGCGTTTCGATGTGCTGTTCGAGGTCGGGGCGTGGTCCGGGCGCTCGGTGGCGGACTTGGGATGCGGGCTCGGGGACCTGTATGGCTACCTCCATCAACGGGGCCTCGATCTAGATCGTACCGGCGCGGGTGCTGGACCTTCCGCCGTGCGTTATAAAGGATTTGACATAACTCCTAAACTGGTTGAAGCTGCGGGCGCCAAGTATCCGGGTGGATGCTTCCTGCTGATGGACGTCCTCGAATCAGGGTTCCCGGAGCGATACGACTATGTGGTCGCATCGGGTACGTTCAGCCTCAGGATGAAGGGGCACCGGCAGTTCCTGGAGCGTGCGGTCGAAGCGATGTTCCGTGCCGCCACGGAGGCGGTTGCCTTCAATTTCTTGGGTCCGTCCAGCTATAGGAACGAGGAAGAAGACTTCTATTTCGGGTCCCAACCGGCGCCCATCGTCGAGTTCTGCCGGACGCTGTCCAGCACTGTGGTCCTGCGGGAGGGCTACCTTTCGGGCGATTACACCGTCTTCCTGTACCACTGATTGCCGGGGCGCCGTTCCGTCCCGCTCAGCGGTTGGGGTCAGCGGAAGTGCGGCGCGACCTGTTCGATAAACAGCCGCATCGACGCCCGGACCACGTCGCCATCCAGTTCGCCGAGGTCGAAGATGCAGTTGAGTTGTGTCAGCCCGATGGTTTCCCGGTAGCGAGCTATGCCCTCCCGGACGCGTGCGGGGCTGCCGGACAGGGTCAGGTTCTCCCAAAGGTCATCCAGCGATGGTTCGTTGGCCACCGCGTCGTCCTGGGCGATGCCCTGGATGACGCGCGCTTGTCCCCGGCGCAGCAGATTCGATTGACGGTAATGCCACAGGGAGTGCTCCATCCTCGACCGGGCCTCTGCGTCGGTAGGAGTCACGTGAAGGTGCTGCTGGACGGCGAATTCATAGGGCCCGGTGGCCCCCAACTGGCGGCGGGCCTCGGCAAAATTGTTCCAACTCTGCTGAGGGACGCTCAATGGGCGGGTTGATGCCGAAGTGAAGCAGTTGAGACCCCAGTGCACTGCGGTCCGGAAACTGTCGGCGGTGGCGGCTGCCAACCATACGGGAGGCCGCGGCTGCTGCACCGGACGCGGGTAGGTGGTGGTGTCGGGAATGGTGTAGTGGGTTCCTTCGTGGCTGACGGCCCCGCCATTCAACGCCTTCAGAAATACTTCCAGCGTCTCGTCGGAGCGCTCACGGCTTTCCTCGATGTTAAGACCGAACCGGTCGAACTCATAAGGCTGGTAGCCCCGCGCCACGCCTACATCCAGGCGACCGTCCGTCAGCACATCGGTCATGGCGACGTCTTCGGCGAGCCGCAGCGGATGCCAGAAGGGGAGCACCAGAACGGCGGTGCCGATCCGAACGCGCTTGGTAACCTGAGCCGCCTTGACCGCCAGCAGCAGCGGGTTTGGTGAGTAACCGTAATTCGAGAAGTGGTGTTCCGCGATCCAGATAGAGTCGAACCCGAGTTCATCGGCGTATGCGATGAGGTCCAGTTTCCGCCGGTAGACCTCGGCGCTGGGACGGGCCTGGGTCGAATGGAGCAGATAGAACGCGCCGAATTTCATGGGGCCACCTCCGGTGTCGTTGCGTCCGATATTACTCGCTTGGCATCATTCCGGCGATGGCAGCGACGAATCCTGCCCGGTCATCGGCGTCGTCGTACAACAATGCGATTGGCAGCAGGTCCGGTCCAACGACCCGCCGAAGGCCCGACAGGCACTCGCGCTTCCCGAGGCCGGCGTGCCAGTCGCGGCAGACCTGAGGCCGGTGGGGGTGGATGGTGCAGCCGGCCTGGCGAGACGTGGCATCCAGGAAAGTGCAGCCCGCAGCGGTCGCCTTGAACTGGCGCCAGCCACGGCGCAGGGGGTAAGGCCGGGTGTAGCGGCGGTTGAAGGCGCGCAGGGTCAACCCCAGCGCGGCCGCCACTTGCCGCAGTTCCTCGGGAGCGAGCAGTGGTTGCCATTTTTCGCAGCAGACGCCGCACCGGAAGCAGGGGATCGGTGTCGAGTCTGCGCCCTCAGCGGCCAATTCCAGGCGGAGACTGTCAATCGTGGCCCGCGTTGCCAGGCCGTTGGTGAGGTGGTTCATCGTCGCCGGCCGATCAGGAGAGCATTCCAGGTGACACCGGTGAACCGCCACAGGGCCTCCACCCAGGATCCGTCCTCCTCCGTGGTGGTGGGTTCATGAACATCGTGATTCTGCTTATGCTGGAGACCGTACAGGTTTGTCCTGAGCCGCTCCATCCGAGCTAGGTGATCACCCCTGAGGAAGGCTGCGGTTGCCGGATCCGTTTCGGGGAGGACCGCCCCAAAATGAGGGATGCAGAGGCCATCGCAAGCGAAGTAGAGGTTCCGAAGGTTATCGGCTTGCAACATGGCAGCAAGGGTTCGGGCGTTGGCATGCTGCCGGTCTTTCTCACCGGTGCAGGCTGGGCACGAAGTTGCGATGAGCCCTGCCGGTGGATCGGACGGCGGGGCAAACCGGGGCGTGCGCTTGGCTTCGCTGCCGGTTTTTAGGCGGTCCATGTATTCCATCACCGCTGTCTCATAGAGGCGGGCAATCCGAGCCCCGTTGACCATGTCCTGACGGCTGGCGATTGCCTGCGCCAGATTGGCGTGGCTGCGGCACCACCCGAGGGAACGGTCAAAAAGCTTCCTGGACGGAATGTCGGAGGTGAGTTCGTACAGATAACTCCACATGCGGCGTTCCTCCGAAAGACGGGTGACGCGGCAGCACGGGCAGCGGTCCTCGGACAGCGCCGCCTCCAGATCGGCTGCAACCGCGCCGAATGGCGCAGGACTCACGCCCAGTCGGGGCAGCCGTGGCATTGGGGGGGGTGGGGGACTGATGGAAGGTCAGTTCTCAGCATTGCAGCCAGGAGCCGCCGGACCGTGCCAAGCGGCAACCCCACCACGTTGCAGTAGCAGCCAGCGATGCGGTTGACCGGGTGGAACGACGCGTCCTGGATCGCGTAGGCGCCGGCCTTGTCCTGGGCGGCGCCGGTGCCTACGAAATCGTCGACCTCGTGATCGCTGTATGCTCTCATGTGAACGCTAGTCCGGACCGATGCCTGAACGCGTTCATGCCCTGATCTCAAGGCGACCCCGGTGACCACCTCGTGCTCGCGTCCCCGCAGGAGGGCCAGCGTCTGCCGGGCATCTGCCAGGTCACTCGGTTTGCCCAGCGCGCGTCCATCAAGCACCACCAGGGTATCGGCGGCGAGCACCACTTCGGCGGCGCCGGCAGTACAGGCCTCGGCTTTCATGCGGGCGAGCAGTTCGACTCGGGCCGCTGGGGGAGTGTCCGCCAACTGCGACTCGTCGATATCCGCCGGCCTGACCACGAAGTCGACCCCGAGCGCGGCCAACAGTTCCCTTCGTCGTGGCGAACTGGAAGCGAGCACGAGGGGCGGTGTCATAGGATAGTGAACCGCTCGCCCGCCGGGTAGCGAGTGGACGACTCGCCTCGAAAGACCGTCACGGCGCTCCGGCCCATCACCTCAAAGCTATTGCCATCGCCAACGGCAGCGGTGTGCTCGTCCACCCCCAGCATGACGAAATTCGGGGGCATCCCCTCCCGGTAGCCCCGCAGCCTTTCCTCGTTCATCCGGTCGAAATGGGGGGCGACAATGACGTTGGGCATCAAACCGAGGCCCTCGGCCCATTCCCAACTGAACGGTTGGGGTGGGCCGGGCATGCCGCTCCGGCGGACCCGGGTGATGCCTCCCATCACCATTGCCCCGGCGCTGCATCCGGCCAGGATGCCGCCGCGATGGTAGACCTCCAGCATCGCCGTCCAAGACCGCGAGTCCCGGATGCTGTCGAGGAGGTACCCTGGGCTGCCACCCGACATGTAGACGAAATTCGAACGTAGGATGGCATCGGAGAACGCCGGGTCATTTGCTGTTTCAGAATCGCGCACGAATACAGGCTCGACCTGAGCCCCAAGCCGCCGGTAATGCGATTCTCCCATGTCGGTCCACGCCCGGGGGTCCTCCTGGGCGGCGGCGGTCGGGACGATGGCGACTCTGGCAGGCGGGTCGGGGACCCTCGCCATGAGAATCCTGTCGATAGCAGCCATGCCCTCGAGGAATTCGCCTGCCCCCACCAACACGATCGTACCCGCCATGCTGCCTCCTTGGCGTCGGAGCCCGGCGCAGCATCAGTATACGATACGGGCTGGAGGTGTCGTGTTGCTCCCGGCAGCTGCCGTTGGGCGCCGGTCCGCCGGTTCCGGCGCTCTAGAGCATCCGCCCCCACCACAGAAGGCGCAGTAAAGGGCGGCAGCCACCACTGTCGATGCTTCGATGCGTCCACTGTCACACGCCGTGCCGTCCACCGTGTTGTCAACATGGGCATCATCCGCCCGGACCGCTAATCTTTTTGGGCCGCTGCGACGTTTGAATTAGATGAAGGAGGACAAGACAACACCCCGCCGGGCGGCCCCAGGACGGGGAGTACTGCTCGTAACCGCGGTTGGGTCCCTGAGCAGGGGCCCATCCAACCATTCAACGCGCCAACCCACGCCCCTGCTAATCATTCTGCGCCGTTGCCTCCACGCCGGAGGAGAGCCCCCCACCGACGAGGCAACCACCCCCCACCGCCGAGCCTTGACCCCGGTGACAGAACCACCAGCCAGGGCATACGGGGAAGCGGAAGCAGGCAAAACACCCCCGCGTATGCCCACCCTAATGAGCTGCGCCTTCTGGTAGTCGCTAATCGCAGGTGCGGGTGTGTCGGCCCTGGGGACAGCCATACCCGCAATGAAACCTCCTGAGACACCCCTCCGCACGGACTTCAAGCCAGCGCGAAGCTCACCCCCCTCCCCCTCCAAGTGCGACGCTCGGCCCGGCTTGACTCTCCCCTGTCCGCTGCTACACTGGCGGCGTAGGCAAATAAACAAGCCCCGGCGCTGCTGTTAACAGCCCGGAGCCGTCGTTGGTCTCGGTGCCCTTCGGTCTGTAGCAGATTGGGAATCCCAAACCTGCTCCGCATAGGCACAAATCGCTGCTGCTGACCTAAGGTTTGTGGTGGGCGATACAGGGCTCGAACCTGTGACCTTCTGTGTGTAAAACACCGGCGTCTAAACGCTGTGGCTCAGGCACCAGGTCTGTTCGGAAACTTGACCAGTTATCGTCTGAAAAATGCCCCTGGATTCAGGCGATAACTGTCGGTGAACTCCAGTCGGTTCCACGAATTTCTTTTCCCCTGGTCAAAGGTCGAACCCCAGCCCAACTAGGCCACCTGCTTCACCGAACGCGGTTGCGCTCCCGTTCACTATAGACCGCAGGGGCCTGCCAGTGAAACGTCCTTCTCCTCAGTCGGCGACCAGCGGGATGTTGTCAACAAACCTTTACAGTGTCCTCCAACGCTCCAGCGATGCGCCGGGCAGATCGTCACCGCCTTGGTCGGGCGAAGCGCCCAGAGTGCGCACCCTACCCAACCTACCCGCCGATTTGTCGGCCTTTCGCTCGCCCTTGTAGAAACAAGTCGAGGTCCAGTCGTCGCAGCCGCCAGCCAGCCCGGCCGCCGAGAAAGGTCGCCGGCAACTCCCGTCTATAGGATCCAACGCCGGACCGTCTCCCGGTTCAAGTTCAGTGCGGTAGCCACTTGCCCGACAGTAACCCACTCGGCCATCTCAACACCTCCCAGCGAC
>SHYD01000001.1 GCA_009692945.1 Dehalococcoidia bacterium | reverse complement strand
CCGCCGCCGTGAACCTCGCCCGCCTGGCTGTGTTCGGGCTCACCGCGCTGGGCGGACGGTGGTCGGTGCAGGCGGCATGACCGAGGCCAGCGGAGGCCGCCCACCAAACCCGTCCCTCGCACCAGTGGGAGGAGGCCCCACGAGACCGCACCCAAGCACGGGGACACCCACAGCGGGTCGGCTGGGGTCGGCCCAGGTCGGGCTTCGCCGCTCAGTTCACCAGGTCCGTCGTGTCAACTCACGCAAAAATGTTACCGGGTGGGTCCATTTGACACCAGCCACCTAGAAAAGCGCCACGGTTGCCGACACCGATTCCGCAGGCAACATGTCACGCAGGATTTTTTCCAGCGCCAGCGTGTGGCTGCACACATCCCGCTCGGCAAAGAAGTCGCAAGTGCAATGCCAGTGCCCGGCAGCCAAGGACACGTTATGGGTGTCGTTCTCACCCCGGAACGTGCTGGCAAGGCTGTCAATGGTGATCCGTCCGGGTTCCTGCGCGTAGCGTTTCGCCTTCTCGATCTTGCCGATCAGACTGGACTGCAGGCAGACCTCCTCTGACGAACATCCCCGGTTCTTCCGGCTTGGATCCGGGAATTGCACCAACTTATCGCGTTTGGCGAGAGCCACGTCAAGATGTCATTTCCTGTCTCGCTCCCGCGATGGGCGCCGCGTCCAGTGCCCTCCGGTCACATGCTGTAGATCGCTTTGATATTGTCCCTGAGGATCTTCTCCTTGGCGCTGGGGCTCACGTCTTCCCGAGCCAGGAACTCCTCGAGGGCCTCCGCGACTTCGGAGGGGGGCTCGTGGGGGTAGTCGGAGGCGTAGAGGAAGCGGTCTTCTCCGATCACGGACAGCGCGCAGGTGAGGACCTCCCGCTCCTTCAACTCGGCATGGAAATAGATCGGGCTGTTGCGCACCTGGGCTGAGGCGATTCCGCCCGCCCGCTGGTCGATGCGCTCGATGAGATAGGGCGCCCAGCCGCACCCCGCCTCCAGAAACGCCACCTTCAGGTTAGGGAAGCGGACGAAGACCTTGTCCGTAATCATCGAGGTGAACTGGATCATCTGGGATATCGGATGCTCCAGCACCATGCCGGGGCCGAAGCTTTCGAAGAAATCGAACCCCATCCCCTGCTGCGGCGCTCCGTGCACCGCCAGCATGGTTCCCAGCGCCTGGGCTTCCGCATAGAGCGGATCGAACGCAGCGTCCCCGTAAGGGAGCCTGAGTCCGATCGAAGGCAGCAGGCCACCCACCATCCCCAACTCCTTCACCGCCCGCCGCAACTCTGCGGCCGCCGCCTTGGGGTCCAGAACGGGCAGCAGGGCGACGGCCTTCAGACGAGGGCTGGCCTTCAAGAACCGGTCGTGAACGTAGTTGTTGTACCCTCTGGCCAAATCAATGAACCAAGTTGGCGATTTGATGAAACCGGCGCCCAGGCCGGCCGTCGGGTACAGGACGGTCGCCGCCAAGCCATAGGCGTCGAGGAACCTCACCCAAGCCGCGGCATCGGGGTGGCCGATGGCGAGGCGCTCCGCTGACGGGGCGCCCAGCGCCCCGCGGTTCCAGCCGTCGAGGGTCGGGAAGAACGGGAAATTCAGCAGGTGGTCGTGTTGGTAGCCCTCGCCCAGGTAGGGCTGGATTTCGTTGTCCCGCTCAAAGATATGCCCATCGCTATCGATGATCCCGGTGATCTTGGTAGCGCCGTTAGCGGTCATAGCTCTCCTCCGAAGTTGTTTTTGCCGCACCCCGCCGAAGATCATCAACAGGCCGACTGGTCCAGCCAAGCCCGGTCGACACCCCGCAGGTCCAGGCTTTGGTGGGTGGGTTTCATGCCCCGGGTGCGGCAGGAGTAGAAGCGGAAGTACAGCCGGTTCATGATGGGGACGTACGCCATCTGCTCGTACATCTGGTCCTGGATCTGGTCGATGATCTGCTTGCGCTTGGCCGGATCCATCTCTTTGGCCTGGGCGGTCGAGAGCTCATCCAGCTTGGGGTCGCTGAGGTTGATGAAGTTCTGGGAGCCCTTGGTCCGGATCGCGCTGCCGAGCCAACGGTCGGGAAAGTAGGAGGACGGCGTGATCGCGTTGTAAGCGACTTCGTAATCGCCGCGCGACACCACCACGGAACTCGCCACCTGCTCAATGGAGATGCGGGCCCTGATCCCGACGGCCTCGATCTGCTTCTGCAGCAATTCCACGTCCGACTGCTGTTCGTTGGGCCCGCTCTTGAGGACGAATTCAAGGGGTTTGGAGGGAGTGTAGCCGGCGTCGGCCAAGAGTTTCTTGGCCTGCTCCAAGTCCGGTTTGAACTTCTCCCGTACCTTCTCGGAAGGCCAAGCGTAGTCCCGGATGGCGGCCGGCAGGAATCCGGAACGGATCGCTCCTCCGCGGTGGTTGTCGATGACGTCGTCGCCGTTGATGGCAAAGGCAAGGGCTTTGCGGACCCGCGGGTCGCCGAAGGGCGGCCGGCCGTGATTGACGTGGAGCCCCCAGACAGCGGCCACCGTGTCGCTGTAGCCGATCAGCTTGGGGTTGGACTGCTTGAGCAGGTCGGCGTCCAGCTTGCGGAAGCCCTGCACTCCGTTCAAGTCCACGGCGCCGGTCCGCATTGCTGCCACCTCGGCTGCGTAGTCGGAACCGAGGAACACCTGGATGTTGTCTATGTAAGGCAACGGCTTGCCGTCTTCGCCTAACTCTTTCCAATCGGGGTTGCGTTCCAGCAGGGCGAACTGGTCCGTTTTGAACTCCTTCACCATGAAGGGACCGGTGCCGATGCCGACGCTCTTGAAGTCTTTGAACTGCTCTTTAACTTCTCGGGGGAGGATGACATTGTTGTTCTGGCCCAACTTGCCCAAAAAGTCTGCGTCGGGGTCAGGAATCCGAAGCACAATCGTGTAAGGGTCCGGTTGCTCGTGGGTGACGCTTGCCCAGTAAGATTGGAGGCCGCCTTCCCGCTTCTGATGGTCGATGGTCCAGGCCACATCGTCAGCCGTGAAGGGCCGACCGTTCACGGGAGGCTTATTGTGCCAGCGGACATCCTCCCGGAGTTTGAAGGTCCAGACCCTGCCATCGGGCGAGACCTGCCAGGACCGGGCGAGGTCCGGCTCCATCACGACGTCTTCGTAATAGCAGGCCCGGCCGGACACGAGGCGCCGGTACACCTGTGGCGCGATGTAGACGTTCCCCGGCGGCGAACTCAAATCGAGATGGGGGAGCGAACTGCCCGCCAGCATGTGTTTGAAGGTGCCGCCGCGCACGGGAGCGGCAGAACTGCGATAGTGCTCCTTGCCGGGATCGCAGACGGCGCCCTGCCGTTGCTCCTGGGCTTTGGCCAGGTCGGGCTCGGGGCTTGGGCTGAGTGGAGGCGAGGGTGCCTTGGCGCAGCCTGCCAGCAGCAGACCACCGACCAACGAGACGAACAGCAACTTCCATCCGAACATGACTCCCTCCGTTTTTCCCAATACGAGTACGGTTAGGCCGGCAGGTGTGCGACCGGCGGTGGGCCACCATCGCTGGGTCATGGTAGGGGCATGTCGAGCGTGGCGGGCCAACGGAGCCAACCGTAGTCGTAAGCGCCAACGCTTGTCAACAGTGTGATTGCTTTCACACTGTTGAACCGCCGGTGATCCGCGTGGCAGCCGGGAAGGGGAGCGCCATGATGGCGCGCACCGGCGCTGCTGGGCCGCCCTTTACCGCCCCTGATCCCACTCCGGCGCATCGATTCCGGCGCATCGATGCTCTGTCCGTTCACTTCGCGGGCGGCCTCCGACGCGAGCCAGACGGTGAGGCGGGCCGCGTGCCCCGGGCTGACCGGCTTCATGCTGGCGCGGCGTTCAGGAGGGTAGCCGCTGAGGGGGAACCCGGGGGTATCCACCAGACCCGGGTTGAGGCAGTTGCACGTGATGCCCAAAGGGCCGACCTCAAGCGCAAGGTTGCGGGTGAGCCCCTCGGTCCCGGCCTTGGAGGTGGCGTAGGGCAGCGCCCCCTTCAGCGGCTTGTCCGCGCCACCTCCTGTGACGGTGATGATCCGTCCCGAACGTCGCTGGATCATCGAGGGCAGCGCGAATTTTCAACAGAGGAACGTGCCCCACAGGTTCACCTTCAGCACCTCGAGGAACTCTCCGGGCGTCACATCCTGGCCGAACGCCCTGGGCCCCATGATCCCGGCGCAGGCGACCAGGACCTCCACCGGCCCGAAGGCACGCCGCGCTTGCCGAAACAGCGCCTCGACGCCGTCCGGGTCCGACACGTCGGCACGGAAGCCGGCCGCTTCACCCCCCGCACCCTTGATCTCCTGGACCACGTGATCCACGTTGCTGCCGGTGCGCGCGTTCACCACCACCCGGCAACCCGCCCCGGCCAGCGCTTGGGCGATCGCTCGTCCGATGCCGGTGCCGCTGCCGGTCACCAGAGCGACCTTTCCCTTGAGGTCTGTGGTTGCGTCTGCCATGTTGCTATCCGCCTTCGAAAGGGAGGGCTGTTGGGTAGAGGCCGGATCCGGCCTCTACCCTTGGCACGACAACCATTCTAGTCTGGCCCATGTGACCAGGCACAACCACGGCCTGCCAGATGGGTACGAGTTCAGAATCAGATGCCGGCCGTATGAACCACGCCCCACACCCCAAAAAAAGAGGAGAATTCTCTGTGGGGACACCCCCACGCCCCCGGCAGAGAGTTTGTGACTTTTTGCTGGATCGAGCCGAAATCGCCCCCATTCCATGCCTGGCCTGCGGCTAAAACTACCCCAGAACGCCAAAAACTCACAAACTCAGAGGGCGGCAGCCCTCGTACACTCCCGCTCCTGAGCCCGATAGTACCCTCAATTGTGAACTCTTACGGACCAACCGTACGAATTCAGACTCGGGATTCGGGCACGGGGGTGCAGGGGGCAAAGCCATCCTGCCGGGGCCTGGGGGTGTTCCCCCAGAAATAAAACCATCTCTTTTCTTGGGGTGGGGCAAACGATCAATAGGGAGGCTCCCCTCATGTCTGAATAGAAACCCGGAAGGGTTTGGTCACCCGTTCACGCCAGCGCTGGTGTTCGCCGCGGACGGACCGGCCGGCCCGTCACCAACAGTAGGGCCACGCCAACGAACACCAACGCACTGACGATGGCGAACAACAGGTTGTAGTTGCCGGTGTGGTCCAACACCAAGGCTCCGATCAAGGGTCCTGCCGCGCTGGACACGCCCCACAACAGCGAACCCAGTCCGGTAATGGACCCAACCGAGCGGCGGCCGAAGTATTCCGGCCAGACCTGGAGGTGGACCACCATGCTGCCGCCCATGGCCACGCCGAAGAGGACTATCGAGGCAAAGGCAAGCAATTCGCCGTTGACCAGCATGAAAAAGAGCGTCGACGCCAACATGAGCGCCCCCCAGAGGGGAGCCACCCAACGAACGCTGCCCAACCGCACCGCCAAGGGGCCCCAAATGCCGAGCCGGGCCACGAGCTGGATGGAGTAGGCCGCACTGAGCAGGCCCGCCGCCGCAGGCTCGGAAAAGCCGAGGTCACGGTAGAAGGAGAACAGGAACAATAACAACGCGGCGGGCATCACCATGACCAA
The DNA here is from genome assembly GCA_009692945.1 of Dehalococcoidia bacterium. GTDB lineage: Bacteria > Chloroflexota > Dehalococcoidia > SHYD01 > SHYD01 > SHYD01. The sequence continues at coordinate 130,929 of SHYD01000001.1, read as the reverse complement.
CGCCATGCTGGCAGCCACCACCCAGAACCCCGCGCTGCCAACGGCTTCTCGAAACGTCCAGTCGTCGTCAGGGACGGGACTCCCTGCCGCGCCGCCGGCAGGACCGGAATCGGGTGGTGGGGCGGATTCGCCGTCGGGCAACAATCCCATGTCCTCGGGGCGGCGGCGAACCAGCAGCAGCGGGCCCAAGGCTAGGAGCATGGTGAAGCCGCCCCAGGCGAACCAGGACCCGCGCCAGTCGAACCAGGCCAGCAGCGCGGCGGTGACCGGCGGGAAAATCAGGCCGGCCAGAGGCGGTCCCACCGCAACGATGCTGAACGCCAGCGAGCGTTTCTTGTGGAACCACTGAGCGATCATCGCGCTGGGCGCCACGTTCATCATGCCGCCGCGGCAGATGCCCGGAACGATACCGAACAGCAGGTAGAACTGCCAGGGTTCACGCACCAACCCGCAGAGAGCCACACTCAGGCCGGTCAGCAGCGTGGTGACGGTCAGCAACCCCCGCGCGCCCCTGCGGTCGATCAGCCCGCCGAGCGGCGGACTTGCCAGCGATGAGGCGACGGAACCGATGCTGTTCGCTCCCACCAGCGTGGCGAGAGACCAGCCGAGATCCGTTGACATCCTGGGCAGCAAGACCCCGAGAGCGAAGCTAGAGAGGCCGGCGCCCAGGAACAAACCCTGAAGGATGACCAGCACCAGGTACCAACCGAAAAAAGGCTTGCGAATGGCGATGTCCCTTGGGTCTGGGTACCCGCGGGGCCAGTGTAGCAGACGACGGCCGGGAGCGCGATTCCATGTCCACGCCCGGTACCGGCGGCGGACCGGCAGGCACGTTTGATAGGGCATCCCATTCAACGGGGGCAGGCAATCGGGATGCCGACCGAATGGGAAGTGCGCGCTATTCGGGACAACCATTGAGAGGCCCGCAGCCACGCTCCCCACCCGGAGGGTGTTCGTTGGGCGCCCGGCGCTTCTGCCGGGACTCGCGGGTTGCGCCCTGACTCGGGACTCCGCGATCCTTAGGGAATTACCGCCAACGGCCGACCCGCGACCGGCGGTAGCCCTGGTAGGCCCAGGTCATATATGCCAAGAAGGCCAAACCGGCAATGGTCCAGATGATTTCCATAGTGCCGTACAAAACGGGTGACCTGGCATTGTTGTGACAGAACCACAGGCCAGCCTGAACCTCAGCCCAAAGCTTGCGAGTTGTTGTGGGACGCGGTATATATGCCGAGCCGCGGCCCGGACAACCCCGTGAACCGCCCGCAAGACTGAATGATCCGAACCGTTCTCATCACCCGCTACGTTACCCCACTGCGAGAAGGCGGCTCCCTCCCCGCCATCGTGGAGGCCGACGACCTCGGCACCTATGTGCTCAAGTTCCGCGGCGCCGGACAGGGCCCGAAAGCGCTCATCGCCGAGTTGGTGGCTGGCGAAATCGCCCGGCTCCTGGGCCTCCCGGTACCCGAACTGGTCTTCGCCCAACTCGACCCCGCCTTGGGCCGCTCCGAGGCAGACTCGGAGGTCCGCGACCTGATTACCAGAAGTGCAGGACTGAACCTGGCGGTGGACTACCTCCCCGGTTCCTTTGCCTACGAGGCCGCGATGCCACCCCCAGTTGACACCGCTATGGCCTCGGCCATCGTCTGGTTCGATGCGTATGTGACCAACGTCGACCGTTCGCCTCGCAACACCAACATGCTGTTGTGGCACCGCAAGCTGTGGTTGATCGACCACGGTGCCGCACTCAACTTCCACTTCAACTGGCCCAGGTACCGGGAGAGGATTCCCGACCCCTTCGTGCCCATCAAGGACCATGTACTGCTCAGGTTGGCCGTAGCGCTGGGTGAAGCGGATAAACGCCTTGTTCCGATGCTGACGCGTGAAGCGCTTGCGGCGATCATCGCGTTGGTTCCGGATGAGTGGCTCCTGGGAGACCCGTCGTTCCCGGGAGCCCCGGCAGCACGATCGGGCTATCTGGAGTACCTGGTTGGCCGGACGGCCCAGTCGCACATCTTCCTTCAGGAGGCGCTCCGTGCCCGATCGCTGCTCGTTTGACTACGCGCTGATCCGGGTTGTCCCCCACGTTGAGCGGGAGGAGTTCATCAACGTGGGGGTCATCGTCTTCTGCCGGGTGCTGCGCTTCCTCGGCATAAGGGTGAACCCTGATGACGCCAGGCTGGCGGTGCTGGCACCTGACGCCGCTCCTCCTGAGGTCCGGGCGTATTTGGAGGTGTTTTCCCGGATTGCCGAAGGCGCTGCCGCTGGCGGACCCATCGCGCTGTTGCCGATTGCGGAGCGGTTCCACTGGCTGGTGGCGCCCCGCAGCACGGTCATCCAGACTTCACCCGTCCACTCCGGCCTCACGACCAATCCCGTCGGCGAACTGGAACGGCTGTTTGAACGGATGGTGCTTCCCTTGGGCCAGCCTGAGACCGGGACCCAGCAACAACCCGGATAGCGGGAGCGCCGGTACTCTTTTTGGAGACTCTTGAATCGGGTGGTTGCGACCGCTCGTGGTGAGCGGTTTGGCATGACCCCGGAAGCACGCACCTGGAACGGCAGGGCTACTGCTGGCCCAGCACCCGGTTGGCGCGCTCCACCAAGACCCGCCGGGCTTCGTCCACCGAAAGCCTGCCTAGGAAAACGTCGGTGGCGGCTTCCTGAAGCAACAGACGCACTTGTTGCCACCCCAGGGCACTGGGCTCCACCCGCGCGAAGCGGGATATCTCCAGCGCCTTGGCGAAATGAGGGTTTTCGCCGAGGATCCTGCGGGATTCGGGGGTGTTCAACCCGGAACTGCGCAGCGGAAAGTAGCCGTTCGAGGGGTCCAATCCCCAGCGGGCCGTGACGTCGGGCTGCGTGAAGTATTTGATGAACAGCCATGCCGCCAGTTGTTTTTCGGGAGTGGACTTCATGATCGTGATGTTGGCGCCATAGAGCACGGTCACCTTTTTGTCCGGCCGGCCTTGAGGGATGATGCTGACCTCCCAGTCGTTCGGGTTCGGGAACCGGGCGTCCAGTCGAGGGAGCGCCGAACTGGACCGCATCAGGTACAGCGCCTTGCCCGAGGCTAGGTCCGCAATCTGGAGTCCCGAACCCGGCGCCAGGTAGCCCAGCCGTTCCTCGCCGAGGGTCGCATACAGGTCGAGGGCGGCGGCCGTCGCCGGTTCATCGAATCGGCTCCGGGTGCCGTCGGGCGCGGCAACCTCGCCGCCGTAACTGAAAATGATGCCGTCCACCGTGGAAGGGTCCGCTTCCATGGCGTAACACTCCCGGTTCAAGGACGCAGCCCTCCGGCAGTGGGACAGAAACTCACCCCAAGTGGCGGCCGGCTGCTGGAAGCCCAAGGAACGCAGCACCCGCAGGTTGGTGTACAGCAGGAGCGCGCTCTTGGTGAAGGGGTACGTCAAGCGTTTGCCGCCGTACTGAGGGAACCGGGTGGCGTCGATGTACGATGGGACGAAATCCGCTTGTTCCGCGGCCGTCAGGCCGTAGCGCGGGCTCGCCACGTAGTCATCGAAAGGCGCCACCGCCCCAGCCTCATAGTATTCGGCCGCCTGGGACTCGAACGTCGCCACCAGATCGGGCGTCGAGTTCCCGCCCGCCTGGATGGCTCCCAACACCCTTTGGTAGATGCGGTTGTAGTGCGGAAAGGCCTCGGTCTTGATCGTGATGTTGGGGTGGCGGGTGGTGAATTCATCGATGATCCGCTGCTGCAACGGGTCGAATTCGACGCTGTGTTGGTGCCAGAAAACCAGTTCCACCGGCTGTGTCAGTTCGATGGCGTCTATGGGGACCGATTCCGCCGCGCCGGACGACGGCGTGGGGGCCGCGACGGGTTGCGGGCCAGCCTGATCTCCCGCGCAACCGGCGAGGCACAGCAGGACCAATCCCAGCGCCGCCGCCCGAACCGGGCGCTGGCGGCCGGGGGTATCAGGTGAACTCGCCCGGCCGTGCGCCGGAGTTGCGGGCCCATGGCGGCTTCGGCGCAATGCTGATACAAGCGCTCGGGTCCAGGGCGCCCACCCGCTACGGCCAAGCGCGATCGCAATGAGAATCTCCAAGGCCACCGCCGCCCTGAACCAACCTGCCGTGGGCGGACCCAGCCCCAACAGGTTTGGAAGCGCCATCAGCCCCGGGCTGGCCGCCAGCAAAGCGAGGGGCAACGTTCCCAGTCCACTGCTTCGGAGCAGCCGGGCTCCCGCGACGAGGCAGGTAAGCACGGCGGCCCAACCCAGGGTCAGGGAACGTCCGGCCTCCATGGTGTTGTCAATGGGGAGCGGACCGGCCAACAAGGCCGCCGTGGCAAAGGCGCACAACGCGAGGTCCGCAACTAGGAGGATTGTGGCCCGGCAACCCGCCTGCCAGGCCCTGGTCCGGGTCGGGGGCAGCAGGGTGGGTGCGGCCACCAGCAGGCGGCCCAGGAGGGCGGGCGCCCAGCGGAGCGAGGCCGAGGCGATGCCCCAGCGCACAGCCAACAACCAACCGGCCACTGCCACCATGCCCCCCCCGGCATCGGAGTTTGCTGCAAGCAGCATCCCCCCTAGCCCCACCAGCAGCAGCAACAGTGTTGGCGGCAGCGCATTGCGCGTAACACGGCCCCCTGCGCTGTTCAACTCCGCTGGTTGGAGCTTCCCATCCGCCCAACCCTTACCGCCGTTCGTGGGGGACTCCCACCGGCCAACTGGCGCCCAAAAGTTCGGATGATGACGAAACGGGCGAAGTGATGCCGTGAGCGCCGCTGCGAATCCGCCCGCGGACTCGAAGCGGTCTTCGGGGTTTGGCGCCATGCCTCGCAGGAGCACCGCGCCCACCCGCTGGTTGAGCCTCGGATTCAGAGTGGCCTGCGGGATGGCCTGGGCGGTGGTGGGTGAATCCTTGGGGAATGGTTGGCATCCCGTCAGCAACTCGCAGGCGGTCACCGCCAGACCGAACACGTCAGTGCGGGCGTCCAGGGGTCCACCGTGCCGCTGCTCCGGCGCCATGTACCCCGGAGTGCCGCCGATGAGTCCCCTGAGCGCGGTTTGGTCCCCTCCGTTGACCGCGCGGGCGTTCCCCAGATCCCCCAATAGCGCCCGGCCGTCGCCCGTGAGCAGCACGTTCGAGGGTTTGACGTCGAGATGCAGCAGCCTGTGCTGATGCAGGTGTTCGAGGGCGGACGCAATCTGTTCGATCACACCGGCGGCCCACTCCACCGGCAGCGGACACCCGGCGCTGATGAGACGTTTGAGGCTGCCCCCCTCGGCTAGGGGCATCACCGAATAGCGGACCGAGGCGGTCTGCCCCACAGCATATGTTGGCATCAGGGCCCCATGCCGGGTCTCCCCCAGGTGCGGCGCGTCCCATTCATGGTCGAGTTCACTTCCCGCATGGCGTCCTCCTGCCCCAACGTGGAGCACCTTAACGGCGACGCGTCCGCCGGTTGCCTCAGCACGGCCTTCATACACCTCGCCCGATCCACCTCTGCCGATACGGCGAAGGAGCCGGTACCCGGGGACCGTTGGCGCGGCAGCGAAAGTCATAGGGCGCCGGTCAGGGCCCGCAGGTAGGTATCTGAGGTTTCGGGAGCGGGGCTGCAGTCCAGTTCGGTCTTCAAGGTGCGCACGCACAGGTTGTACCAGCACCGGATCCGCCCGCGCTGCCCGAGTTTGCTGTGGCACACCATGAGCATCTGGTACGCTTCTTCGCGACACCGGTCCTTGGTGAGGATCTGCTGGCACAGGGTCACGCCCTCCTGATAATCGCCGGACGTGATCGCGGCCCGGGCCAGTGCGGTGGCCAAGAAGAGATACTGGTCCTTCAGGGCTTCCCTCCGGAACACCGGCCACTCGTCGGCTATTTCTTCCAGAAAGTCACCCCGGTAGAGTTCGGCCGCACGGGCGTAATACCTCAACGCCTCGGCGGCGAATCCCCTCGCTTCCGAGGCGCGGCCTGTCTGGTAGCAGTGTTCGAACTCCTCCACGTCCAACCAGATCCGGGATGCCTCCAACGAATAGGCAGAGTGGTGGGCGACAATGGTGACGGGGATACCGCCCCCCCCTGCTGCCAGGGCGTGCCGGAGCCCGTGCACCGCTACCTTCAGGGAGGTGGCCGGTGCGAGGGCTCTGGGATCAGGCCATAAGGCATCAATCAGGGTGTCGCGCTGTATGGGACGGTCGCGATGGTTCAACAAATATTGGAGCAGTGCCCGGCTCTTGGTGGACCGCCACTCAATCGGGTGGCCCGCAGGCAGACTGAACTGAAAGCGGCCCAAGCAGGTGACCAACACAGCGAGGTCCCCGCCGGCGTCAGTTGCCAGAGGCGCGGGGGGCACCGGCGTCGCGGACGAGCCGGGATGGTGCGCCATGGCAACCGCCACTGGATGGCGGCGCCCTGAGTCCATGGTACGTTGGGCCTCAGTCATGGACCGGGGGGGGAGCGGCGGGCGCTCCGCTGGCCGCCGGGCTTTCCAAAGCGAACGTGATCCTGGCCTGTCCGATCTGTATGAGGTCATCGGGTTCAAGGCGCTGCCGGCTCAGGGCGGTCCCATTCACCAGGGTCCCATTCATGCTTCGCAGGTCTTCGATCCAGTACTCGCCCTCGTGCCGGGTGATGCGGGCATGCTGCCGGGAGGCCAAGGGGTCCGTCAACACCACGGTCGCCAGGGGGTCCCGCCCCAGAATCGACTCCTCGCCGTGCAGCAGTACTTGGCTCCGGCCCTCCGGCGTATCGAATATCAGTTGTGCGGCGAGGGGCGCCGAATCCGAGCCTGCGCTGGCCACTTCCGTCAGCGTTTCGGTCTCATCAGGGTCGGCCTCGATCTCCTCGACCTCGGATTGGGCGGGGGGGCCGCCATGGCGGAACACAAGCAAGCCGGCCAACAGGCCGATCCCGAGTAGCACCGCCACGGTGAGCATCGCCGATTGGGGCGATTCGGGCGCCGCCGCAGCCTGATTCGCCGCCTCGGTCCGGTCCACAACCGTGGCGGCCAACACGATGGCGAGCAACACGGCCCAGGAATGTTTCGGCAATCGATCTGACCTCCGCAGCCGGTTAGCTCGGATCGCCCTCTCCAGAGTCCGCCGAACGCGGTTAAGCATAGCGGACGGCTTGTGCCTGCGTCAATGGAAATCGGCGTCTAAATAACCAAATATTAACCGGCCAATGCTACCGTTCCGGGATGCCTTGGAGTGCACCCAAGACAACGCCTTGGAGTTAAGGGAGGCCCCTCAAATGGAAGGTTCGGCCAACATTTCTGAGCGGCTAGCCCGCAAATTGCCCAGGCCTATCGCCGCTGAGCAGGTCGAGGCTGATCGATCGTCTGCTGCATCGGATATTTCCCCTTCGCTGGGCAATCAGGCCTTGCAGCAAGTAGCCGCAGAACTCGGCGCCCGTGCAGCAGTGTTGAGCGGCGGCGTACACGGCCTGGGAAACGCTGCGATCCAGCGCCTGGCCATCGCCACCAAAGAAGAGGGGCGACCCACTCCCGACCTCGGCCGCCAGATCAAGAATGCTGCCGGAAGTGGTCAACCGCTGGCGGCGCCGCTCCAGCGTAGCCTCGAGTCTGGCTTGGGGGCCGACCTTTCAGGTGTTCGGGTCCATGCCGATTCCGAGGCGGATCGGCTGGCGCAGGCCGTCAACGCAGAAGCGTTCACCACCGGGTCCGATATCTTTTTCAGGTCCGGCAACTACCAGCCGGACGCGCCGGAAGGAATCCGAATGTTGGCCCACGAGGCCACCCATGTGGTGCAGCAAAGGTCGGGGCCGGTCGCCGGAACGCCGGTTGCCGGCGGCGTGGCGATCAGCAGCCCCGGCGATCCTTACGAGCGGGCTGCGGTGCATCAGGCGGACCGGTTGGTTGGCTCCACGGCCGATGGCGCCAAACCCACCTCGGCGTCCGCGCCTGCGAGCCCTTCTCCTATCCAACGCGCAGGCCCCGAGGACGAGGAGCTGCTTCAGGGCTACGTCCAGCGGGCAGGCCCCGAGGAGGAGCTGCTTCAGGGCTACGTCCAGCGGGCAGGCCCCGAGGAGGAGCTGCTTCAGGGCTAACTCGAAGGCCAAACCGACGCGGGATCACCCCGTTGGCCCAGCCTGTTGGGATGATGGGTTGGGGTAATTTGTCCCAGATCGTCGCCCATTGGAGCGGGCGGCGGGAGGAATCGGTGAGGAGAAGCGTGGCAAAGAATTCTCAACTTCGCAGCCAGCGTTCGGATAAAGACCCGGCGCCACGCCCGGCGACGGTCTCCCAGACCGAGGCCGAGGCAAGGTTTCCGGAAGCCGGCGCCATGGGTCCTGCGATTGCGGTAGCCTCACTGCAAACGGCCATGGCCGTAGGACGGGGAATATCCTCTCCAGCCATCCTGGCGTTACAGCGCACGCTGGGAAACCAGACGTTGCAGCGCATGGCGCAGACCGGCGGTGTCGCCCGTGTTGGCGCGGGCGTTCCGGGGGGAGTAAGTCCCCGTTCCCAATCCTCGGCTGCTGCGACTGCGCCGAGTCGAGCCCGTTCGGTGGCGCTTCCCAAGCTGGCGAGGCTTGCTTTGCCGGACCCCGCCCGCGGCAACGAAAATATCCGGCTTATCTATCCTGAGGCACCGGCCGTCCAGCGGCTGATCACGGCCGAAACGTTCTCTGCAGCAACCTATGTGGACCGCACCAGCGTGCGGGGCGGGACCCTGACCGAGATCGACCAGTGGCTGGACGAGTACCACGGCCTCACCGCTCCTCCGGAAAACTCCAGCCAGCGGGACACGCTGGTGGCGGTGCTCGAAGAGATACTGGACGTAACAGCACAGTGGCGGGAGGAGAACGCCGACGGAACGTCCGATGCGGTGGCGAAACGGACACCTGGGGTCAAGAACCTCGAGTCGATGGCCCTGGCCGAGAAGGCCAAACTGGAGGCGGTCAAGTTCCCGGAAGGGCAGCAGGCCGCGGTGGTGGCCCCGGACGCCAAGACCAAAAAGGTCCAGGACAAACTGACCGGAGACTTCAAACAAGCGTCGGAGCGGTTGGCGGGTCTGATCGACCTGGCCGTACCTCAGCCGGACACCACTGCCGAGTTCGAGTTCGATCTGGCCATCCCGATCCCGCCCTCGGGTGTAGAGATAGGGTTCCATCTCACCATGAGCGCGGAAAAGGACGATAAAAACGATGTCGAGGTCGGCAATGAACTGGGAGTGACGGCCGGTGGTTCGATCGGCGTGGCCAAACTCCAGGGCGAACTCGGCGGCTTCATCGAGGCCAAGGGTGGGTCCGGTGTCGAGGTGATGAAACTCATCTCCTATGCCATGTATCAGAAGTTCCGGGAGTCCTCCGTGCTGCCGCGGGAGGTGGCCAGTTATATGTGGGGCGGCACCATGTCCCGGCAGGGCTACAAGCTCGCTGAGCGCTGGGCGTCCAAGGTTGAAAAGGGCGTTCTGGCGAAGGGCACCGACGACCGCGAGCGGTTTGTCCGGAGGGGCGCCTATGCATCGATCAAGGCAGAGGGTGGTGTGACGGGTGGCAAATTGGGCGGGTCTGCCAAGGCGCGGCATTTCACCGAGTACAACAAGGAGTCTGTCGAGGCGTCCATCCACAAACAGACCGGCGGCAAGAAGCTGGATGAACTGTCGGTGAAGGAACTGGCGGCGCTGCGGATGCCCAAGGCCCGGGGCGCGCGCAAGTCGTCGGGTCAGACCAAAATGGAGGGCGTGCTTGGGTTCGAGGCCGAGTTCGGGCCGTTCTCGGGGTCGGCGGAATACACAATCGGATCGGAAGAACGGGAACTGGAAATCAGCGCCAGCGCCATGTTCAATCTGTTGGAATTGGGGGGCGGTGGCGCCGGGTCGGCACTCGTCGCCTATATTGGCAATATGGCGACCCGCATGACACCGCTGTTGGCAGAAAAGGCCGAATCCGCCGCTGAGGAGGACCCCAACGCGGCGGCCACCGGAGCGAACATGGTGGGAGATTTTGCGTCGATGGTAGACACCGTCAAAACTGCCGTCAAGAGCGACCCTCAGATCAAGTTCGAGAAGTTTGACCCAAGCAAGGAGGTCGAAACCTCACGGACTTCCGCCATCGGGATCGAGGCGTCGGTGACTCTCACCGAGGCGGGAGGGAAGCTCAAGTCGTGGGAGGTCAAGCTCACCGCGAAACAATCCCGGGGTATTGAGACGCCGGTGCTCACCGCAACTTTTGAACAGGGTAAAGTGATCAAGAAGTGGCCTTCGTAGCCGGTCCTGCCGGAGTCTGACATGCAGGGCCGCAACGCGCCGTTGAATATCGAATTGCAGACGCCCTCTGGTATGGGGCTTCCGGTGGGGGTGTCCAGGGTCAAGCTGCGACGATCCGGGGACCGCCTGAGCGAGTGCCGTGCGGTTTTCACGGTGGACGATGCTGCCTACAGGCGCATCGATGCTGAGGGCTTGTTCCGGCTGGCCCCCGAGGTCAGGCGCAACGGGGGGAACATCGCCTTCAACCCAGCCCGTCTCATAGAAGTGGAAGCGCGGTTGGCAGCGGACGCACAACACCTCTTGACCGGGCACGATTCCACACCCGAGGAAGTGCAGTCGTGGCTGCAGGGCCTGGCCGCCAGCAAACGACCCCACGTCCTCTTGAAGTCGGAGAGTTGGATCGCGCTCCAGGTGGTCCAAGAGGTGCCGCTTCCCCCAGAGTTGGCGGGAGGCGCCGTCAAGCAGGGCTACAGCACTATCTGGGCCAACCCCGCGCCGCACGATGCGGGCCTGGCGAGGGATGAGAACGGAGCAGGTGAGATGTTCGACGTGATTGTCACGTTTGCCAAGGACAGCGGGTGGCCATACGAGGTGGTAGAAGCCGGCAGCGCGGTGCGTGTACCGCTGAAGGGTGACAATGGGGAGTGGCTTGCGGTCATCATGGCGGAGGAGGGGCTCAATCAATGCATGGTGTTCTCGTATCTCACCGGTGAGGTGCCGGCCGCACGGCGCCCGCCGATGGCCGAGTTCCTCACCCGCGCCAACTATGGTCTGCGAATCGGCAATTTCGAGATGGACTGCGAAGACGGTGAGGTTCGTTACCGCACCAGCCTGGATACGGCGGGCGAAAAATTGAGTCCGCCGATGCTCAAGCAACTCGTGACCCACAACGCGACGCAATTCGACACCTACCTGCCCGGCATCCAGGCGGTGCTCGGCGGGACGGGTCCGGTCGAAGCGGTCGAAGCGATGGAAGCGATGGACACCGTCGAAGAAGCCGAATGACCACCCGGCGCTTTTTTTGGGGATTTCTCCCAGGTCCGGGCCGCCGTCTCCGGGCCCGCTTAAGCAGACCTTAAGATGGAAACCGCCGGCGCCCCGTTGGCAACAGCGTCTTTTGATATGCTGCGGCGAGCCCTCCTGCGGCTCGACCTCCGCCTTCGGATCGCGGTCGAAGGGCTGCGGGACGAGATAGCGGCACGGGCGGCGGACCCCCTGCGCGGACTGTACATCTCAGACGGCGAGATTGACGCGCTGCTTGCCGAAACTCCGCAGCCCTGGGAAGCACGGAAGCTGTTGGAGTTGGCCCCAGCGGTCATACCGGAACGCCTCCAGCACTTGGCGGCGCAGTGGGGTCTGGATGCTTTCGAGCAGGAAGCGGTGCTCATTATCCTGGCGCCGGAACTGGACATTCGTTATGAGCGGCTGTATGGCTATCTCCAGGACGATGTGTCCCGCCGCCGTCCCACCGCAAACCTGGTGCTGCAATTGCTGGCCCCGGGGTTGGCCGACCGGGTCGAAGCAAGGGTGCGGTTAGGGCTCCAGGGTTCGCTGCTGGCCTCGGGTATCGTGACGCTGGCCGAAGAATCGGCGGAACGGCTACCCTTCCTGAGCCGGCCGTTGAAACTGGATGATCGGGTGTCCGAATTCCTGCTCGGTTCCGACCGGATCGATGGGAGGCTCACTGGTTTCGCCTCGTTCTACCGGACAGAACCAGAACCACCACCGCCAGCCCTCGGCCTCAACCAGGCGTTGGTCGAGGGGCTGGTTCACCTGGTTGGGGCTCAACAGACCGGCTCGGCTTCTCCCGTGGTGTACCTCCATGGCCAAACCGGGCCTGCCCGCCTGGCCGCCGCGCGCGCGGCCTGCCTTCAGGCCGGGGTCTCGCTCCTGGTCGCCCGCGTCTCGGATCTCCTGGCCGCGGGCAATCTCGCCAGAAACGTTCATCTGCTGGTGCAGGAGGCTACCCTGCAGGATGCGGTCTTAGCATTCGACGAGTTCGACGTGCTGTTCACCCCGGACAAGGCCGGCCATGCGCAATTGATGTCGCAACTGCATCGTGACCTGGTCCGCAGAATTCGCCCGACGCTGCTGCTGGGTGAGGCGCGTTGGGAGCCCAGCACCTGGATCGCCTCGGTCCCTTCCATCCGATTGGAACTGGCGCCGTTGGCGTTGGAACAACGGTTGAGGATGTGGCAATCGGTGTTGAGCGGTCCGATAGGGTCCGATGGAGTGGTGGAACTCGCTAACCGGTACAATCTGGACCAGGAAAGCATCGAATCAGTCGCCGCGGCCGGCGGCCTCCGTGCTCAATTTGCCGGTGAGGACCAGGCCGGGATGTCTGAACTGCGAGCGGCGGCCCGCGCCATCAGCGCCCCGCCCATGAACGGACTGGCCCGGCGCGTGGAGCCGCGTCACGGCTGGGACGATATCGTCCTGCCGGGCGATGCCTTGGCGCAGTTGCGCGAGATCGCGGCCAGGGCCCGCCACCAACTGCGGGTGCTGGAGACCTGGGGATTCGGCCGGGCCGTGGCCGGGCGCAGCGGTTTGACCGCCCTGTTCGTTGGGCAACCCGGCACCGGCAAGACGATGGCGGCGGAGATCATCGCGGGCGTGCTCGGCCTCGAACTGTTCCGCATCGATCTGGCGTCCATCGTCAGCAAATATATTGGTGAGACGGAGAAGAACCTGGACGCCATATTCGGCGCTGCCGAGAAGGGCGACGCCGTCCTGCTGTTCGATGAGGCCGACGCCCTGTTCGGAAAGCGATCCGAGGTGCGGGATGCCCACGACCGTTACGCCAACGTGGAGACGGCTTATCTGCTCCAGCGGCTGGAGGGCTACAACGGGGTGGCGGTGCTGACCACGAACCTACGGGGCAATCTTGACGATGCTTTCCTGCGTCGCTTGGACTTTGTGATCGAGTTCCCGATGCCTGAGGAAGCGGAGCGGCTCCGCATCTGGCGCGGCTCGCTGCCCAACGAGGCGCCGCTGGACGGGGATGTGGACCTGCCCTTCCTGGCGCGGAAGTTCCGGCTGGCAGGCGGCCACATCCGCAATATCTGCCTGACCGGGGCCTTCCTGGCCGCGGAGGAAGGCGACCGGATCGCGATGCGGCACCTCATCCGAGGTACTCGCCGGGAATATCAAAAGTTGGGGAAACTGGTGGCACAGAACGATTTTGAGCCGTACTATTCGCTTCTGTTGGAGTCATGACCGTGCTGGCTGACCTGGACGACACCATCCGCGAGTTGCTGGTGCGCACCGTTCCGCTCGACCCCACCGAAGTCGAGCTGGCCTTCGATACTCCTGACCGGGATTGGTCCGGCCGGCTCACCCGGCCCGCCGTCAATTGTTTCCTGTTCGACCTCCGGGAGAACCTCAAAATGCGGACGGTGGGGTGGGAAGTCAAGAGGAGCGGAGAAAACAACCTGGGTAGCAGGCAGCGTGCCCCCCTGCGCATCGACGCCACCTACCAAGTGACCACCTGGGCCCGAGCGCCGGAGGATGAGCACCGGCTGCTCTGGAGAGTGCTGGCGGCGCTGGTGAAGAGCAACCCGTTGCCGCGTGACCTGCTGAGGGGTGGACTGGTTGACCAACCGGGACCGGTAACCACCTCGGTGGCGCAGCCGGATCAGATGCCGTCCAATTTCGCCGACCTCTGGCAGGGGCTTGAGAACCGGGTCCGTCCCGGTCTCACCTACGTGGTGACCCTCGTGTTGGATCCTGAGGTGGCATACCAGGCGCCGCTGGTGCTCAGGGCGCCGCAGATAGGCATTCGGCAGATCACGCCGGATGATGCCCGCTCCGGATTCGACGTGAGGGGCTGGGTGCGGAACCGGGACAACGTCGTTGAAGGACTGCCGGGCGTGGTGGTGATGGTGGAGGAGACCGGCGCCCGCACCACCACCGACGAGCAGGGTTGGTTCCGATTGCCCGCGCCCAGGCGGGGCAGCGCGGTTCTCGTGTTGCGGGCGCAGGACCGGACGGAGGCCAAGGTGAGCGTGACGATACCGGGGGAGGACGTCATCCTCGAGTTGTGAGAGCAGCCGCCGACCAATTTAACCGGCACATAACCGGGGGTTAACCTTGGCTCTGTTACGCTCTACCCGGTTGAGGCATGGTGGGGCCGGTCGCCCCGCGGCTGGACGCGTGATCGCGTCATCTTCGGCGGTCAAGTCTTCAGAAGGAGTTGCACCACATGGCGCCTTCGTATCTAACGCCTGGAGTCTACGTTGAGGAGCTGCCTTCGGCCGGCAGGCCTATCGAAGGGGTGGGGACGTCGGTAGCGGCGTTCATCGGGTTCGCCGAAATGGGCCCTCGCAACAAACCGGTGCTGGTGACCAATTGGTCCCAGTTCCAGCAGAAGTTCGGTGGGATCCGCAAGGAGTACTACCTCGGGCACGCGGTGTACGGGTATTTCAACAACGGCGGCGGCGTCTGTTACATCGTCAATGTGGCCTCGCCCCTTGCGCCCCGGGTACAGGTCCCCGCGGCTGAGGGCGACAAACCCGCCCTGGAAGCCTACGCCATCAAAGACGGCCTAGCGGCCGCCAGCGTCTCGGTGGATATCGGACCCGCCAAGGGTGGGGATGACAACCTGCCGGCCGACCCCGCAGCCCCGATGTTCACCGTGTCGGTGAAGGCAGGCGGCAAGGCGGTGGAGTCCTTCGCCAACGTGACCATGAACCGGGAGAGCCCCCGCTTCGTCGAGACCGTGGTCAACGGGACATCGACCTACGTCTGGCTCGATATCCCGATGGGCAAAGCGCCCCTGCTCCCGGCCCCGACCGAAGGGTCCTATGCCCTTGCGGCGCCGGCCGCTGGCGATTTGCGCTTGGACACCACCCAGGTCCAGGGCGACCTGAGAAGCCGCTCCGGGATCGCGGGACTAGAGGCGGTGGAGAACGTGACCATCGTCTGCGCTCCGGACTTGATGAGCGCCTACCAGCGCGGCCTCATCGAAGAAGAGGCGCTCATCGCCCTCCAGAAGGCGATGGTCGACCACTGCGAACTGATGCGGAACCGGGTGTGCATCATCGACTCGCCCCTCGGCCTCGACCCCCAGGAGGTCAAGGAGTGGCGGGAACAGAAACTGATGGTGGACTCGCCCTTTGCCACCCTCTACTACCCCTGGATTCGGGTGCTGGGGCCCGATGGCAAGTTGATGTCGGTGCCGCCGAGCGGCCACATGGCCGGCATCTGGGCCCGCACCGACACCGAGCGAGGCGTCCACAAGGCGCCGGCCAACGAGGTGGTGCGGGGTGCCGTCGAGTTGACGCAAGACATCACCGCCGGCGAGCAGGGGACGCTTAACCCCATCGGGGTCAACTGCATCCGCGCCTTCGGCGCAATGGGTATCCGGGTGTGGGGCGCCCGCACCCTCGCCATCACCGACGCCTCTTGGAAGTACATCAACGTCCGCCGCTTCTTCAACTACGTGGAGGCCTCCATCAAGGGTGGCACCAATTGGGCCGTGTTCGAACCGAACGACTTCGGCCTGTGGCAGCGGCTCAAGCGGGACATCACCCAGTTCCTCATGGGGCCGTACCGCAACGGCGCATTATTCGGCGCAACTCAGGACCAGGCGTTCTACGTGAAGTGTGACGCCGAGACCAATCCGCCGGACCAGATCGACGCGGGCATGGTGGTGTGCGAGATCGGGATGTGCCCGGTGAAACCGGCTGAATTCGTGGTGTTCCGAGTGCAGCAACTGGCGACCGGCGGATAGCGGAGCAGCTTGGTTCGAAATCGACACATGGAGGTGAACAGGCATGGCTGACCGGCCAATGGATCCAATTCAGGGATTTGCGTTCGCCCTTGAAGTCAAGGGCGTAACCGAGGCGTTTTTCCGCGAGGCTTCCGGATTCGGTTCCGAAAACGATGTCATTGAATACAAGCAGGCGGGGCCCAAAGGGGTCACCATGATCCACAAGATGCCCGGTCTGTTGAAATGGCAGAACATCAACCTGAAACGCGGCATCACCGACAACACCGACCTGTGGGCCTGGCGGCAGAAGGTTATCCAAGGGAAGATCGAGGATGCCCGTATCAACGGGTCGGTCGTCGCCTACAACGAGGACGGGGCCGAGGTGATCCGTTACAACTTTGTGCGGGGATGGCCGAGCAAATGGACCGCGTCCGGCGTGAACGCCCAGGGCAACGAGGTGATCATCGAGGAGATCGAGATCGTCCACGAGGGCTTGGAGCGAGCGACCGGATAAGATCGGGCCAGCCGTGACGGTAGCGTTGGACCCACAGGACCGTGCTGATGGAGAAGCTCCAGACCGACTTTGAATTCGTGCTCCCGCGGGGTTTTGTCGACCGTGAGGGCAATCTGCACAAGCGAGGCGTTATGCGCCTCGCTACTGCTATGGACGAGATCGCGCCGCTGCGGGACCCAAGGGTGCGCCAAAACCAAGCGTACCTCACCATCATCCTGCTATCACGGGTGATCACGAAACTGGGCTCTGTTTCGGACGTGAACCCTTCGGTCATCGAGGACATCTTCTCCACCGACCTCTCCTACCTGCAGACGTTTTACCGGCGCATCAACGAAAACGCCAGCACCGCCATCACGGCCACTTGTCCGGAGTGCAGCCACAAGTTCGAGGTTGATACGGTGGCCGCCATGGGGGGATCGTAGGCTACCCTTTGGAACGCCTCTACCAGGAGGTAGCCTACATCGCATACCACTTCCACTGGCCGTCAGAGGACATCCTGATGATGGAGCACGGAGACCGGAGGCGCTGGGTCGAGGAGATCGGCAGCATCAACCGCCAGATCAGCAGCGGGCGCTAGCATGCCGGTCCGCATTGGCACCTTGGTAAGCTATGTTTCCGTCGAACGCGGAAACGCGGCACCCACCCTCGAACTCATTTCACCAGCGGCACTCGCCGTCCCCGCGCCAGAATCCCTCGCCCACGTGGCGCCGCCCGAACCGTCCGAACCCGTATCCGGTGGCACTTCAGGCCAATCTCCGTCACCCCGTCCGGCCTCCGACGAAGCCGCCGTCCTGCGCGCCCTCACAGACCGGGTATACCGGCTCATGCGCGACGAGCTGACCATTGCCTTGGAACGGGAGTGAAAACCCCACGATGAGCGAACCAGCGGGCGGGCCAGGGGTGGGCGACGCGGCCGGAGGAGACGAGTTTCTCGCCAGCCTCTCGCGTTCTTTGATTGTTCCAGTGGCCGGTGCCATCTCCCCTCCAAGCGGACTGCAATCCTCCAGCGGCGGAACTACGGCGGCTTTGTTGCGGGACCTGCGTCAACGCATCCCAGGAGTGCTTGAGGAGGCCGAACCGGCGCCGGCCCCATTCAAGCTGCCGCCGGATGACCGAGGGCAAGTCTTGGCCTTTATCAAACCGGTGCGGAGGGGCGCCCCACCCCCGCCGCACCGCCCAGGACAGGGCGAGGCTGTCCGGACTGAGTTGTCCGGACTGATGGGCCGCGGCGGGTTTGCACTCCCGGACGCGGCCGGCGCAGTGCTGGACGGACCCGGGCGCAACCTGGAGGACGTGCGGCTTCACACCGGGCCTGCGGCGGATTCAGCAGCCCAGGCACGAGGAGCGGAAGCGTTCACTATCGGGAGAGAGGTCTTTTTCGCCGAAGGCCGTTTCGATCCCTTCAGCCCACGCGGGCAGGCGCTTGTCGCTCATGAGTTGACCCATGTCGCCCAGGCCGCTCGGGAGGCGACGCCCGAGGACTCGGGGCGGGCGGACTCGGAAGATCAGGAGCGCGAGGCCCGGACCGTCGAAGCATTGGTGCTGGCGCGGGGCGCCGGCCCGGCCGCGCCCCATCTCATGGTGGACCATTTTGTGCGCAATTACGCGGCCGCGGGCGGCGGCCCGCTGACGCCGCTGGAGCGGGCCCGGCTCGACCATATATCGATCAGGGCACTGGCCCGCAGCGAAGAGTTGCTGGCGGTCGAGACCCCCGGGGCCGGATTCTCGGAACTCGCCGAGGTTCGGGTAGCCCTGAGCATGGACCTCGCCGGACTATCCGATGAGCAGGCCGCCGCAAGGTGGGCCGGGGCCATCGCTCAGGCGGTCCGGTCGCAGGCGGGACAGCGTTGACGTCGCAACCGGCCGGTGGGCGCTTGGTGGACCCCTTCAGCCAGGGCAAGTTCTGGGTGGAGATCAACGGGATCGCCGTTGCGTCGTTCACCGAATGCACCGGCCTCACCGTTCAGACGGAGGTGGAGTCGTTCAAGGAGGGTGGCTACAACTCCGGGATGCGGCAGCTGATCAAGACCACCAAATGGAACAACATCGTCCTCAAACGTGGCTGGACCGCAACGGATGAACTGTGGAGCTGGTACCTGAAGATTATTGAGGGCAAGCTTGAGACCAAGCCGGTTTCGATCCTGGCGTTCCCGAACCGGGGTGTCAGCACGACCGACAGCCGGTTCTCGTGGGACCTGGAAAAAGCCTTCCCCGTCAAATGGACCGGTCCTGACTTTCGAGCCGATGGCAACGGGATCGCGGTGGAAGCCTTGGAGTTGGCCCACAGCGGCTGGCGTATCAATAAGGCTGTCCGGTAGCGTAGGCGGCGCATCGCCATGATCTTCCCCAATGGCTGAGCCCGAGGGGGGCCAGGCGTCCCCACCGAGCCGGCAAAGCCACCTCCCGGCCGACGGCGCAGCCGCGCTAGAACTGTCCGGTGACCCGGCGCTAACGGCACGGCGGGGGTTCGCCGCAACCATCGCCTCCAGGGTGGCGGCCCCCACCGTCGCCGAGCGATTGTCCCAGCGGTCGGCCGAGTTGACGGCCGGTCTGGCCGGCACCCTCGATTTCCTCGGCGAAATCGCTCAGCGGGGACTGGGCTGGCTCGACTGGCTAGCCCTCGATGACGGGGGTGGGGACCACTATTCCCCGCTGGACATGCCCTTCGTCGCATGGGACGAAGACGACGCGGTCGAGGCCGTGGCCAGTTCGGGCGACCCCCTTGACCTTTGGGCTGGGGTGCGGGCCGCGCGGCGCACCCAGGCCCGGCCTGGCGATCGAGCGACACCCGCCTCAGAGCACGGTCCAACCTTTGAAGCGTCCCCCGCAGCGCCGGGAGCTGCGGGGTCGCCGGTTTCCGGCACCGCCGGCGCCCGCCCCCGGTCGCTGGCTCGATCGGTCGTCGCGAACCGTGGGGCCCGGGACGGAGCGCACGTTGCCCCGTTCCGGGCCGCCCAGCGCGCCGCCGGCGGGGCAGCGACGGCGTTCTTTCCCGCGACGGCATCCCAGCCGAGGCTGCGGATGGCCGGCGCCCTGGGCGGGATTCCCGAGCTGCTCGAAGGGCACGCGGTCCGGACCACCAACTGGCTCGACTGGCTGAGCGGAACCGCGGCTGCCGGGGTGGGGTATCCCCTTCCCGGCCTGCCCCTGCTGACATCAGACCGTGAGGGGAACACGGCACATTCGCCTTCGACTGAGCCGCAGGTCCGCCAAAGGTCCGGGTCCGGGGAGGGGTTCTCGGCTGACGACGCCGAGGGTGTTGCGGGTGTACGGACCCCAGCGCCGCCGGGAACGGCGCGTCCGGCCACACCGGCGGAGCGTACGCCGGAAGGCGGCCTGGGCGGCTCCGAGTCGCCCTTCCAACCCAGCCCAGCCATTTCCATCTCCAGGCCGGTACCGCTGGCTCAATCGGTGGTTGCCCAGCGGGGTGCGCCGCCCCGGGGACCCGTTCCCGCAAGCGTTCCATCTGGGGATCGCCCCGGCAGTTTGCATCAGGCGTTCGATGCGCCAATGTCGCCGGCCTTCGACCTGGTCCTGCCTGAGAGTCCGAGCGCGCCGGTCGACGCTCCGAGGGGCCAGGCGGGGCCGATGGGGAGCCCGGCCCCCGAGCAAAAGGAACCCTTGCCGTCCAGAGTGGAACAAGCGGGTTCCCCTGGGGTCAGCGCCTCGGGATCGAGGCAAGAACCGCCGGGAGCCTCTGTCGCCGGACCGCAGGCCACGCCAATCGGTGGGCCACCGGCGGCGTCGCCCCCCGCGCCGGCGATGCTGCCTTCTGCTCCCACGGCTGGGCCCGCCCCGCCTGCAACGGTGGGTCCCGCTCTCATAAGGATGGGCCCGGTTTACGCCGTGACAAGGGCGGATGACGTACCGGGCTCCTTTCCCCCGGGCGGCACGGAGCTCTCAGCTCCGCCGTTTCCGGACCTCCTCGGCGCCGGACCGAACGAGCCTGGGCACCCGCCACCGGCAATTACGAGGCCAGAATCTGGCAGTGCACCCACCACAACCTCCACCGCCACCCCTGTGGGCGCTGGGAGTGGCGCCCCAGAGCCTGGTCCAGCAACAGGCGGCCCTAGTTCGACATCCGGAATGACGTTTGCACCGGCGGCGACCCCGGAGGGGCCGAATGAGGGCGGGGGAAGCTCGACCGCCGCAGCCACGGTGGGACGGGTTCCAGCGGCTCGCGGTCCGTCCATCGCCCCCCAGGACGCTACGGAGCCATCGGGTCCTCCCTCCATCGAGCCATTTAATCTGACGTCACCCCCCGGATCGGAAGAGGCGGCGACATCTGCCACGGCCGCCGTGGAGCCATGGGCAGCGGACTGGGGTGCGGTGGCGGCGGGCGGCGAATCCGGGGCCAGGCCAGGCCCCGGAACACCTGCGGGACCGGGCGCCACCGATCAGCCGCTCACTGAACCTCCCCTCAGCGCCCCGGAACCGGCGGGCGCCCGCGCGGCACGGGAAGAGATCGTGCTCGTGATGGACTGGGTTGCCGGCAGCGATCCCTGGCAGACACCCGGGTTTCCCGAGCGAGCGGACCGGTTGGTTGAGGCCCTGCGGGTTCAGGGGATCCATCTGCGCCTGGCTCCCGGCCGGGGCGTTTCTGTGGCGCAATTCGATCCCGGAGCGGCGCACCCGGCTGGGGCGCTCCGGGTAATGACCGCCGCGGGCCCGGTGGCCTTGGACCTGGGCGGCTTTGGCGATGCCGTGATGGTCATCGGCGACCGACCGGGCTTGCTCCAGGTGGTGCTGCCACCGGGTGGCTATCCCACGGATACGCCCTTCGTCCAGGACCCCTTCGTCTTTACGTCTGAAGGGGATGGCGAGGCGGCCGCTATGTCCGGGGATTCCGGCCCGGAGCAACGAGGCCCCATGCCGGATCCCCCGAACTCCGTCCCAGCCGGGCCAATCGGGGCGACGCCCGGGGCGCTTGCCTTTGAGCCTCAGGAAGGCCCGTCGCCGGATGCCGCCACCCCGTCCTCTCCACCCGGTATCGCCCCCATCCGGGGCGACGCCGGGTCGTTCTCTGGCGAAGTTTCCCGGGTTCCCGCTGCAACCGGCTCCCCGGCCTCCCGCCGCCCGCGCTCCTCTTCTGGCGCCGGGATTGGCGCCCCGTTCGAACCAGGTGAGACCGCCGGCTGGCGGTGGCTGCCGGGTCCGGCAATCGCGGGGGGCGCACCGGCGCTATTGACACACCGAGATGTCGATTTCCCCCACGCAGCCGCAATGAGCGAGGTATTGGATTCCGGCGGCGCCGCTGATCCGGGGCCCGCCATCCTTAACCTTGGGAACCTGCAAACCGCTCCTCGATGGGATTGGCACGATGGCGCAGCGGTTTGGTCGCCGCTGCGCGGCGCGGGAGATCCGCTGACAATGGACCTCGTACAAACCGACGCCGCACCGGCAGCCAGGCCCGCAGGAGGCACGCCCGCTGACGCAGCGGGCGGCGGAAGTGACGCTGGAATGGCTTCGAGCGCGCAGCATGGCGGCGCGGCTACCGGTGCGCCCCAAGCCCCCGTGGCGGAGGAGAGGCAGCCACCCAACGCTGGCGGGCGCACCGGTTCCCTTGAGCCAGTCCGCATTACCGTCGATTGGGTGGCTGGGCACGACCCCTGGCAGCACCCGGAGCAGTTGGCCGAGACCCGGCGCTCCCTGCGGCGATTGGAACAGTTCGGCCTGCGGGTTGAACTTGAACGGGGGCGTGAGTCCGCCGTGTCCCCTGGCCTGGGCGGTCCGGCCTCTGGGTTGATCCTCCTGGGTGAGTCCGGC
Organism: Dehalococcoidia bacterium; assembly: GCA_009692945.1. GTDB lineage: Bacteria > Chloroflexota > Dehalococcoidia > SHYD01 > SHYD01 > SHYD01. The sequence goes on along the minus strand of SHYD01000001.1, from coordinate 108,743 downwards.
CCGGCGCCATTGAGTGGGGTGGAGTTGTTGCAGCGCTCCGGTCTCATCGCCCACCGCCCCGGGGCGGTTCAGGTGCTGGCCGGCGCTGATCAATCCCCCGGGCCTCCCACCGCCGGCGGGCAGCAACGAGGAGATGCGCAGGAGGTTCAATCGGGGGATCGAGTCAGCGCGGAAGCGATTGAGCCATTCTCAATCGCTCACCTCGGAGCGGCGTCATCTGCCCATTTGGGTATGGACTTTGTCGGGATCCCAACACCGGCGGTACAGGGCGCCCCTACCGCTGGCAACGCCAGATCGGCCATGGCCGGAACGTGGCCGCATGTTGGTCTTCAGCAGCAGTGGCTGGGAATCCTCCCTGGAATCGCGGGAGCTCGGGTGGAGGCGGACCCCGGCGAGGCCGTATCGGGCGGGCCCGGCGTACCACCAGACGCCGGTATTCGGCAGCATTGGCCGGGGGCGCTCGCCGGAATCGAGGAAGACAAGACGGAGGGGCAAGCCGGCGACGCCGGTTCGGGCCGGGCCGGTGCGCTCCCATACCTCGGCATTCAGCAGTGGTTGGGAATCCTCCTCGGAACCGCGGGAGCGCCGATTGAGGCGGACCACGGCGATGCGGGATTGAACATGCCCGGTGCATCGCCAGACGCCGGCATTCAGCAGCATTGGCTGGGGGCGCTCGCCGGGGCCGCGGAGGAGCAGATCGCCGCTGAGCAAACCGGGTTTGGCCTGTCGCCCGGCGCTGCGGGTGGCGCCGCTTCGCCGGTATCGGTCTTGTCCGACCTGTTGCCCCTTAAATTTGATACCCCGATGGCGTCCACCTGGGCCACGGAGGGAGCGGGCCGGGAGCAACTGGGCCGTTGGATGACTGAGAACCGTCCGTCAGCAACCGGACCACTCTCACCGGGTTTCCCGGCGAGCGCTGGGACAGACCGGGCCGAGGGCCGCGACGGCGGCGGACTCTCCCTCGGCCCCGAAGCAGAGCCGGTGCGGCCGGAACCGGTCCGCCTAACGCTGGATTGGGTCCGTGGTCACGACCCCTGGGCGACCCCGAACGTTTGGGAGGGCATCCAAGCGGCGCTCGCCCGCCTGGAACGAGCGGGACTTCCCGTAATCCTGGAACGTGGCATCGAGGTGACGTTGGGAGCGAGGGCCTCGGACCACGGACGGAGGGCCGCTGAGTTAACGGTGCGAGGCCCCCATGGGCCGGTCTCACTGGGCGCCCTCGGCATTCTGGAGGGGGCTGTGGTGAGATCCGAGAGCCCCGCGGGGATGCGGTTCCTGCTACGTCCGGGCGCAACCATGGCAGGTTCGTTGGAGGGTGCAGCGGGACTTGATAGCCGCCCTGGCCCGGTGGAGCCGGTCCGGATAATCCTTGACTGGGTCGCCGGGGAGGCCCCAGCGCCTGTCCCAGAGCCTGGGGACCTCGATCCCGGGCTGATCCGCCAACTCGAGGAGCGGGGACTGCACATCGAGTGGGTACGAGGGGAACCGGTTCCGGCATCGAGGTTCGAGCCGGACCTGGCCATGGAAGCGGGCGTGCTCAGCGTCGGTGGTCCGCAAGGGCCGGTTTCCCTAGCAGACCTGCCATGGTTGAACGGCGCGGTCCCCATCGCTCACAGGCCCGGGCAACTCCGGCTCCTGCTGCCCCCGGCGGCGTTTTCGGATCACCGGCCCACCGATTCCCCGGTAGCCGCGTCCCCGTTCTTGCCCCGCGGTCCCCAGATGACCGATCTGAGACCTGTGGCTCTGGCCATGCCCGGTAGGGACGCGATGGGACCAGCTGCGATGACCGGCCTTGGAATGGCGGCAGCCCAGGTCAGGATCGACGTATTTGAGGTGGAGGGGTGGCCCCAGGGCCCCGCACTCGAGTTCGCAGGCCAGGGCGCCGGCGTCTCGTCGCCGGCCACTGCCATGAGCAGCTTCGATCTGGGGCCTGGCGGGGCGACCGCCAGCGGCGCGTTTCGGTCCGGCTTCCCGTCCCTTTCTGGCATGAGTTCCGGACCTTCACCCGCCGCGACGGCAGCTGGGCCGATGACCCTGCCACCATTGGGCCGGAGCGATGTTGCCCTGGCCGCCACCGGCCGCACAGGGGTTCAGGCGGTGGCTCCCGGTTCCTATCCCGGGATGGTGACGAACGAAGTGAGTGGGCCGCAGGCAGAGGCAGCCTCGGCCCCGAATGTCGACCTGTTGGCCCGGCAGGTCTATGCTCTGATCAAGCAACGGTTGGTGGTGGAGCGAGAGCGGCTTGGGGCGAACCGTGGCTTGAACGGTTGGTAGCAGCCCGGCGATGAACTCAGGAGCATATCGATGACGACGAGCGGCGGAGGGGATGCCCACCCGGTGAAGGCGGGCATCTTCGATGAGGACGACCCCGGACCGGCGCCGGTGGTGACCTTCATGTTCAACCCGGAACAATACACGGTCAAGAAGACAAACAACTGGACCAGTGAGTCACAGCGCGAACGGGACATCCCGCTGGTGGTGTTTGGCTCGGGCGGCGACACCACGCTGTCCCTGAACGACCTCCACTTCGATACCTACGGGGCCACCCCGGCCACGGACGTCCGGGAGCACACCGGCAAGGTCTTTAACCTGATGAAGATCGTACCCAGGCTGGGGCGGCCCAAGAAGGTCAGCTTCCGTTGGAAGGGCGGCTATTTCCGCGCCGTCATCACCTCGGTGACCCAGGCGCTCACCATGTTCCTGTCCGACGGCACTCCGGTGCGGGCCAAGCTCAGCCTCGAGTTCCGGATGGTCGAGGAGGGGAGCGACGCTACGCGCGGAACCAATCCGACGTCTTTCGCACGGTCGTACAAGGTGAGGACCGTGCTCCAGGGGGAGACGCTGGACACCATCGCCTATCAGGAGTACGGAGATCCGATGAAATGGCGGGCGATCGCCGACTTCAACGGCCTGGAAGACCCGCTGCGGCTGCACCCGGGGCAACGGCTGGCGCTCCCTCCCGGACTCTAGTACGGACTGCGACCTTCGGCGGCCCATACATGAATCGCCACAGACCACGCACACGTAAAACGGAGTTGCATCATGGTAACTGAAACCATTGCCGGGGTCCCGTCGTTTCGCATCAAGGTCAACGGCACAGAACTGGAGGTCAAGGACGACGAACGGGTCGCCGAGGTCTCGGTCGAGCAGAGCCTCCACCTGCCGGACATGTTTGTGATCCGGTTCCACGATATCAGCAGCGCCGGCGATCCTGGAGCCGTCACCCCCTACGAAATCTTCGAAGCCGACACGCTGCCGATGGGAGCGGAGGTCAACATCGAAATGGGGTATGGGACCACGCTCTCGCAGGTCACCAAGGGCGAGGTGACCGCGCTCGAAGTGGATGCGGCCCCAGACGGCACCCCGATCCTGACCGTGCGGGGCTACGACCGTTCCCATCGGTTGCACCGCGGGAGGAAGAGCCGTTCGTTCCTGAACATCAAGGACTCCGACATCGCCTCGCAGTTGGCTAGGGAGGCGGGCATGTCCGCCACGGCGGATACCACATCGCACGTCTACCCGTATCTGTTTCAGAACAACCAGACCAACTGGGAATTCCTCAAGGAACGGGCCACTCGCATTGGCTATGATCTCTACGCGAACGGCTCCACGCTGTATTTCCAAAAGCCGCAGACCGGCGGCCGCACCGGACCGGAACAGAAACTTGGGGAGAACCTCGTCAGCTTCCGGGTCAAAATATCGGCCGCACACCAGGTGGAAGAGGTGGAAGTGCGCGGCTGGGACATGGAGCAGAAGCAGGCGATCGTGGGGACCGCCACCACCCCCCAGGCCGAGCCCGCTACCAGCCTCGCAAAGAACGGGAAACAGGTGGCTCAGTTGTTTGGCGCGGCAAAGTTCTCGGTGGTCAACCGCGTCGTCGCCGACAGCGCGGAGGCGGAAACGCTTGCCAAGGCGGCTTTTGACAGCCTCGACGGCTCTTACGTTCAGGCGGAGGGGGTTTCCCTCGGGGACGCTGCGATCAAACCGGGGGTCAAGATCGCACTGGGTGATGTCGGGGCCAAGGTGTCCGGAACCTACTACGTGACGGGCGCCACGCACCGGGTCAGCGGCCCGGAGGGCTATCTCACCACGTTTCAGGTGACAGGCAGGCAGAGCGATTCCCTGCTGGAGTTGGTGGGATTGAGGAGGGATTCATGGTCGCTTCCCAGCGTGGTGGTGGGGGTTGTGACCGACAACACCGACGCTGAAAAGGGCTTGGGCCGGGTCAAAGTGAAGTTTCCGTGGCTGGCCGACAACGAGCAGAGTTGGTGGGCCAGGGTGGCGAGTCCGATGGCCGGGAGGGAACGGGGGTTCTATTTCCTGCCCGAGGTGGACGACGAAGTGCTGGTGGCCTTTGAACATGGGGACGTCACCCGCCCCTACGTGCTGGGCTCGCTCTGGAACGGCCAGGACAAGCCGCCCAAGGCCAACAGCGCGGTGGTGGCCAACAGCAAGGTCAACGAGCGGATGATCAAGACCCGTTCCGGCCACATCATCAGCCTGGACGATACCGAGAACGCCGAAAAGATTTCCATAACCGACAAGACCGGCAAAAACCTGATCACCATCGACTCCAGCACCAATAAGATCACGATCCAGGCGGACGCCGACGTGGCCATCATTGCCAAAGGCAATGCCACGGTGTCGGCCGAGAAGGACTCGACTGTCGAGGTCAAGGGCAACGCCACGGTGAAAGCCAGCCAAAACGTGACGGTCACCGCCAGCGGGAACGCCGAGGTGACGGCCAGCGGCAACGCGTCGGTGAGCGCCACCGGGACACTGGAGTTGAAGGGATCGACGGTGAACATCGAGGCGCAGGGCACGATGTCGGTGAAAGCAAACGGCCCACTCACCCTCAAGGGTGCGGTGGTCAACATCAATTGATGCCCGTGACGCCAGTGATGCCAGTGGCAGTAATGCCAGTAATGCCAGCAACAGCCGATGTGAGAGCCCAGTGGTGCAGCCCACCATGGGTCGCGCTACTGGAAGCTAGGCCCCTGCATCAACGGGGGAATTCAGGCTGAGCGAGATGTCGCCCAGGCTGCATGATTTCATGGAAAAATTGCTGATTGCCACCGGTAACCCCGGCAAGCTCCGGGAGTTCACCCAACTGCTCGGCGATATCCCCTACCGGTTGGTGAGCCTCCGGGACCAGGGGATCGACATCGAAGTCGAGGAGACGGGCGGCACGTTCGAAGCGAACGCCCGACTCAAGGCCGAAGCCTACGCTCGAGTCAGCGGCCTGCTGACGCTGGCGGACGACTCCGGCCTCGCCGTCGATGCGCTGGGCGGGGCGCCCGGCGTGCTGTCGGCCCGCTATGGCGGGCCGAACCTGACGGACGCAGAGCGGGTGGTGTTGCTGCTCCGCAATCTTGAGGGAGTGCTGGACGCGCAGCGGACCGCACGGTTCGTCTGCGTGATCGCGCTGGCGACCCCGCAAGCCACGATCCACACGCTGCGGGGCGAGGTCGAAGGGCTCATCACCCGCGAGCCCCGCGGGACCAACGGGTTTGGCTACGACCCGGTATTCCTGGCACCGTCCCTCGGGCTGACCACGGCGGAACTGCCACCGGAACAGAAGAACGCCCTGAGTCACCGGGGCCGGGCGGCCCGGGCGATGCGGGATTATCTGGCTGGTCTGGCGCACGGCGATTAGTGTGGCCAGCGGCGTTCGCCTGTACGTACGTTCGCCTGTACGTATCGACCCTTGATCCTCGGGTAGGCTACACTGGTGGTAGTCCTTCGTTTCCCCCAAGGGACGCTTACCAGTGAACAAACCTACCGACCAATTCCAGCGCCCGCTCCACGACCTCCGGATCTCGGTGACCGACCGGTGCAATTTCCGGTGCACCTACTGCATGCCCAAAGAGGTGTTCGGGCGCGACTTCGAGTTCCTCCCCCACGGCGCCGTGCTCAAGTTCGAGGAAATCGTCCGGCTGGCGGCGGTGTTCGTCGGACTCGGTGTGGAGAAGCTGAGGATCACCGGCGGTGAGCCGCTGGTCCGCCGGGACATCGAGAAGCTGATCGGCATGCTGGCAGGCGTGCCCGGGGTTAAGGACCTGACGCTTACGACCAACGGCGCGCTGCTGCCGCGCAAGGCGCAGCCCCTCAAAGATGCCGGGTTGCAGCGGATCACGGTGAGTCTGGACTCGTTGCGGGACGATGTCTTTAAGGCGATGAACGACGTCGATTTCCCGGTCCAGGGCGTGTTGGACGGCATCACTGCTGCCGAGGCCGCGGGCCTCCACCCCATCAAGGTGAACATGGTGGTGAAACGGGGCCTCAACGACGCCGATATCGTGCCTATGGCCCGCTATTTCAGGGACCGCGGGCACATCCTGCGGTTCATCGAGTTCATGGATGTCGGCGCCACCAATGGCTGGCGGATGGACGACGTCGTATCGGGAGAGGCCATCGCGGCCATGATCGACGCCGAGATGCCGCTGGAACCCATTCCTTCGCGGTATCCGGGCGAGGTGGCCCGGCGGTTCCGCTATCGCGACGGATCGGGCGAGACCGGCGTCATCACATCGGTCACCCAGCCGTTCTGCGGCTCCTGCACCCGCGCCCGGCTTTCGGCTGACGGGTCGCTCTACACCTGCCTATTTGCCACCACCGGGACCGATCTGCGAGGGCCGCTCCGTAGCGGCGCCTCCGACGATGAACTGCGTGCAGTATTGGTCGGGCTGTGGGGTGATCGGCGCGACCGCTATTCAGAACTGCGTTCCGAGGCGACCGCGCCCGACCGCAAGGTCGAGATGTCCTACATCGGAGGGTGACCCGCAGGATGGCCAACAATGCGACGATCTATACCGACGGCGCCTGCTCCGGCAACCCCGGCCCGGGTGGGTGGGCGGCGGTGGTCGCCAGCGGCGAGGTGACCGCCTGGCACGCCGGCCGGGAGGATCGCACCACCAACAACCGCATGGAACTGCTGGCGGCGATAAGAGGCTTGGGTCAGACCGAACCAGGCAGCAACGTCGTGCTCTACTCCGACAGCCAGTACCTGGTGAACACCATGACCAAGGGCTGGCAGCGCAAGGTGAACCAGGACCTGTGGGAGACGCTGGACCGAGCCGTGACCGGACGCCGGGTGCGGTGGGAGTGGGTGCGGGGACACGATGGCGACCACTGGAACGAGGAGGCCGACCGCCTGGCCCGCGCCGCCTCGCTGGACCCCGCGTGGGGTGAGCGCAGCGGGTTTTTTTCCGAGGGACCGGCTGCCGCCGCTAACCCGGACCCCGTTTCAAAACCTGCCGGGCCGCAACTTCAGCTGAGCCACCTCGACGAACACGGCAACGCCCGCATGGTGGACGTCTCGGGCAAGGCGGATACGGCGCGGGATGCCGAGGCCAGGGCCACCATCCACATGCAGCCCGAAACGTTGCGGCTGATCCAGCAGGGTGGGATCGAGAAGGGTGACGTATTCACGGTGGCCCAGATCGCAGGGATTATGGGCGCCAAAAAGACCAGCGACCTCATTCCGATGTGCCACCCCCTGCCGCTCAGCAACGTGCAACTGGAGTTCACCCCCGACGTGGCGCGGTCCTGCGTCGAGATCCGGGCGACGGTCCGTACCATCGGCAAGACCGGGGTGGAGATGGAGGCGCTGACGGCTGCGTCGATGGCGGCCCTCACCATCTATGACATGTGCAAGGCGGTGGACCGCAGCATGCAGATCGGAGGGTTGCGGGTGACCTATAAGGCGGGCGGCAAGAGCGGCGTGTTTCAACAGGAATGAAACAGGAATGATTCCTTGACGGTGGTCAGCCCGCTGGCTACACTGCAAGAAAGCCGCACTCAGGGCCAAAGGTTCCAGCGACTACCCCTTGCTCCCCTACATCCTCCTGATCATCGCCGTGTTGCTCACGGTCACCGGTGAACTGTTCCTGAAGCACGGGATGAGCCAGCACGGGGTGCTGGAATTGGCGCCCGAGACACTGGTCCGGTCGCTTTTCACGGTTTTCACTAATCCTTTCGTGATGGTTGGTTTTTTCTTCATATTCTCGGCTTCGGTGTTCTGGCTTTCGGTCATCTCCCGCATCCATTTGAGCGTGGCATATCCCCTGCTCAGCACCGGTTACATCATCATCGTCCTGGCCTCGGCGCTGTTGTTCAATGAACAGCTCACCTGGACCAGAGTGGCCGGGGTGGTGGTGATCATGGGCGGCATCAGCCTGGTGTACCAGAGCGCGCAGTAGGCGGTAACGAGGAATGCGATGACGTCCGGCGCGCCCGCCAGCATCTCGGTTTTTTTCCCCGCCTATAACGATGGCGGCACCATCGCCAGCATGGTCATCAACGCCATGCAGACGCTGCGGGCGCTCACCGATGACTACGAGGTCATCGTGGTTCACAACGGCAGCACCGATTTCACCGCCCAGGTGCTGGACGAGTTGAAACTCCTGTACCCCGACACCCTGCGAGTGCTTGACTATCCTCATCCCCTGGGGTATGGCGGAGCGCTCCGGGTCGGGTTCGCCAGTTGCACCAAGAGCCTCATTTTTTACACCGACGGCGACGCGCAGTATGACCCCCGTGAGCTGGCGGTGCTTTACTCGGAACTGCGGCCGGGTGTGGACATGGTGAACGGCTACAAGATGGGCCGGTCCGATCCCCTGTATCGGGTCGTCATCGGCAGGGCGTACCACTGGGGTGTCAAGACGTTATTCGGGCTCCGGCTGCGCGATGTCGATTGCGACTTCCGGCTGATGCGCCGGGAAGTGTTCGATCGGGTCGTTCTCAAGTCTCGCACCGGTGTAATCTGCGTCGAGTTGATGAAAAAGGTCCAGGACGGTGGGTTCACCATCGCCGAGGTACCGGTTCACCATTACCACCGCGCCTATGGTGGCTCGCAGTTTTTCAACGTTCCCCGCATCCACCGCACGCTGCGGGCGCTGCTGGAACTGTGGTGGGACCTGGTGGCCCTGAAGAAGCTGGGACGGGCGCCGGATGCCTCGGCCGCCCCCTCGCTGGGCCTCTCGGAGACCGCCGACCATCGCGCCGCCCCGGCTTCGCCCGCGGAAAAGCCCTGATGTCTGCCGCCGCGGACGAGGCCTATTCGGGCAAGAACGTTCTCATCACTGGCGGTCTCGGCTTCGTGGGCAGCAACCTCGCCCACCGGCTGGTCGACGCAGGCGCCCACGTGCTGCTGGTCGATTCCCTGATCGACGATTACGGCGGGAACCTGTTCAACATCGACGACATCCAGGACCGGGTGCGGGTGAACATCGCCGACATCCGGGACCAGCACGGGATGAACTATCTGGTGCGGGGCCAGGACTACATCTTCAACCTGGCGGGGCAGGTCAGCCACATCGACAGCATGCGGGACCCCCACACCGACCTGGACATCAACTGCCGCGCCCAGCTCTCGTTATTGGAGGCGTGCCGCGTCAATAATCCGACAGTGAAACTGGTGTATGCCAGCACCACCCAGATCTACGGCGCCCCCGCTTCGCTCCCGGTCACCGAACTGCACCTTCGCAAACCCATCGACGTCAATGGCATCAACACCATGGCGGGTGAGGGGTACCACATCCTCTACAACAACATCTACGGCCTGCGGGCCTGCGCCATCCGCATGACCCGCACCTACGGCCCCCGCATGCTGGTGCGCCATAGCCGCCAGACGGCGCTGGGCTGGTTCGTCCGGCAGGCGCTGGACGATGAGGAGATCACCATCTTCGACGGACGCCAGGTCCGGGACTATACGTATATCGACGACGCCATCGAGGCCTTCATGCTGGCCGGGGCCAGCGATGCCGCCAACGGTGAGGTGTTCAACCTCGGCGGCGCCGAACCAGTGAACCTGATTGAGTTGGTCGATACGCTGGTGCGGGCAGCGGGGTCCGGCCGCTACCGGATCGTCCCTTTCCCCGAGGAGCGGCGGCGCATCGATATCGGCGATTTCTACGCAGACTACGCGAAGATTGAGTCAGCGCTTGGTTGGCGGCCGACTATCGCGCTGGAGGACGGGCTCTCCCGGAGTACCGCTTACTATCGCAAGCACCGCAACCAGTATTGGAGCCGGGCATGATCGGCCTGTCCTGTTACCGCTGGGAACGAGGGGAGCGGTCGGTCGAACCGGAGGAGTGCATGAGGGGGCGGAGCCCCTTCTGCCGGGGCGTGGGGTGTCCCCACACACCAACGACATGGGCGGGTGGGAAGCAACGCCCGTGGTGGGCGCGCGCGGCAGCACGCTACGTTGTAAGGGCACGTTGCAACGTGCCGCTACCAGCCTCCGATACCAGACATGGGGTGCTGGCCCTACCACCTGCACTGCAACCGCGATATTCCTGGGGCGGCGCCCCAGGTTGGGATGGCGCGGGCCATTGGCCCTTCCCGAGGGCGGGGACGCACGTTGGCCGCAGCCCGAGAGATCCGGCCGTAGGGGCGGGTTTCAAACGTTTCAAACCCGCCCTCGGGTTGGGCCTTTCGGGCTCGGGAGCGGGAGTGCACGAGGGCAGCAGCCCTCTGCCGGGGGCGTGGGGGTGCCCCACACAAAGAATTCCTCTCTCTTTTTTTGGGGTTGGGGGGACGGGTTCATGCCCCCGGCCCTGAGCAAAAACACATCCCATGAACGCTGAACCCCTACGGATCCCCTTCCTCGACCTTCGGGAGCAGCACGCCGCGCTTGCCCCCGAGATCAACGCCGCCGTCGCTCAGGTGCTCGATCGGGGTCAGTACATCCTCGGCCCCGAGATGGCGGCCTTCGAGCGGGAGTTCGCCGGGTATCTCGGCGTGGCCCACGCGATCGGCGTGGCTTCGGGGACCGATGCGCTGCATCTGGCGCTGCGCGCCTGCGGCATTGGAGCGGGCGACGAGGTGATCACCGTCCCCAACACGGCGGTCGCCACCATCGCCGCCATCGAACTGTCGGGCGCCACTCCGGTGTTGGTCGATGTCGCGCCCCACGGGCTGAACATCGACCTTGCTCTGGTCGAGGCCGCCATCACCTCTCGCACCAGGGCCATCCTGCCCGTGCATCTCTACGGGCGGTCCGCTGAGATGGCCCCATTGATCGAGATCGCCCGGCGGCATGGGCTCCGAATCATCGAGGACGCCTGCCAGGCCCACGGGGCGTCCTACCACGGCCGCCGGGTGGGCGGCTGGGGCGACATCGGATGCTTCAGCTTCTACCCGACCAAGAACCTGGGCGGCGTGGGCGACGGCGGTATGGTCACCACCAACGACCCGGCGCTGGCCGAGCGGCTGCGGTTGCTGCGGACCTACGGCTGGGCCGAACGGGACCGCTCGGTGCTGAAGGGCATGAACAGCCGCCTCGACGAACTCCAGGCGGCCATCCTGCGCGTGAAGTTGCGCCACCTCGACGAGTGGACGGCGCGGCGCCGTGCCCTGGCAGCCCGCTACACCGAGGCGCTGTGCGGACTGGCATCGGTCCGGCCCCCCGAAGCCGCGGTGGACGGGGGCCACGTCTACCACCTCTATGTCGTCCGCAGCCCTCAGCGGGACCGGCTGCGGGACTTCCTGGCGCAGCGGGACATCGGCTCGCTGGTCCATTACCCTCACCCCATCCACCTCCAGGAGCCCTATCGCGAACTCGGGCACGGCCCCGGCTCCTTCCCCCAGGCGGAGCAAGCGGCCGTCGAGATCCTCTCGCTCCCGCTCCACCCCTGGCTCACCGACGACCAGGCCGATGAGGTCATCGCAGCGCTGCGGGAGTTCGACCAGTTGATTCAGGCGCCGGGTGGAGCGGCCGGTGGGAGTCCGAGGGGTTGAGGTTGAAGAGTACGCAGCTTTGGGAGCGGGTGTGCAGAGGGCGGCAGCCCTTTGCCGGGGGGCGTTGGGGGTGCCCCCCAACAAGCATATTTATTTTTTGGGGTGGGGTCCGGGCGACAGATCCGGTGGGAGTTGGCCGCCCGAGCACACCTCCGCCCCCAAGAGCCTGATCCCCGCCGTGGAAGCTGAAGAATACCAGACGATCTACGACCTCGAACTCACCCACTGGTGGTACACCGGGATGCGGGACATCAGCCTCGCGCTGCTGGCCCCGCACCTGCCCCGCCAGGGCGGCCACGGGGGGCCGCCCCTACGAGAGGATCGGGCCGGCCTCTCGGTGCTCGACGCCGGGTGCGGCGCCGGCGGCATGCTGCTGAGCCTCGGCCGCCTCGGCCGTGCCGCCGGCATTGATTTCTCGCCCCTCGCCCTCGCCCTCTCCCGTCGGCGTGGTCTCAAACGCATCGCCCAGGCCTCGGTGACCAGCCTCCCCTTCCGGGACGGCGCGTTCGACCTCGTCACCTGCTTCGACGTGCTGTACCACCTCAACGTCGCCGACGACCGGGACGCGCTGTGGGAGTTCCACCGGGTGCTGCGGCCCGGCGGCCTCCTCCTGCTGCGGCTGCCCGCCTTCGAGTGGCTCCGCTCCTCGCACGACGCCATGGTCCACACCCGCCACCGCTACACCGCCGGCGAATTGCGGTCGAAGCTGGAGACCGCCGGGTTCGAGATCGTGCGGCTGACCTACGCCAACACCCTGCTGTTTCCGGTCGCCGCCGTGAGCCGCCTCTGGCAGCGGCTGCGGGGCCACGCCGCCGCCGCCGAGTCCGACGTGCGCCCGGCGAGCCCGCTGGTCAACGGTGCGCTTCTCCTGCTGCTCCAGGCTGAGGCGGCGGCGCTGCGGACGATCGACCTGCCGGTGGGGGTCTCGGTGTTCTGTTTGGCGCGGGGGCGGAGGTAGGGGGAGGGCTAATCAGTGGATAAGTGTGATCAAGATCACAGTTCATCCGTGCAGCACCTGCTATACTCCTCGAAACCAGGGCACGGCCTTTCGCGTTGAAGGCCCCCTGATAACGAAAGGTATTCATCAAATGTTTGCCGTAAAGTCGAAATGGTTCACCCGCCTATTGCCCCCCCCCGCACAGCCCACTTAAAATCCCAGCCATAAAGTTGATCGTGTTGGCGATGCTGGTGGTCCCGGCGCTGTTCCCTGCCCTGCCCGCGCTAGCGACATCATGGACGGTGACCAACACGAATGACAACGGCGCTGGCTCGCTGAGGGCGGCGATTGCAAACGCAACATCCGGCGATACCATTAACTTCAGTAGCAGCGTCACCGGCACCATCACGCTGACCAGCGGCGAGCTCGCCATTGCCAAGAACTTGACGATCACCGGCCCCGGAGCTGCCAGCCTGGCGATCAGCGGGAACTCAGCGTCTAGGGTTTTCAACATTAGCAGTGGGGCTTCCGTGGTCATTTCCGGGTTGACCTTCCACAGCGGGAGCGCCGGCGCCTCCTACGGCGGCGGTATCTTCAACGCCGGAGCATTAACCCTGAGCAACAGCACCCTCTCCGGCAACTCTGAGGGTAGTGGCGGAGGCATCCTCAACTTCTGGGGAACGGCGGTGCTCACCAACAGTGCCGTCTCTGGCAACTCCTCTGCGAACGGCTGGGGCGGCGGCATCTTCAACCAGAACGGCACACTGACCTTTACCAACGGCACGCTCTCAGGCAACTCGGCCGCCTACGGCGGTGGCGGCATCTACAACTACGGCACGCTGACGCTCACCAACAGTACCGTCTCTGGCAACTCCTCTACGAACGGCGGCGGTGGCGGCATCTTTAGCGAGGCCGGAACGCTGACCCTCAGTAACAGCACCCTTTCCGGCAACTCTGCCACACATGGCGGCGGCATCTGGAACCACGTAGGCAGCACCTTGACGCTCATTAACAGCACCCTCTTTGGTAACTCCTCCCCCTTCTATGGCGGCGGCATCCGGAACCTTGGAACGGCGACCCTCACCAACACCACCCTTTCCGGTAACTCTGCCACATTCGGCGGCGGTGCCATAGCCAATGTCGACTTCTTCGGTAGCAAAACGATGCTGCGTAACACGACCGTGGCTAATAGCCCATCTGGAGGCAACTGTTGCCGCCACCATCACCGACGGTGGCGGCAACCTGCGCTGGCCCAACACCGATCCGGCCTGTGTCGGCACCTTGGGCGACCCCAAGTTGGGCCCCTTAGCCAGGAACGGCGGCCCGACCCAGACCATGGGCCTGCTCGCAGGCAGTGCCGCCATCGACGCGGGCCTTGATGCCATTTGCGGAGCAGCGCCGGTGAACAACCTGGACCAGCGGGGTGTGACGCGGCCGCAAGGCATCGCGTGCGACATCGGGGCTTTTGAACTGGTGCCGCCGCCGGACATCACTGGCCCAATCGTCTCTGTAGTGTCTGCCGGTCCCAACCCGGTAGCAATCGGTACGAGCATCACGCGGACGGCGACCGTGAGTGATGTCACAACGGGCGGCTCCACCATCGCCTCGGCCAGCTACAAAGTTGATGGCGGCCCGTTCACCCCAATGACCGCGTTGGATGGGGCCTTTGATCAAGTGACGGAGAATGTCACTGCTAGTCTTCCGGCGACCACAGCTGGATTACACACGGTGTGCGTTCGAGGTACCGACGCCCCAGGAAACGTAGGCGGGTTCCAATGCATCACGGTGGTGGTCTATGACCCCGTAGGTGGGTTCGTTACCGGGGGCGGGGCGGTCAACTCACCAGCCGACGCTGACTTGACCAATGCCCTCGCCGGACCCGCCACCTTCGGATTCGTCTCGAAGTACCTGCCGGGCAGGTCCACCCCTGACGGCGACCTGGAGTTCCAATTCAAGGCGGGGAACCTGAACTTCAAGAGCACGAGCATGGAATGGCTGGTGGTGACCGGCGAACCCCGTGCCAAATTCCAAGGCTCTGGGACCATCAACGGGGGGACCGTCTGCAAGTTTGAGGTCGATGCCTGGGATGGGTCATTCTCAGCCAGCAAACAGGATGCCTTTGGCCTGAAGATATTCTCCTGCGGCGGTGGCGGCGACCGCTACAGCCTGGAGGCTACCCAGTTGGCACAGGGGAGCATCATCATCCACAAGAATTGAGGGACGAGGAGGAGAACCCGGGGCGGGGAGGTTTCAGGGCGGGTTTGAAACCCGCCCCTACCCCAATCTTGCCCCGCTAGGGCTGGGGCTGACGGGCGAAGTTGGGTTGCGGCTTGATGCTATTCGACCCTGAACGCCACCACCGGCGCTCAGTCCGTCTGCGGAATTATGACTACCGTCAGGCAGGCGCCTATTTCGTGACCATCGTGGCCAAGGACCGGGAGTGCCTGTTCGGTGAAGTTGTCGAGGAGTCGATCTTCCTGAGCGTTGCCGATCGGATGGTCGCAGCAATTTGGGATGGATTGCCGGCGCATTATCCCCAGGTCGAATTGGATGCCTTCGTGGTCATGCCAAACCACATCCACGGGATCGTGGTGATCACGAATACGGACGTCAACACGGTGCCGAACGTAGGGGCGGGTTTGAAACCCGCCCTGGCCCCGAACGCCCGACCCGCCCTGCCGGGAATCGTACGCGCCCTGAAAACCTTCTCGGCGAGGCGCATCAATGCGGCACGCAACGCGCCGGGGACCGCCGTGTGGCAGCGCGGTTACCACGAGCGCATCAGCCGCGACGAACCGGAGTTGGACCGCATTCGGCGGTACATCGAGGGGAACCCCGCGCAATGGGAAACGGATGAGGAGAATCCGCAGCGGCTGATGGTGTGATGGCGAGGGCTCGAGGGCGGGTTTGAAACCCGCCCCTACCCCGATTCTGCGTCCGCCTACCCCTTGACGGTCCCTGCGAATTCCCGTTACCTCACAATCTGTGCCAATCTGCGTAATCTGTGGATACCCTCCGGTTCGTTCTCCCCCTTGACCTTCCCCCTCCCTCTTGCTATGTTCGATAACGAACAAGGCTGAGACGGAGACGAGTAGCCCCGCGGGTGGCGTCCAGCGAGTCCGGCATGGTGGGAGCGGACACGTCGAGCGGTGGTGAACATCCCTCCTGAGCCGCCAGCCGAAAGGCGGGGTCCGCCGCGAGCGGGCCATGGCCGAGTAGATCTGGCCGGGACCGCCCCCCGTTATCCGGGCAGGGGCGCCAAGGCGCCTCAAAAAATCGAGCGGCCGCACGCTGCGGCAATGAGGGTGGTACCGCGGGTTTTGCCCGTCCCTTGAATAGGGGACGGGCTTTTTTGTACCGGTTCACTGGTATCAATTCACACTAAGGGGGCCATCGACATGAACCCCCACGCCCCCGGCCCTTCGGCGAGCTCAGGACAAGCAGAGGGCGGCCGCCCTCGTGCACTCCCGCTTCCCATCCCGAAATGCCCCTCGAATGTGAACTCGTACGTTCCCTGACCCCGATCTCCCAATCTGTGAAAATCTGTGTAATCTGTGGATCTTCCAGCTTTCCAGGAGCGCATCATGTTCAAAGCGGTCAACAGCAAGGTGAACTTCCCGGCGCTGGAGGAGGGGGTGCTGGCGTTCTGGAAACAGCACGACATCTTCCGCAAGAGCGTCGCCCAGCGGGAGGGCAGTCCCCCGTTCATCATGTTCGAGGGGCCGCCCACCGCCAACGGCATGCCCGGCATCCATCACGTGCTCGCCCGCGTGTTCAAGGATGTCATCCCCCGCTACAAGACGATGCAGGGGTTCCAGGCGCCCCGCAAGGGCGGCTGGGACACCCACGGTCTGCCGGTGGAGCTGGAGGTCGAACGCGAACTCGGGCTCGCCAGCAAACGGGAGATCGAGGAGTACGGCATCGAGCGGTTTAACCAGAAGTGCCGGGAATCGGTGTTCCGTTACGTCAAGGAGTGGGAGAACCTCACCGACCGCATCGGCTTCTGGATCGACATCCCCAACGCCTACGTCACCTTCCGAAACGACTACATCGAGACCGGCTGGTGGATCATTAAACAGCTGTGGGACAAGGGGCTGGTGTACCTGGGCAATAGGACCACGCCCCACTGCCCGCGCTGCGGCACCTCGCTCAGTTCTCACGAGGTGGCCCTCGGTTACAACGACGAGACGGTTGATCCCTCGGTGTACGTCAAGTTCCGACTCGCCGCGCACCCGGGCGGGGGCCGTCATCCCGGCAATCCTGAGGTCGACCGGCTGCTGTCCGCCCCGGAGACTCCGGCCACCATCATGGCCTGGACCACCACGCCGTGGACGCTGCCCGGCAACACCGCCCTTGCGGTGGCGCCCGAGGCGGACTACGTGGTGGCGGACACCGCGACGGGTCGGGTGGTGCTGGCCCGGACGTTGGCGGAGCAGGCGCTGAAGGGCGAGGAGTACACCATCGCTGGGACGGTGAAGGGGAGCGACCTGGTGGGACATCGCTATCACCCGCTGTTCGACCCCGTCGAGATGGGGTTCCAGGTGCAGCGCTTCGGCGGCGCTGGGTCGGTGGAGTTGACGAACTATCAGCACCCCGACGGCGAGGCCCTCACCTATCCGGTGGTGGCGGGCGAGTTCGTCTTGATGGACGACGGGACCGGCGTCGTTCACATCGCCCCCGCCTTCGGCGCTGACGACTTCGAACTCGGGAAGTCGGAGGGGTTGTTCTTCGTCCAGCACGTCGATCTCAAGGGCGAGATCCAGCCCTGCCCAAAGGAGTTCGCCGGGATGTTCGTCAAACAGGCGGACCCACTCATCATGCGGGACCTGCGGGAGCGGGGTCTGGTGCACCGCGTCGGCACGATCACCCACACCTACCCCTTCTGCTGGCGCTGCAACACGCCGCTGCTGTACTACGTGAAGACCTCGTGGTACATCCGGACGACCATGGTCAAGCAGCAGCTGGTGGACGGCAACGCCCGCATCCACTGGTACCCCGCCCACATCCGGGAGGGCCGGTTCGGCGACTGGCTGGACAACAACGTCGATTGGGCGATCTCGCGGGAGCGCTACTGGGGCACCCCGCTGCCGGTGTGGCAGTGTGAGCGCTGCGGGGCCCACGAATGCATCGGGGGCCGGGCGGAACTGGCGGCGAAACCCGGGGTGCGCGGCCTTCCTGACGGCCTCGACCTCCACCGCCCCTTCGTCGACGCCGTGCTGTTCGATTGCACTGCGTGCGGCGCGCCGATGCGGCGTGTCAGCGAAGTGCTCGACGCCTGGTTCGACTCGGGAGCGATGCCCTATGCTCAGTGGCACTACCCCTTCGAAAACCAGGAGACCTTCAAGACCTGGTTCCCGGCGGACTACATCTGCGAGGGGGTGGACCAGACCCGGGGCTGGTTCTACACCCTGCATGCGCTGGCTACGCTGCTCCATGCCGCTGCGCCCGAGTCGGTGGGCGATTCTATCGCCTACCAGCACGTCATCAGCCTCGGCCACATCCTGGACGGAAAGGGCGAGAAGATGAGCAAGTCCAAGGGGAACGTGGTGGACCCCTGGAGCGTGCTGAACAACCACGGCGCCGATGCGTTGCGCTGGTACCTCTACACCGCCTCGCCCGCCGGGAACCCCCGCCGCTTTTCGGTGGACCTGGTGGGCGAGAGCCTGCGCAAGTTCCTGCTCACGCTGTGGAACACCTATAGCTTCTTCGTCACCTACGCCAACATCGACGGCTACGACCCCACCACAGCAGACGGCCCGCTGCCGTACTCGGACCTCGACCGCTGGATCCGCTCCGAACTGCACACGCTGGTGGAGGAGGTCACCACCGCGCTGGAGGCCTACAACCCCACCGATGCAGGCCGCCGTATCCAGGAGTTCGTGGACGGCCTCTCCAACTGGTACGTGCGGCGCTCCCGCCGCCGCTTCTGGAAGAGCGAGAACGACGGCGACAAGTTCGCGGCGTACGACACGCTGTACACCTGCCTGACCACGCTCTCGAAGCTGCTGGCGCCCTTCACGCCCTTCGTAGCCGAGGAGCTGTACCAGAACCTGGTGCGCTCGGTGGACGCCAACGCGCTGGAAAGCGTGCACCTGACCCAGTTCCCGGAACCGGACTACGCCGAGGTGGACGAGACGCTGAACCGGGACACCAAACTGGTGATGCGGATGGTGAGCCTGGGGCGGGCCGCCCGCAGCAAGGCCGCGGTGAAGGTCCGGCAGCCGTTGGGTACGGTGTACCTATCGCCCCGCACCGAGCAGGAACGCGCCGTACTCGACCGGCTGCGGCGCCAGGTGGAGGATGAACTGAACGTCAAAGCTGTCGTTGTGGGCGACCCGCCGGGTCTCGACCGCCGGTTCGCCACCAACGACAAAGTGCTCGGTCCTAAGTACGGCGATGGCCTGCGGCGCATCAAGGTGGCGGTGGCCCGGGCGACAGGTGCCGAGCGCGCCGGCTGGTATGCAGCGTATGCGGCCGGGCAACCGGTCCTCGTCCGGCTCGACGACGGGCGGGAGGCCGCGCTGTCGGGCGACGAACTGAACCTGATCGTGGAGATTGCGAAGCCATGGGTGTTGCAGGAGGAGCGGGGTTACGTGGTGGCGGTGGACAGCACCGTCACGCCGGCGTTGAAGAGAGAGGGGCTGGCACGGGAGCTGGTGCATAGTCTCCAGACCATGCGGCGAACCGCTGACTTTGACATCGCCGACGCGATCCAGACCGAGTTGGCCGGAGTCGACGATGAAATTGTGGGGGTCGTGGAGTTTCACGGGGAATACATTAAGCAGGAGACACTGTCGCGATCGATCGGGGTGACCCCTGCCACAGCTCACCTCAAACTGACAACCTGCCGGCCAAACGTCATTGTGGAGGGTGGGGATCAGCCGGGTGCCTACAGTGAAGACCTGGACATGGACGGACACCGCTTTCGCGTTACGGTCCGTAGGCTTTGACACCCGGATGTAGCCCGTCCCCATGTTGGCGAACTGGCGTTTAGGCGATACCTCGTGTACCAAGACACCATCGCCGCCATCGCCACGCCGCTGGGGGTGGGCGCGCTGGGTGTCGTCCGTCTCAGCGGTTCCGGTAGCGAGTCGATCGTGGCGGGGCTCTTTACCCGGCCGTTGCAGGACCACCGGGCTGTCTACGGCCACCTGACCGATCCGGAGACGGGGTCGAGGGTGGACGAGGTGATGGCGTTGCTGCTGAGCGCTCCCCGCAGCTACACGCGCGAGGACATGGTGGAGGTCACCTGCCACGGCGGCCCCCTGGTGGTCCAGACGGTCCTGGGGCTGCTGCTGCGACAGGGGGCCAGGCTGGCCGATCCCGGCGAATTCACGCTGCGGGCCTTCCTGAACGGCCGTCTGGACCTAGCCCAGGCGGAGTCGGTGCTGGATGTGATCATATCGAAGACACCCGCGGGTCTGCGGCTGGCTGTCGATGGCCTATCGGGAGCGTTGTCGGAGCGGGTGCGGGCGCTGCGGGGGTCGCTGCTGGAGCCCCTCGCCTACCTCACCGCGCTGGTCGATTTCCCGGAGGACGAGGTTGGGACCATAGATGTGGCTCCCGCGATGGAGCAAGCCCTGAACGGGATCGAAGCGCTGGTCGCCACCGCTGGACAGGGGATCATCTACCGGGATGGGGTGCGGACGGCAATCATTGGGCGTCCCAACGCGGGGAAATCGAGCCTGCTCAACCGGTTGCTCGGGCGGGACCGGGCCATCGTGGCCAGCGTTCCGGGGACCACTCGGGACACGCTGGAAGAAGTGGCCAACCTCCGGGACATCCCCTTTGTCTTTGTCGACACCGCCGGGATAGGGGACACCGTCGATCAGATTGAACGGATGGGGATCGAGCGCAGCCGGGCGACCGCTGACACCGCCGACGTGGTGCTGTTCGTCGTCGATCTCAGCCGGGGCTGGGATACGCAGGATAGCGAGCTGGCGCGGGAGTTGGCGGGCAGACGGGTTTTTGTGGTTGGCAACAAGGCCGACCTGCCGCCTGCCCCATGGGCTGTGCCCAGCGAAGGGGAAAGCCAGGAACTGGCGCTTCCTGCCGGGGCTGCCGGTTGGCCGGGGCAACGCGTTTCAGCCCTGACCGGCGACGGGATCGATGAACTTGCGGGAAGTCTGCGCCGGTTCGTGCTGGGTGCGGCGGTTTTCGATGGGTCCGAGCCGGTGGTGTGCAACGTTCGCCACCGTTCGGCGCTGGAGCGGGCCGCGGGCCACGTGCGCGATGCGCTCCGGGCGCACCACGACCGGTTGCCCGCGGATTTCATTACCATCGACCTGACGAGCGCCGTGGAGGCGCTGGGCGATATCACCGGGGAGGCGGCGCAGCCGGACCTGTTGGACGCCATCTTCAGCAAGTTCTGCATCGGGAAGTAGTGCTGTTATCACCCTCTCCCTAACCCTCTCTCATCAAGGGCGAGGGAACCTGAGGCTTCCTCTCCCCTGGTGGGAGAGGATTGAGGAGAGGGGGCGTGCATGCGCGGCGCCTTGTGTTTGGGGAAAGGCACTCCCCGTTTTCACCCCCGGCAGGGCAGCAACACCACCGCTTTGCCTGGCGCGGTCACCTCGCCCTTGCCGTTCTCGGCCTGCACATCCAGTTCGACCAGGCATTCCCCGTCCTGCTTCTGCTTGCCGGTGACAGTCCCCTTGGTGATGATCCAGTCGTTTTTCAGGTTGAGGCCCCGGTATTGCAGCGAGACCTTTTTGATCCAGCCATCCTCGCCCATCCAGTCGTTCAGCATGTTCTGGACGTAGCAGAAGCGGAGGTTCCCCATGCCGATGCCGCCCGGCAACCCTGACTTTGTCCCGGCATCGTCGTCCTCGTGGATCGCCACGTACTCCTCGTTGGCGCCGGCGAACCGTCCCCATTCCATGTAGCCGGTCTGGCGCCGGAACTCGGGAACCCGATCGCCCACCTGCACGTCTTCAAAGTAGAGCTTGGCCATCTGTCAGACCTCCGGATCAGTAGCGAATGCTGGTGGCGCGGTAGATGCGGACGAGTTCGCCCCGCTGGTTGGTCCAGCGGGTTTCGGTGATGGTGAACATCATGACGCCGAGCCGTCCCGGGCGCTCGTACAATTCTGCGATATTGGAGACTGAGGTGATGACGTCGCCGGGACGGATGGGTTCGTAGTATTCCGCCTCGCCGCCACCGTTGAGGGGCCGGGTGCCCGGTAAGGACGAGAGAACGCCCGAAGTGGAGGGACCCTTCATTCGCGCCTCATCGATGTGGTAGGCGAAGGGGTTGAAGTAGGGGGGGGCGATGATACCGCCGAACCGGGTCTTCTTTGCGTACTCCTCGTCCCAATAGAGCCGCTCGGGCGGTTCCGGCCAGCGAACCGCGATGGCCCACTGACGGATGAGACTCCTGTCGACTGGGAACGACACGACGCGGTCTCGTTCTTTGCCCACCTGGGCCCGCAGGTCTTCGGTGATATACGTGTCTGCCATTGAACTCCCTCCGATGTGCCTCGATGGTGTTGCAAAATCGCGGTTTCCGTGTTGTTGACAATATGAGAGAGGCGGAGTAGAATTCTTATTTACGGCGTATGCGTACCCAAGTATTGCGCCGGACTCTTTTCTCCGTCCAAGTCCCAACCAGCAGCACGGTGGCGCGCGGCGTTCGAGCCCGTGCCACTTTCGCATCCCGCCTTGTGCGGGGAGGAGGATTACCGTATGACGTTAACGGCTCTGCCTTCCGCCTTGCAGCGCAGTGTCGTCCCCCGGACTCGCAAGTCCTACGCCCGCATCCCGGACGTACTTGAAGTCCCCGATCTCATCCAGATCCAGGTCGATTCGTTTGGGTGGTTCAAACGCGAGGGCCTGCGTGAACTCTTCAACGAAATAAATCCTATCACAGATTTCAGTGGCTCCCGGATGGAATTGTGGTTCCAGGACTACGAGTTCCGGACCCCCAAACACCCCGAGGCCGAATGCCGCGCCCGCGACCTCACCTTTGCCGCGCCGCTGTTCGTCAACGTGCGGCTCAGCATCAAGGAGACCGGCGAGCACATCGAGCAGCCCATTTTCATGGGCGACTTCCCCCTGATGACCACCAGCGGCACTTTCATCATCAACGGCGCCGAGCGGGTGGTGGTCAGCCAGTTGGTGCGCTCGCCGTCGGTCTACTTCACCTTGGAAGACGACCCCGCCAGCGGGCGTAAGCTGGCCTACGCCAAGTTGATTCCCAACCGGGGCGCCTGGCTGGAATTTGAAACGAGCAACCGCGACGTGCTGTCCGTCAAGGTGGATCGGCGCCGCAAGATCCCGGTCACCATGTTGCTCAGGGCCGTCGGGTTGGGTTCGGACGACGACCTGATGGGCCTGTTCGCCGATGTGGACACTGATGACAATCACCACTACATTCGCACCACCATGGAGCGCGAGCCTACCAAGACCACCGATGAGGCGCTGGTGGAGTTGTACCGCCGGCTTCGCCCCGGCGACCCTCCCAACCTGGATAATGCCCAGGCATTGGTGAATGCGCTGTTTTTCAACCCCCGCCGTTATGATCTCGGCCGGGTGGGCCGCTATAAGATCAATAAACGTCTGGGACTGGATCCCCTTAACACCGTCCGGACCCTGAGCAATCACGACCTTGTGGAGATCATCCGCCATCAGGTCCAGCTCAACAACGGCGTTGGACATCCCGACGATATCGACCACCTCGGCAACCGCCGCATCCGCGCGGTGGGAGAACTGATTCAGAACCAGTTCCGCATCGGGCTGCTCAGGATGGAACGCGTGATCCGGGAGCGCATGACCATCACCGATCCAGAGCAGGTGACGCCCAGCGCGCTGATCAACATCCGCCCGGTGGTGGCCTCGATCAAAGAGTTCTTCGGGGGCTCGCAGCTTTCGCAGTTCATGGACCAGACCAACCCGCTGGCCGAGTTGACCCACAAACGGCGCCTTTCGGCGCTGGGACCGGGCGGTCTTTCCCGCGACCGGGCCGGATTCGAAGTCCGCGACGTGCACCATTCGCACTACGGCCGCATCTGCCCCATCGAGACGCCGGAAGGCCCCAACATTGGCCTCATCGGTTCCCTGGCCACCTACGGACGGGTCAACGAATACGGCTTCATCGAGACGCCCTACCGTCCGGTCGTCAAAGAGTTGCCCAATGATGCACCGCAGCTCCTCGGACGGACGCTGCGCGAGATCGTGATCGGGAATGAGGGGCAGGCCATCGCGGGGAAGGGAGACGTGGTCACCGATGCCATCGCGCAGGCCATTGTCCAACTGCCCCACCACCTGGTTAAGATCGCGCCCTTCGTCTCGGCCGAATTCGAATACTTATCGGCTGACGTGGAAGAGAATTACATTGTGGCCCAGGCCAACGCGCTGCTCGACGGGAAGAACCAGTTCATCCAGGCGCGCATCGAGGGTCGTCATGGGCACCGGTTCGTGGTGGAGCCGTCCGACAAGATCGACTTCATGGATGTGTCGCCCAAGCAGATTGTCAGCGTGGCCACCTCCCTCATCCCGTTCCTGGAGCACGACGACGCCAACCGGGCGCTGATGGGCTCCAACATGCAGCGCCAGGCGGTGCCGCTGCTGCGTCCGGAAGTTCCCTTGGTGGGTACTGGGATGGAGTTGCGGACGGCCTGGGACTCGGGCCACGTGGTCCGGGCGCCGGTTGACGGTGTGGTTGCCAGCGTGACGGGGACCCGGATTGTGGTTGAGGGGGAGGACGGCCAGCGTCACAACAGTGACCTCGTTCGCTTCCGCCGCAGCAACCAGGGGACCTGTATCAGCCAGCGGCCCATAGTGTCCAAAGGTGACACTGTCAGCAAGGGCCAGCCCCTTGCCGACAGCTCCAGCACCGACCAAGGCGAACTCGCGCTTGGTCAGAGCCTGCTCTGTGCGTTCATGAGCTTCGAGGGATACAACTTCGAAGACGCGATCATCATCAGCGAGCGGGTGTCCCAGCAGGACAAGTTCACCTCGATCCATATCGAGAAGCATGAGATCGAAGCCCGGGAAACCAAGCTGGGTCCTGAGGAGATCACCAGGGACATCCCGAACGTGGGTGAGGAGAGTCTGCGGGACCTGGATGAAGAAGGGATCATCCTCATCGGCGCCGAAGTCGGCCCGGGCGACATCCTGGTGGGCAAGATCACACCCAAGGGCGAGACGGAACTGACGCCTGAAGAGAAACTCCTACGGGCGATATTCGGGGAGAAGGCGCGGGAGGTGAAGGACACCTCGCTACGGGTTCCCCACGGCGAACATGGCAAGATCATCGATGTAAAAGTGTTCTCCAGGGAAGAGCACTCGGAATTGCCGCCGGGCGTTATCAAGCTGGTGCAGGTCAGCATCGCCCAGCGCCGCAAGCTCTCCGAAGGTGACAAGATGGCGGGCCGCCATGGAAACAAAGGTGTCATCGCCCGCATCCTGCCGGTGGAGGACCTGCCGCGCCTGGAGGACGGGACTCCGGTTGAGATCATCCTGAACCCGCTGGGCGTGCCGTCCCGCATGAACATTGGCCAGGTGCTGGAAACCCACCTGGGGTGGGCCGCCAAGAACCTCGGCTTCAGGGTGTTGTCGCCCGTGTTCGACGGGGCCACCAGCGAGGCGATCGAAGATGCGCTCTCCCGCTCGTGGATGGTGGACCAGGCGGTGGCAGCCGACCCGACATCGTTGTCCCACGACCTGCCGCAGGAGCAACGGATGGCTATCACCCGCCGTTGGATCGAACAGCAGGGGTTCGACCCGCGCCGGGTGTTCGACGACACGGAAGATGGCCATGCGAAGGAGGTATGTCTCCGGTTGTGGCTGAACCACCATGGACGCGACGGGCGGTCGCCGACTGCGGACGAACTGACGGGTATCGTCCAACGGATGTACGACGAGGAACAGCTTGCGGCGCCGCCCTCCGGCAAAGTGACGTTGTATGACGGCCGCACCGGGGAATCCTTCGACCATCCGGTGACCGTGGGCCAGATCTACATGATGAAACTGGTCCACTTGGTGGAGGATAAGATCCACGCCCGCTCCACCGGCCCGTACTCCCTCATCACCCAACAGCCGTTGGGTGGCAAGGCTCAGTTTGGCGGGCAACGGTTCGGCGAGATGGAGGTGTGGGCGTTGGAAGCCTACGGCGCGGCCCACATCCTCCAGGAGTTGTTGACGGTGAAGTCCGATGACGTGGTCGGCCGGGTGAAGACCTACGAGGCCATTGTTAAAGGCGAAAGCATCATGGAGTCCGGCGTTCCGGAGTCGTTCAAAGTGTTGGTGAAGGAACTCCAGAGCCTGGGCTTGTCAGTGGAAGTCCTGAACGATGACGAGGAATCCGTCACCTTCATCGAAGATGCAGGGCTGGAGGTACCCGATCTGGGCATCGACTTGACCGGAATGGAAAAGGGAGAGTTCTAACGTGTTAGACGTGAACGACTTTACGGCAATCCGTATCTCTCTGGCGTCGCCGGAGCAGATTCGAAGCTGGTCCTACGGGGAAGTCACCAAGCCGGAAACCATCAACTACCGTACGCTCAAGCCCGAGAAGGACGGCCTGTTCTGCGAGAAGATCTTCGGACCGACCAAGGACTTTGAGTGCTACTGCGGCAAGTACAAGCGCGTCCGCTATAAGGGCATTATCTGCGACAAGTGTGGCGTAGAGGTCACGCGGTCCAAGGTGCGGCGTGAGCGGATGGGCCACATCGAACTGGCGTCGCCGGTCAGCCATATCTGGTTCGTCAAAGGGACGCCGAGCCGGCTGTCGCTGTTGCTCAACATCTCCCCGCGCAGTCTCGAGCGGGTGATCTACTTCGCCCAGTACATTGTGACCTCGGTGGACGAGGAGGCGCGCTCCTACCATCAGCAGCTGGCCCAGGACGAATACCAGCGGCAACTAGCCGAAGCCGAGTCCGGCCGGGACGCCCAAATCGAAGCGATCCGGCAGAACTTCAAAGATCAGTTGGCCGAACTGCAGCAGAAGAAGCAATCTGCCCTCGCGGATGTCCAGGCCAATCAGGATGTTGCTCTACAAGAGGTAAACGACCGCAGTGCGGCGCTCGTCGCCCAACTCGAAGCAGAGCTGGGCCAGCCCTCCTCCGAGACTATCGAGTTCGACGGTTCTGTGCTGATTGAGGCCGGGATTGAGGTGGCCGAGGAGCATCTGGCGACGCTGCGCCAGAGCACCCAGGCGCTGTTGGGGCATTTGGCAGCGACCTTCGTTGCGCGCCAAAACGACGAGACCCTCAAGATCTCGGGAGACCAGGAGCGCATCGAGCAGCGGATCCTGCAGGATATTGAGCCTATCAACCGCCTGTTGACCCAGGAGGTGTCCCGGATCAAAGAGGCGCTGGAGACCAAGCTCGACGACATCCATGAACTGCGCCCGCTGACCCTACTGACCGACACCAAGGTCCGGGAGCTTCGGGACAAATACGGCTCGATCTTCAAGGCGAGCATGGGCGCCGAGGCGGTTATGGAGGCCCTGGCCCAGACCGATCTGGGCGACCTGCGAGAGCGTTTGCAGCGCGAGGTCCAGACGACGGCCGGCCAGCGGCGCAAGAAGGCCACCAAGCGGCTCCGGGTTCTCGAGGCCTTCCGCAAGAGCGGGAACCGGCCCGAGTGGATGATCTTGGGCGTGCTGCCGGTGCTGCCGCCCGACCTGCGCCCTATGGTGCAGTTGGACGGCGGCCGGTTCGCCACCTCCGACCTGAACGACCTCTACCGGCGAGTCATCAATCGGAACAGCCGGCTGCGCCGCCTGATGGAACTGGGTGCGCCGGAGATCATTATCCGCAACGAAAAGCGGATGCTCCAAGAGGCGGTGGACTCGCTTATCGACAACGGACGTCGCGGCCGCGCCGTCGCCGGCAGCGGCAATCATAAGCTCAAGTCGCTGTCGGACATGCTCAAGGGCAAGCAGGGGCGGTTCCGCCAGAACCTGCTGGGCAAGCGCGTCGACTACTCCGGACGCTCGGTGATCGTGGTGGGGCCGGAGTTGCGCCTCGACCAGTGCGGCCTGCCGAAGCGGATGGCTTTGGAGATATTCAAGCCCTTCGTGATGCGCCGTTTGGTCGAACTGAACCTAGCCCACAACATCAAGAGTGCCAAGCGCATTGTGGAGCGGGCCAAACCGGAAGTGTGGGACGTGCTTGAGGACGTTATCAGGGACCGCCCTGTGCTGCTGAACCGGGCGCCCACCTTGCACCGGTTGGGGATTCAGGCGTTCATGCCGGTGCTCATCGAGGGCAGCGCGATCCAGATCCATCCCTTGGTCTGCTCGGCCTTCAACGCCGACTTCGACGGCGACCAGATGGCCGTCCACGTGCCGTTGTCCCGTTACGCGGTGGCGGAAGCCAAACACCTGATGTTGAGCACCCACAACCTGCTCTCACCGAGTTCAGGCGATCCCATCGTCGCCCCGACCCTGGACATGGTGCTTGGGTGCTACTACATGACGCTGTTGCGTCCTGATGCCCCGGGAACCGGGCGGGCCTTTATCTCGACCGCTGAAGCGAAAATGGCTTACGACCTCCGCCAGGTCGATCTCCAAGCAAAAATCAAGGTGCGGCAGCCGGACGGATCTGGATTGTTGGAGACGACCATCGGCCGCATCCTGTTCAACGAAGTGTTGCCGCTTGAACTCCAGTTCAAGAACGAGCTGATGGACCGCAAAGCGTTGCGCAAGCTGGTGGGCGAATGCCATCACCTTTTTGGCAATGAACCGACCGCGGAAGTGGTCGACAAGATCAAGAATATCGGGTTCCGGTTTGCCACTCAATCGGGTACTACCATCGCGATGAAGGACCTCGATGTGCCTATCCCCAAGGCGGAGATCATCTCCGCGGCGGAGGCGAAGATCGCCCAGATCGAGGCCCAATTCCAGCGGGGGTTGATCACCGAGGAGGAGCGCTACAGCAATGCCATCCAGATCTGGCAGGAGGCAAGCGATAACATCGCTGCCGTGATTCCTCAGCACCTCGATCCCTTCGGCCCCATTCACATGATGGCCAACTCGGGAGCCAAGGGCAACATCGCCCAGATCCGGCAGATGGCGGGCATGCGCGGTCTCATGAGCGACCCCTCGGGCCGCATCATCGAACTGCCCATCAAGTCGAGCTTCCGGGAAGGCCTCTCGGTGCTTGAGTACTTCATCTCGACCCACGGCGCCCGCAAGGGTCTGGCCGATACCGCGCTCCGTACGGCGGACAGCGGTTACCTGACCCGGCGCCTCATCGACGTGTCGCAAGACGTCATCGTCCTGGCGGAAGATTGCGAAACCACGGCCGGGGTGTGGATCTCCAGTGGCGTCGGACGAGCCCTCACCGAGTCCATTGCCGACCGCATCTTCGGTCGGGTCCCCGCGGAGGCGGTCATCCACCCCGAGACCGGGGAGATCATCGTTGACCGCAACGAGATCATCGATCAGGAAAAGGCCCATCTCATCGCTGAGGCGAAAATCGAGCAGGTCTATGTGCGGTCGCCCCTGGTGTGCCTGGCGCGCCGCGGCATCTGTCGGCTCTGCTACGGTTGGGGTTTGGGCCAGGCCCGGTTGGTGTCCATGGGCGAGGCGGTGGGCATCATCGCCGCGCAGAGCATCGGCGAGCCCGGTACCCAGCTCACCATGCGTACCTTCCACACCGGCGGCGTGGCGGGCCTCACCGACATCACGACGGGTCTTCCCCGCGTGGAGGAGTTGTTCGAAGCCAGGGTTCCCAAGGGCCAGGCGGTGATCTCCGAGATCGACGGGGTCGCTCAGATCCTCCGCAACGAGGATGGCACCCGCAAGATAAAGCTGGTCAGCAGCGAGGTGTATCGGGACGAGTATCCGTTCGACCCGTCGTGGCAGCTGTTGGTGGAACTCGGGCAGCGCGTGGACGCCGGAACGCTGCTGGCGCAGATGCCCGACCCGGCGGCGGACCCGCAGATGTCCGATGAGGAAACGGCGGCTATCGTCCGCAACCCAGCGGAACGCAACCTGCTCGCCCGGGTGACAGGGCAGGTCCAGGTGGAGGGCGATACGCTGTGCATCTACTACGAGGAAAAAGAAGAGCGCGAATACCTGGTCCCCGCCGCCTCCCAATTGCGCGTCGAAGACAACCAGCGCGTGCTGGCAGGAGAACAGCTGACCGAGGGGGTCATCAATCCGCAGGACCTGCTGCGGATCCTGGGCCGGGAATCAGTCCAGAACTACATCGTGGATGAAGTGCAGCAGGTCTATCAGTCCCAGGGCGTGAACATCAACGACAAGCACATCGAGACGATCGTGCGGCAGATGCTCCGTAAAGTGCGAGTCGATGCTCCGGGAGATACCGGGCTGCTGCCGGGTGAATTGGTGGACCACTTCACCTACGAAGATATCAACGCAAAGATCCTGGCTGAGGGTGGCGAACCGGCCACGGCGGAGACCGTACTGCTGGGTGTTACCAAAGCTTCACTAAATGCCGAGAGCTTCCTGGCGGCAGCGTCGTTCCAGGAGACCACTCGGGTTTTGACCGAAGCCGCCATCAACGGCGCCGTCGACAAACTGCAGGGGCTCAAGGAAAACGTCATCATCGGCAAGCTGATCCCGGCGCAGGGCATGCGGATCGACGAGATGCCCGCCCTGCCCGTGTTTACCGATGACGGGTTCTTCCCGCCGATCACTGATTTGGTGCCTCCCATCATCAGTGGCATTGGCGCGGCAGATCTCGATGCGTTGCCAGATGACGAGGACGAAGACGACGAGGGTGACGAGGAAGCGACCGGCGAGGAGGGGATCTAACTCCCACCGGCCGCTCCGGGGATACAGTCTGGTGAGATAGGACGACGGCACGCCTTAGAGGGTGTGCCGTCGTTCGTCGTTCTTGGCCGGGTTGACACCGGTCCGGCAAGCCCAGCTACGGGCGCGATAGGTTCGGGATCACTCGGATCAAGCCGTCTCAGCCTTTCGAATGGCTGCGGCGAATTCCTCCGGGGTTAGGGTCGCGTTCCCCAGCCGCTTGACGACCTCGCCCGCGGCCAGATTGGCCAGGGTGGCTGCGATGGAGAGCGGCGCCCCCGCCGTCAGCGCCAAGGTGAGGATGGCGATCACGGTATCGCCGGCCCCGGTCACATCGTACACCTCGCTGGGGTTGCTCGCCGGGATGTGCTGCATGTCCCCGCCGGCGTCCCGGACCACCATCCCCTCGCTCCCGCGGGTGATGACCACCGCGCCGACGCCCAGCCGCTGCTGCAGCGCCAGAGCGGCCGCTTCGGTGGCCGGCAGCGCAGCGAGCTTCCGATGCAGGAACCCCTCTGCTTCCTCACGGTTGCAGCGGAAGAGGGTGACCCCCCGGAATTTTGTGAAGTCGCCCTGAGAGTCCACACATACGGGCAGTCCACGGGGGCGGGCCAGGCTCAACAGATAGCGGACCAGCGCACCGTCGACGACGCCGCTGCGATAATCGGAGATGAGGACGCCGTCGGCGTGCTCCACTGCTGCCCGCAGGTGGTCTTTGATAGCGGACCGTACGCTGGGGCGCAGCGGGCTGCGGTCCTGACGGTCGATGCGGACGAGCTGCTGCGGGAAGAGATGGCTGGCCAGCACCCGTGTCTTGAGGGTGGTGGAACGGGTCTCGTCGACCACCAACGCTGCGGTGTCCACTCCGGCCGCGGTGAGGTCCCATTTGAGCTGCGACCCCGTGTCGTCGCGGCCGATGACGCCGCAGACTGAGGCATGTCCCCCCACGGCCTGCACGTTCAACGCCGGGTTGCAGGCTGCGCCTGGGATGGAGAGGCGTTCCTGCCATTCCAGGACCGGTACCGGGGCTTCACGGCTGAGCCGTTGCGCCTTGCCGATGATGTATTCGTCAAGGCAGAGGTCGCCCACCACGACGATACGTTTACCCGCGAACGCGGCGGCCCAGTCCAGCAAACTAGACATAATCATACCTTAGTCGATCCTGCCCGCCGCGATGAAACCGCCGAGCCCGATTGCCAGCCACGCAATAGGTTGTCCGGCCACCCCGATGGCCACTGCCACGATAAGGGAGAGGACCTGGGAGAGCTGGATGCCTCCAGACAAGGCGGACATGGCGAACACCGGCGGGAAAACCACGTGGCTGATATAGGCAATAATAACGCCGGAAATGGCCAATGCCTTGAGGCCGCGGCTCCGGCGCCGGTTGGCGGACCGGCTGGCCGCCTCACCGATGAAGTAGCCGACGGCGCCGCAGATGACAAAGGAGAGAAAGCCTCCCAACGGGATGAACGACCATACGATTCCGGCAGCCAGTCCGGCGGCTGCGGAGGCCAGGGCGGCTCGGGCGTAGACCGGGGCGGGCACATCGAAAACGGGGAGTTTGCGGAGTTGAGCGCATTCGCGGCACCGGGCCCCCACTGGAGTCTGAATCAGACAGCGGGGGCAGATTGGCCGCTCACACTTGCTGCAACGCCGGTTGGTGGCCACCTCGGGATGGGCCACGCATGGCGCCGCCTCGCCCGCCGGCGGATAAGCTGGCTGGGTCATCGCCCGGTCCCTGGATTCGTCCACATACAGGCTTCATAGTACCGTATCACCAGGGCCCGGGGCGTCGGGCAGCAGGAGCAAGCGCTCAGTCTTGGGGGACGCCGGAACCTAACCCCTCACCCCTTCCCTGCGAGGGAAGGGGAACCGGTCTCCCCTCTCCTTGTAGGAGAGGGGCCGGGGGAGAGGTTAATCCGGCGACCGAACTTCGACCCCCGAAGACTGAGTAGTTACCAGCAGGAGCGTGCAGGGTTTCTGGATGGAGCAGGGCAATGTCACGGGGCGACCGCCCGTCAGGGCTCCCGGCGTTCTCGCGTAGGCGTGTCAACTCGCATAAGGATGTTGCCGGGTGCAGATGGGCGATGGGAAGGGGTGCGGTGGGCTCAGGAGTGGGAGTGCACGAGGGCGGCAGCCCTCTGCCGGGGGCGTGGGGGTGCCCCCCACATAGAATGCTCCTCTTTTTTCCTGGGGTGGGGGGAGTGGCTCATACCCCCGAACCCCTGATACTGAATAGATACGAGTGACTGAGTGACTACGGTGAATTGTTGGGCGGCGTTGCGGTTGGTACACTATGACAGCGACGTTGTGATCACGGAGGCCATTGATGCTCAGCAAGCGAGACAACGAACTGCTCACGAGGGTGGGTCCAGGCACGCCGATGGGGCAGCTCATGCGGCGCTACTGGCACCCCATCGCCGGAAGCGCAGAACTGGAGACGAGCCCGTTCCGCACCAAAGAGGTCCGGCTCATGGGCGAGGACCTGGTGCTGTACCGGGACCGCTCCGGGCGCCTCGGCCTGATCGACCGGTGGTGCTCGCACCGCCGCGTCAATTTGGCGTACGGCGTGGTGGAGGAGGATGGCCTGCGGTGCCAGTATCACGGCTGGAAATTCGACCAGGCCGGTACGTGCATCGAGCAACCCTTCGAAGAAACGGTTCACCCCGATGGCCGGTTCAAGGAGAAGTGCGGCGTCGCCGGCTACCAGGTACAGGAGTTGGCAGGCCTCATCTTCGCCTATATGGGTCCCCAGCCGGTGCCGCTGCTGCCCCGCTGGGAACCGCTGGCTTGGGACAATGTGGTGCGCGACATCGCCGTGACCGAACTGCCGTGCAACTGGCTGCAGTGCCAGGAGAACTCGGTCGACCCCACCCATTCCGAGTGGCTGCATGGCTACTTTGGCTCTTATGTGAGGACGCTGCCCGGCCGCGGGACTGAACCAGCCCCCAACCAACTCCCGAGGATCGGCCGGCGTCACCAGAAGATCGGGTTCGATGTGTTCGACTACGGGATCATCAAACGGAGGGTTCAGGAGGGCGGGACCGAGGAGGATGAGGACTGGGCCCACGGGCACCCCATCCTCTTCCCTCACATCCTGCTGGTGGGCGACCAGTTCCAGGCCACCATGCAGTTCCGGGTCCCCATCGACGACACCCATACCCTGCATGTCTCCCAATACATCTTCCGGCCGGCGCCCGGAACGGAGGCTCCGGCTCAGACCAGCGTCCCGGTTCGTTGGGTAACGTTGTTCGATGAGTCTGGGAGTTGGGTGGTCGATTACACCTTCAACCAGGACTACATGGCGTGGTCGCAACAGGGCCCCATCGCCGAGCGGCATCGCGAGAAACTGGGCGAGGGGGACAAGGGGATCATCCTCTATCGCCGGTTGCTGCGCCAGCAACTCGATGCGGTGCTGGCGGGGCGCGACCCCATGAACACCTTCCGTGATCCAGAGAAGAACCGGATGATCGCGCTGCCGCTGGAAAAGGTGAAGCGGGGCATCAGCGGACGTCCGCAGGCCTATGTCCCGGGCGAGTCCGGCTACAGTGTCGACGCCCCCCAGATCGAAGCCACTTACGCGACCTGGGATAAGGTGGGTAGCGGGACTCCCTGATTTCCCGGACTGGTCAACCCGAGCGTGATTTCCCGCCCGCCCTTCGTGAGAAGGGCGGGCGGTTCTTCTGTCCCGATGGTGACCGGCCGCTCCCTCACGCTTTTCTCACGGCCGGGACGGCTTCTTCACAGTTTCCTCACGCCGTGGAGGCTATCGTGAAGCCGTCTTGAAACCGGGAGGTCACGGATGCTCAACAAGCAAGAGAACGAACTCCTCACCAGAGTCGGGCCGGGCACGCCGATCGGGGCGTTGATGCGGCGCTACTGGCACCCGGTGGCGGCCTGCGGTGAGGTGGACGCCAGCCCCTTCCGCACCAAAGAGGTGCGGATCTTGGGCGAAGACCTGGTGCTCTACCGCGATCGAAGCGGGAGATTGGGCCTGATTGATCGTTGGTGCCCTCACCGCCGGGGTGAACATGGCCTACGGCGTGGTGGAAGAGGACGGCCTGCGGTGCCAGTATCACGGCTGGAAGTTCGACCACACCGGCGCCTGCACTGAGCAGCCCTTCGAGGAGACCGTCCATCCCGACGGGCGGTTCAAGGAGAAGTGCGGCGTGGCGGCCTACTTGGTGGAGGAGCGGGCCGGATTGGTGTTCGCCTACCTGGGGCCGCAGCCCGCGCCACTGCTCCCGGCCGGGGAACCCCTGATGTGGGACAACGTGGTCAGAGACATCGCGATCGCCGCGTTGCCGTGCAATTGGCTCCAGTGCCAGGAGAACTCGCTGGACCCGGTCCACGCCGAGTGGCTCCACTCGTACTACGGCGAATACGTCGAGCGGGTCCAAGGTGGGGTGGATCAGTCGCCGCGGATCGGCAAACTTCGCAACCACCAGAAGATCGGGTTCGACGTTTTTGAGTACGGCATCATCAAGCGGCGCGTCATCGAGGGGTTCACCGAGGAGGCTGAGGACTGGAAGACGGGCCACCCGGTGCTGTTCCCCAACATCCTTCTGGTCGGCGACCGGTTCATTTCAACCCTTCAATTCAGGGTTCCCATCGACGACGAACGCACCTTCCACGTCTCGCTGTACACCTTCCGTGCGGCGCCCGGAACCCAGGCGGCGGCGCAGGAGTCGGTCCCGTTCTGGTACGTGCCGCTGTACAACGAAGAGGGCGATTGGAATGTGGCCTACACCTTCAATCAGGACTACATGGCATGGGCGCAGCAGGGGCCGATTGCCGAGCGCCACCGGGAGAAGCTGGGCGAATCGGACAAAGGTATCATTCTGTTCCGCCGCCAGCTGAAGCAGCAACTGGACCGCCTGCAAAGCGGACTCGATCCGATAAACGTCTTCCGGGATCCGTCGGTCCCGATCCGGCTCCCTGTCGAGGCGGTGAAGGTTGGCGGGAAGAAGCGCCCGGTTCGCTACATCCCCGGCGAGGCCGGCTACAGCGCCGACTCAGCCAAGATCGAGGCCACCCAGGCAACCTGGGACATCCTGGCGGAGGCCCGGGCCTAACAACGTTTTCTCCCTTCCCACCTCGTCGGCGGCGCATCCTTCCTGGCCGGGGATGCGCCGCCGCATTTTATGCGGCAGGTCCATTGAATCTAGGTTAGCGCGCCAGAGACGGCTGGTCTCCTAATTTGCGCCGCCGCTTTTCATGCCGCCGGCCCCTCGATGCGCTGCCGCACCACCAGGAAGAGGAAGCGGGGCAGCCGCAACATGCGGCGCCACCGCCACGGTTCACGGCCCAAGCGGTAGGCCCACTCCAACCCGGCCGAGCGCATCCAGCGGGGCGCCCGCGGCACGCGACCGCTGAGGAAGTCGAACGCTCCGCCCACGCCCATGCAGACCGGGACCTGAAGCCGGTGCAGGTTGCGGTGGATCCACAGGTCCTG
Organism: Dehalococcoidia bacterium; assembly: GCA_009692945.1. Lineage (GTDB taxonomy): Bacteria > Chloroflexota > Dehalococcoidia > SHYD01 > SHYD01 > SHYD01. The sequence goes on along the minus strand of SHYD01000001.1, from coordinate 72,885 downwards.
CTGCGGCGACCCGAAGGCGACGAAGAGGTAGTGTGGCCGGGCGGCCACGATCCTTCCGACGATTTCGTTTTCCTCCGCAGCACTTGGGGAACCGGCCCAGGCGCCGGCGATGATGAGCCCTGAGTGACGCAAGATCAACACGGCGGCTGCGGCGTCCGCCACCCCCGGGGCCGCCCCCAGCAGGAACATGCTCTGATGCGCCGCGGCGGCATGGGCAGCGAGTTGGTCTATCAGGTCGACTCCAGGCACGCGATCTGCCAGCCGACGGCCCAACACCCGCGCCCCCAGCGCCAACCCGGCGCCGTCGGCCAGCGCAAGGTCAGCTCCGTTGAGCACCCCCGCGAACTCCGAGGTTTCCTGTGCCTGGATCAAGAATTCCGGGTTCACGGTGACGATATGGTGGGGTTTTCCGGAAGCGGCAAAGGCTGCCAGCCGGGCCAGCGCCCGTTCTCGTGGCAGGTTATCGATCCGGATCCCTAATAACCGCAGGCTGAGTTCCGGCGGCAAGGAGTTGTTCAATGGTGTCGACCACCTGCTCTGGTGTGATCATGCTGAGGCATGGACGGATGGGACAGCCTTCAGGTGTGCCCACGGAATGGCCCCGGTAAAGGCACGGGCTGCACGGGATGCCCGACCGGATGACGATGGACGGATTGTTCGGTGTCCAAGGACCCCATGCCCGGTGATTGGACGGGCCGAACAGCGCGAGGACGCGGGCGCCCACCGCGGCGGCGAGGTGCATCACCCCGCTATCGTTTCCCACGAACAGGCTGCACCGGGCCAGGACGCCACCGAGTTGGCCCAGCGTCGTCCGGGCGGTCAGGTCCCGGATGCGCCCGGCTTGTCCGGCCTCGGCCAGCGCCGCCCCGAGTCCGGCCTCTTCCCGGCCGCCCACCAGCACCACCGAGGCATTAAGTTTGGTGGTGATGGCCGCGACGACGCGCGCAAATCGATCGAGCGGCCAGCGGCGGGCGAGACTGAACGCCCCGGCGCCGGGGTGGATCGCGACCAACGGTCCAGGGATGCCGTCGAGCAGGGTTGCTGCGTTGGCGCTGTCTCCCGGCGAGACCGGGAACTCGAGGGGACCGCAGTCCGGGGCTGCGCCCAACAGCCCGGTCACATCGTTCCAATATTCCACCTCGTGGCGGGCGCCAAACCCGTGGTCTGGGGCGCGGTGGGTCAGAAAGCCCCCCCGGCCGTTGTCGAGTCCTGCCCGCACCGGAGCGTCCGCAGCCAGGCAGAGTCCGGCGTATTTGGCGGCCCCGAGCGGCGTGGTCAGGTGGTGCAGCAGCACCACCGAATCGAAGCGGGCGCGGCGCAGCGTCAGCGCCAGGGTGGCCATGGCGGCGGCCGCCCGCGGCGTCCCCAACCCGCCCCGGGTTTCGAAGAGGTGTTTGTCGAAGAGCAGCAGCCGGTCGACTGAGCGGTTCCCATCCAATACGTCCCGGCAGTGCGGGGAGACGAGGGCGGTGATCTCCGAGGACGGGAAGGTTCGGCGCAGCCCCCTCAACGCGGGGGTTGCCGTCAGCACGTCGCCCACGTCAGCCAGCTTGACCACCAGGATCCGCTTCACCTGACCCCCACCGGCGGAGCCACCCTATCGAGCACGTCCAGTGTCCTTGCGGCGGCCTCCCGCCAGGTGAAGCGCCGGGCCTGTTCGAACCCGCGCGCTCGTAACTTCGCCCTGAGACCGGGGTCGCTGCACACCTGTGACAGGGCTTCCGCGAGTTCCTCGGTCTGGTGGGGGTCGAACAGCAACGCGGCGTCGTCGCAAACCTCGGGGAGCGATGCTGCGTTGGCCGCGATGACCGGTGTCCCCGAGGCCATCGCTTCGATGACCGGCATGCCGAAACCCTCGAACAGTGACGGCAGCACGAAGGCCGTGGCTCCGGCGTACAGCGGTCCCAGATCGGTCTCCGGGACGTAGCCTGCCAGGGTTACCGCTTCGCCCATTTGCGCCAGGCGGCGCATGATCCCCTCGGGCATCCACCCCATGCGCCCCGCCAGCACCAGGCGTTCCGAAAACCCGGCGGCCCGCTTGGCCATGGCGAAGGCTTCGATGAGCCGTTCGACGTTTTTTCGGGGCTGCAGCGTGCCGACGTAAAGCACGTAGGGTCCGTCGATGCCGTACGCGGCTTTCACCGCGGCGAGGTCGGCCGGAGGATATTCCGGCCCGAACCGCGGCGACACCCCCGGGTAAACCACGGTGATCCGTTTCCCCGCGACCCCGAAGTGCTTGATGATATCGCGCTTGGTCGCTTCTGAGTCCGAGAGGAGGTGGGCCGCGGTGTTGATGTTGTGCCGCGTGGACCAGGAGAGGTACTTCAGCGTGGCTCTTGGATAGGCCTCGGGGTAATAGATGTGGCCGAGGTCGTGGATCGTGGCGACGCTGATCTTGGGGTGGACCAAAGGGATGACGTGGGCCGGCACCAGGAGCACGTCGGGCCGGTTCCGTAGCATCTCCAAGGAAAGGCGAAAGTGGGTCCACAGCCGCGGGAAGGGCATCACGCGCAGTTCGGCCGGCGACTCTTTCGGAATCAGGCCGGGTCCGGGCTGGCGCGCGGTGTAGAGCACGAACGCGCGGTCATTCGGTTGCCCCGCGGCTACCGCCAGGATATGGCGTATCAGTTCCCGAGAGTAGTGCTCGGTCCCGGTTGGCTGGTCCGCCACCGCGCGGCTGGCATCGATTCCGATGAGCACGGCTACTGTACCCTCGCTGTCGCCGGCAGCAGGGAGGAGATCGCCTCCAGCACCTGGCCGGCGCGGATTGAGCGCACACACGGGTGGAACCGGAGTTCGTGTTCGGGGAAATCGAGGCGGCCGCAGGGGACGCAGGGAAGCTCGGCCCGCACCATTCGATGCCGCTCCGGGTCACCCCACGGTCCGAAGCGGCCGGCGCTGACGGGGCCGAACAGCCGGACGGTGGGTGTGCCCACCGCGGCAGCCACATGCATGATGCCGGAGTCGACCCCAACGGCGAGGGCGCTGCGCTCCAGCACGGCGGCCAGCACCCCCAGAGGGGCGTCGACGAGCATGGGAACCGGGCCGCCGGCCTGCGATGCGATCTGCTCCACCAACGGGCGCTCGGTGTTCCCACCGGTCAACACCACGGTTGCCCGGTACTGGTCTCGCAGCGCGCGCACCACCTCCCCGAAGGGTTCTGCACCCCACAGCTTCACGGCGGCGCCCGCTCCTGGATGCACGGCCACGATCGGTTCGGAGGCTGCATTCTCGCTGAGCCACCGGCCGGCTTCGGCCTGTTCTTGCGGTGTCGTGTCGAACTCGGCGTGGCCGGGAGAAGCGCCGCTTGACGGCGCAAATGCGGCGCGCACCAACTCGAACGCTTGGGTCGCCTCGTGCCGCTCCCCTTGGAACGGCACCGGTACGGTCAGAAAAGGCGACGACTCCGGGAGGTCGTACCCGGCGCGGAGGGGGATTCCCGCCGCCGCTGCCAGTGCCGCGCCGTACCAGAAGTCGTGCCGCAGGATGATTGCGGCGTCGAACTGGTGACCCCGCAAGGCGGCGGCCGCCTGCCGCATAACGAGATAGGGGTTCCAGGGGAGGGCATGCGGTCGCCGGTCGAACCAGGGAAAATCGACGGTCACTACCTCGTCGACCGAGGTGATATGGTGGGCGGCTTCGGCGTTCCAGGGCCCGGTTAGCAACGTGATCTGGGCGTCGGGAACCGTTGTTCTGAGCAGGCGCAAGGCCGGCGTGCTGAGGAGGAGGTCGCCGAGGTGATCGGGGCGGAGCACCAAGATGCGGTCCAGTGGTTTCCCGGGGGGCGCTATTTTTTGGAGTCGGGATGTCAGTGCCAGGCCGAGGCCGGCGCCGCGAAGTCGCTGTTTTATGCCCAGGCGGCCGGGAGCACCCATTGCGGTGATCCTAGCATCGCCGGGAGGCCGGGACAAGGGCGGGGCACCAGGTGTATCGATTCAGTGTTAGGGGATCAGGCGGTGTGAGCCACGCCCCCACCCCAGAAAAAGAGGAGAATTCTTTGTGGGGGACACCCCACGCCCCGGCAGAAGGGGCTGCGCCCCCTCTGCATACCCCCCCCCGTCCTGGAATCCACATCCAGCACGAATTCAAAAGGTGCCCACTCCTATGGGGGCACCCCCACTCCCCCGGCAGAGGGCCGCCGCCCTCGTGCACTCCCACTCCCGAGCTTGGGTCGGCCCGTTAGCGGTGGTCCGAATTCCGGGAGGGGCGGCGGTACCGTTTCCGGCGGATCCATTCGAGCGCTGCCTCGGATTCCAGGGCACCGCCCCAGAACGGGCCCTGGCCAAAGCGGCACCCCTGCTCGATGACGGCTGCCAGTTGGCCGGCGTCCGCGATACCCTGCACCACCACATCCATCCTCAGCGCCTCGGCTACGGCAACCATGGCCCCCAGGAACGCGGTATCCCATGAATCGTGAGGGAGCCGTTCGATGAGCGTCGAATCCGCCCTGACCTGGTCGATGGGGGCGTGTTTCAACCCGCCAAGCGGGCTGGCGCCGGAACCGAACTGTTCCAACGCCAACTTGATGCCCAGCAAACGCAGGGTCAGCACCTTGTCAGCCCATTGGTTCTGGTTCAACGCCAGCACGGCTTGGTCCATGCTCAGCCTCAAATCTGCTGGGGGCAGGCCGGAGGTGGCCAGAATCTCCTGAACCTTTTCAACAAAGTCCGGCTCGTTGAAAAGGCGTTGGGAGACGTGGGTCGTCAGCGTCATCAGGCTGGTTTCAGGAACGACGCTGCGCCAGCGTTGGAACGTAAGCGCGCTCCGCCTCAGCGTTTCCAGGTCCACCTCTGCGGTCAGACCGATCTCTTCCAGCAGCGGCCTGAACGTGGGCGGCGCCAGCAGGCCTTTGGTAGGGTGGTTCCACCAAGCGGTGGCATCCACGGCCACCGGGCCGTTGCCGCACAGTTCAAAGATGGGCTCAAGATGTATCGAGAACTCAAAGCCTTCGACCGCTCGGCGCAGTTCGGCCTCTTGTTGGATGCGTTCCATCGGGAGCGCATCGATAGCCGCGTCGTACTCCACGAGTTGCCCCCGGCCCTGGGCCTTGGCCCGGTAGGCCGCCGTGTCCGCCGCGCGCAGCAGGTCGCGCGGCTGCAGCAGCCCTGGACCGCTGTGGGCGACCCCGATGCTGGCGCCGATGTGGGCCTCGGCGACGCCGAGGTCGATAGGGGCGACGATGCGACGCAATATCGCTGCGGCCACCTCACGGGGGTCAACGTTGGTGTTCGTCTGTTCCAGGATGATGGCGAACTCGTCGCCGCTGTAGCGCGCCACCAGGGCCTCTGGTGGCGCCGATTGCCGCAATCGGGCTGCCGCTTCCTTCAGCACCTCATCGCCAGCCTGGTGTCCCAGCGTGTCGTTGACGATCTTGAACCGGTCCAGGTCTATGAACATCACCGCCATGCCGCGGCCGGTCCGTGCAGTGCGATCACAGGCACGCTGCAGGACGGTGGCGAACCTGGCCCGGTTAGGCAGTCCCGTGAGGGTGTCCGAGTAAGCCATCCGCTCGAGGCGCCCTTCATACTCTTTGCGCTCCGTGACGTCCCACAGGTTGACCACGAGCCCTTCGAGGTTCGGGTCATCCAGCAGGTTGGCGCTGGCCAGTTCCATAAACCGCCATGCGCCGCCTGCGTGCTGGAGGCGGGACGCCATGATCAACCGGTCTTCGGCATCGCTGCTTGGTTCGAGCACCACAACGCGTGCGAGCGGTTCGTCCTCCGGGTGAAACAATGAGAAGAAATCGGCGCCCAAGAATGCATCTGGCCGGCGGCCAAGGTGCTTTTCGAGACCGTGGCTTGCATAGCGCACGCTGCCGTCCTCGGCGATGACCACCGTGAGGTCGGAGAACCCATGAATCAGCGCTGCCAGGTTCCGATCCCGGGCGAACAGCTCGCTCATCGGCGCGGGCGCGGGTTGGTTCAGGTGACGTGCGGCGGCCGGCATGGTCAGGCTCCCGCCCCGATCATCTCCTGCACCGTTTCAAGAAACCGGGGCATGTCGATCGGTTTGGTCATGTACTCCGAGCCCCCGGCGGACAAAGCAGCTTCCCGCTCAGACACCATAGCGAAGGCGGTGACCGCCAGGATCGGAATGGTCCTGGTGGTCTCGTTGGCGCGCACTGCACGCGCCACGTCGAGTCCGGACATCCCCGGAAGCTGGATATCCAGCACCACGAGGGTGCAGGACGACTGCCCCAGCAGGGTGAGGCCGTTTTCGCCATCGACCGCCTCAATTGTTGCCTAACCTTTGGCCTGCAACATGATTCTCATCAATTTCATGTTGCGAGGATTGTCCTCCACCACCAGGATGGTGGGGTTCCCGGCCCCAGGTCCATGACCGTATCCGGCATTCGCTTCCATGCTCAGCCTCCCACTGCCAGCAGTGTCCTAGTACCCGTGTGCGATTGCGCCTCTGCGGCGGCCAGCGTGAAATAGAACGTGCTGCCCGCCCCCACTTGGGTGGTGTACCAGAGGTGACCTCCCTGGAGGTGGACCAGTTCCCGCGCCAGGGCCAGGCCCAGCCCGGTGCCTTCATTCAATTGACCGGGGTTGCGCTTCTCCACCCGTTCGAACTTTTGGAAGAGGCGTGCCTGCATCTCTTCGGGGATGCCGGGGCCATTGTCGGCCACCGTAACCAGGATTTCGCCGGGCCTGTAGGAAACCTCCACCGAGATCGAGCCCTCGGGACCCGTGAATTTCACGGCGTTGCTCAACAGATTGAGCAGCACCTGTTTGATCCGCAACGGGTCCCCAAGGGCTTGTGGCAGGCCTTCAGCAATGGTGAATTGGAGGATCATCGCCTTGGTCTCGGCCATCGGTGCGACCGTACGGGCGGCCTCCGCCAGTGTGTTGCCGAGGTCGCAGGCCACCATGTCGACGGTCATTTTGCCGGCTTCGATCTTGGCGATGTCGAGCACATCGCTGATCAGTTTGAGGAGGTGCCTTCCGCTATCCTTGATCTCTTTGGCGCCGTCGGTCTGGTCCTCGTTCAGCGGCCCCAACATCTCGGCCAGCAGCACGTCGGCGAAACCGATGATGCCGTTGAGCGGGGTCCGCAACTCGTGGGACATGTTGGCCAGGAATTCAGATTTTGCTTTTGATGCCTGCTCCGCTTGAACGGTGCGCTGTTCCAGTTCCCAGTTCATGATCTCCAGGTGCCGGTTGTGGTCTTGGACGGTTTCCAGCATTCGGGCTTCCCCTTCCGCCCGCTCTTCACGCGCGCTGGAGCGTACGATCATCCGTTCACCCCGGATCGTAAAGGCCAAGAGCGTGGTCATTAATGCGGCTATCATGGCGACGGTTGGCGCCAACTGCTCTGAGCTGGACTGCTCGATGAGAGCGACCTTGTCGTGGACATCTTGAAAGAGTCCCAACACCCCCCAACCATCGCTCGACCCCCTTCTGTGGACAGAGGGTTGCGGTAGAGCGGCAGGTACAACTCCACGATGTCGCCGCCCTCGCCTTCACGGCGATCATCGGTAGCGGCCGCTCCCCGTTCCAAGGCAGTCGATACTTGGCCTTGCAGGGCGCGCTGAAAACCGCCGCTGGTACCCCTCTGTTGGCCTAGCATGGCGCCGTCGGAGCTGTACAGGGTCCGCCCGCCGGTGGAGAAGATGTTGATCTGGACGATGCCGAGCCCGTACGTCATGCGGGGAATGATGCGGCCCAAGACTTCGACGTTGGCTAGGTCGGCCGCGGTGAGCTCGCCATCGTTCCCTCCGTCTGCGAATGCGGGGTCCATGGCCAGCTGCAGGTTGAACTGGGCGACCTGCATCGCAGTGGTGGCTTCGGCCAACTTGACCACCGAATGCTCGACGGCGCTGTTCGAATTCCATTGAATGGCGGCTGCCATCACGGCAATCAGGCAGACGCTGATAATCGTGTAGGGGAGCACCAGTTTGGACTGCTTGAGTGTGCGGAGTAATCCCACGTTCCCTCCGGGCGCTGGCGATCGATTTCGATCCTGCACCAGCTACTATCGGCAGGGCGGCGTGGGGCCTTAGCGTAAGAGTTCACATTCGAATGGATCACAGTCGGGGCGGCGTAGATTCTCGCTTCGCTCGAACAGTAACGAGCCGCCGCGCGCACCGCATCGATACTCTTCGAGCTCTGCGAGAAGTTTCCACCGCGTTCGTTTGTCTGTGTGGCAACCCTGCCGCGTTCACTCAAGAGTGAACTCTTGTGTGTGCGGCGAGTTGTTGTGCTGCGCCGCTGGCCTAGCGCATCAGCGCTTGCGCGGCGGCGGTCACCTCGTCCACGGATGCGGCGCCCATGCAGGCGAACTGGTTCCGGCAGTCGGTGACAAGCCCGCCGCGGAAGAGGCAGTGGCCGCATTGGTCCTCGTGGTGCACCACGAGGGATTGTGAGGAATGGTACGGTCCGTAGACCAGCGGTTTGGAGGGTCCGAACACGGCGACAACGGGGGTGGCCACGGCGACGGCGAGGTGCATCACGCCGGTGTCGTTCCCCACGAGCAAACGGCAGCGTTCAAGCAACGCCGCCGTCTGCCCAAAAGTGGAACGTCCCGCGAAGTCGTAAACGTGGGTGCGGACATGGGCCGGTAAGAGCGCGGCGATCTCCTGAGTGAACGGGTAGTCACCCGGTCCGCCCAACAGCACCACCCCGTACCCCCGGTCCAGCAGGCGCTCGGCCAGCGCCCTGAAGCCGTGGGAGGGCCAGCGCTTGCCGGGCAGTGCACTCCCCGGGTTCACCCCGCCGGCCGGGTGGACCGCAACCCACTCGCCCTTGGGCAGGGCGTCTGCCGCCCACGCCCGGTCTTCGCCGGTGGGGAAAAAGGTTAGGGCCGCTGCGTCGGGGTGGCACCCCGCCGCGCGGGCGACGTCGAGGTAGAGGTCGGCCTCGTGTCTCAGCGGTAATGCCGGCACCCGCTTGGTGAGGGAGAACCCGCGTCCAGCGCTGTCGATCCCTGAGCGGGAGGGGATCCCGGCAAGAAACGGGATGAGGCTGACCACGGGAGACCGGTCGAGTACAACCGCCAGATCGAAATCCCCCCTCCGGACCCGCTGGGCCAGCCGCCAAGTCTCCAGGAGCGGTCCAGCCCCACCTTGGGGCGTAGGAGCGCAGTCAATGAAGGAGTCGATGGCCGGGTGGTTCTCGATTGCGGGCCGGGCCCAGTTGCTCGTGGCGACCACGATGGTGGCGTCCGGCCATTCTGCACGGAGCGCGGCGAGCGTTGGAGTCGCCATGAGGGTGTCGCCCAGACAGCAGGGCTTGATGACCAGGATCTTTTGGGGAGTTGAACCGGGGTGGGGAGGGATTATGAGGGTGAAGAGCCACCGGAGGACCAAACAGACGAGGGTGATGACCCATTCCCTAAGCCGCTCCACGGGATCGGGTCCCCGGCCCTAGGTCCCGAGGTTCTGGGGCGAGGCGATGGCGAAGAGCAGTTCCCCTTCCGCCACCACCTGTCCGTCCACCTCTGCCCTGCCGGTCCCCTTGCCAACCGCGCCGCGGAGCTTGGTGAGGGTGACTTCCAAGCGGAGGGTGTCGCCGGGGACCACCGGACGGCGGAATCGGAAGCGGTCGATCCCGGCGAACAGTCCGATCTTGCCGCGGTGCTCGGGGCTGCTCAGGAGGGCCACCGACCCAACCTGGGCCAGCGCTTCGACGATCAGCACCCCCGGCATGATGGGTTGTCCCGGGAAGTGGCCCTGGAAGTAGATTTCGCCCGCGGATACCTGTTTCAGCCCGACGGCGCTCTTGCCGGGTTCCAACTCGAGTATCTTATCGACCAGCAGGAAGGGCCAGCGGTGGGGGATGATCTTCTGGATTTCCTGAGCGTTGAGGACCATGTTGGTTGCTAGGGCATTTCCCTGCCGGCCGCGGCGTACAGCCGCTCGGCGGTGGTCATCGGGACATCGACGCGCCCAAGGCCGGCCTCAGACTTGCCGTCGATGCCGTGGAAATCGGAGCCTCCACACGGGATCAGCGACCGGTCGCGGCAGACCGTGCTCAGGTAGCCGGCCAGGTCCCCGGCATAGCCGTTGTAATAGACCTCCATCCCGGTGAGCCCCGCGGCGCACATCTCATCGAGGATGGGGTCGAGGTTCGCCAGCACGTCCCTGGGATGGGCCAGCACGGCCACTCCGCCGACGCGCCGGATGGTGGTGACCGCTTCGGCGGGCGTCAGCTTTGCCCGCTCGGCATACGCGGGGCCGTTGCGCCCGATATAGCGGTCGAAGGCCTCGTTGATAGTGCCGATGTAGCCGCCCTCCAGCATCGCCTGGGCCACATGGGGCCGGCCCACGGCGCCCTGAGCCAGTTCCTGGACCCGCTCCCACTCGATCATGACCCCGAGTTCCCGCAGCTTCTGCACCATCATCAGGCCGCGGTCCACCCGGGTGGCCCGGAACTCCGTCAGCAATTCTTGGAACTCGGCGTTGGCGCAGTCGATGAAATAACCGAGGACGTGGACCTCACTGCCGGGGATGTCGGTGCTCAGTTCGATGCCGGGGATGATGGTGAGTTGTGGGTACCGCTCTTTGCGCTGGTAGGCTTCGGCCAGGCCCTCGGTGGTGTCGTGGTCGGTGACCGCGATGATGTTGAGGTCCCTGGTCGCGGCCAGGTCGATGAGTTGGCTCGGACTGAGCCGCCCATCGGAGGCCGTGGTGTGCATGTGCAGGTCGAGGTGCATGGAGGCTACAGGTCTCCTTCGTATTCGTCCACCCGTTTGATCTTGAGGGCCCGCCCGGTGATGTCGTCCACCTCTACCAGGACGGCGCTCAACACCGCCGGGCCTTCGGCCACCGGCAGCGGGCCCGGCATCTGGGTGAGAAACCGGTTGATCACAGCGCTGATCTCGTTGCCGATGATGGAGCAGGTCGGGCCCGTCATACCGATATCGCTGATATAGGCAGTGCCTTTTGGGAGGACACGGGCGTCGGCGGTGGGCACGTGGGTGTGGGTTCCCACCACGGCGCTGACGCGGCCGTCCAGGTACCAACCCATGGCCACCTTCTCCGAGGTCGCCTCACAGTGGAAGTCCACGATGATGGTCTTGGGAGGCGAGGGCAGTTCGGCCAGCAGGCGGTCCATGGTCCGGAAAGGGCACTCCACGTTGTACATGTGGGTGCGGCCCATCAGGTTCACCACCAGCACACCACTCTGCATCAGATACCCCTGGCCCGGAGCGCCACTGGGGTAGTTGATGGGACGGAGCAGCGGAACGCTGGCCTCCATGTAGGGGATGATCTCTTTCTGGTCCCACACATGGTTACCGGAGGTCACCACGTCCACCCCTGCCCCCACCAGTTCCTGCACGTTCCGTGGGGTGATACCCCGTCCGTGGGCGGCGTTCTCACCGTTCGCAATCACCAGTTCGGGACGGTGTTTCTGCCGCATGCCTGGGAGCAGATCCACAACGGCGCGCCGGCCTGGCCGGCCGACAATATCTCCGATTACGAGGATCCTCAACCAGCGCTCCCGGGCCGGACGCAGACGGCCGATAATGGTAGGTCAGCTCACATGGGGTATTAACCATTGTACCATGCGGCCCTCGCCGGGCTCAGAAGTGGGAGTGCATGCACGGTAGGAGTTCACAATTGAGGCGCTATCGGGCTCAGGAGCGGGAGTGCATGAGGGCGGCAGCCCTCTGCCGGGGGAGTGGGGGTGTCCCCCAACACGCGGCTCCCAATACCTACTTGGGCGCAGCCTGCATCCGTTTCTTGATTTCAGCGCTGCGGTCCAGCAGCTTCATCTCTTTGAGGGACGGGTCGTTGTGCTGAATGACGACGCTGCGGCAGTAGGCGTACATGGCGTCGTACATCAGGAAGCTCTTGTCGAGGTTGTCGTGGTCGTCTCTCGTGATCAGCATGATCCCTTCGGACAGCGCCCCAAGGCCGACGCCTTCGATCCGAGGCACGTCGAACTCATCTTTGTGGCCATGATGCAGCGACTGATGGATGCCCGAGTTCACCACCTGCGCGAGGATATCGAGCGCAGGGTCTTTCAGGTTGTACTTGCGCATGATCTTATCGAAGGTCGAGCCGGCGTCGTCGTGGGGACTGAGTTCGACGCCGGGCAGCGCATAGGGGACGGCGTCGGCAGGCCGTTCATCCTCTTTTCCCCAGGCGACGAACACGAACTCCGCATCTTTGTCCACAAACCGCTTGATCAGCCACGGACAGGCGACGCGGTCGAGATGCACCCGGTCTCTTGTGACCCACTTCATGGCGAGGTCTCCTTGTTGGCATAACATTCGTGGCGACGCCTCGTCTGACACCGGACGAGGCGAGGCCCACACTAGCATCGCACCCAGGACGTGTCAATCAGCGCCCGATCCGGGGAAGATCCGGGGAGCGGGTGTGCAGAGCGGCGGCCCTGTGCCGGGGGTGCTTGGGGGTGTCCCCATAGGAGCGGGCGCCGATTGAGTTTATGCCTGGATGGAGGCCTCAGGACGGGGTGTTCAGAGGGGGGGCGCGCCCCTTCTGCCGGGGTGTGGGGTGTCCCCACACACAAACGAAATGGGTGGGTGGGTGGGTGGGAAGTACAGCCTTCGAGGTTGTCCGAGGAGAAACCTGCCCACTCCTATGGGGGCGCCCCCACGCCCCCGGCAGAGGGCTGCCGCCCTCGTGCACTCCCACTCCTGAGCCCGGCCGCCCCTCAACAGTGAACTCTTACTTCCGTAGCGGCGTGTTACTTTTGAGCGCCCGCCCGGTTACTCTGATGGAACCACATTCGAAAGGACAAAGGGTGAAACCACAGCCTTCCGGCGAGGCGGCGCTGGTGGAACAGGCCAAAGCGGATCCCCAGGCGTTCGGCGTTCTGTACGACCGGTACGTCGACCGAATCTACCGGTTGGGATGTCGCCGCTTCGGCAGCCATGTGGAAGCGCAGGACCTGACCTCTCAGAGCTTCCAGCGCGCAATGGAGGCGCTGCCGGGCTATCGGTCCACCGGCGCGTCGTTCGGCGCATGGCTGTATCGGATAGCCGTGAACCTGGCTAACGACCGTTGGAATGAGCGGCGGCGTCTCAGCCCGCTGGGCCAGGACGGACCCGAGGACCCGGCCGGGGACCTGCTCGACGAGTTCCTGGCTGAGGAGGAGCGGTCGGAACTATGGCGGGAGGTGGACCGTCTGCCGCCCCATCAACGGCGGGTGCTTACCCTTCGGTTTGGTCAGGGGCTGAGCAATCAGGAGGTTTCCCGCATTATCAATCGCAGTGAGACGGCCACCAAGCAGCTCGTATACCGGTCGCTGGTGGCGCTGCGGGCAAGAGTAAATCCGTCGGAGGGCGAAGGGAGGTCCCCATGAAGGTCAGCTTGGGCGCCGCGGGCTTGACGGGTCAGCCCGCCCTGCTGGGATTCGCCGGAGGAGGTGACGGTGACCAGCCCGAACTCGCAGCGCTGGCGCATCAACTGCGGGCAACTGCAGGGCACGGGGTGATGGACCCAGGGGTCCGCTCAGACTTCCGGCAGCGGCTGATGCACCAACACCCCGCACGTAACCTCGCACGCTCGGATCCCGAGGCGCCCACTTATTGGAGCACCGCGGTCCCCGGTGGCACGCTGTCCGTCGCGGTCCGGGATGGGGCAATCGTCTACAGCGACCTCACCCAGGACGAACCGCTGTTCGCGCGGGAGTGCATGGCCCGGTTCGGGTCCATGCCCAAGCGTTCCCAGCCCACCCCAGCGCTGGCCAGGGCGGTGCAGCGGTTCATCGAGAGCGGGCGGTTCCGGGGCAAACTCGACCTCAGTGGCGTGCCGCCGTTCCAGCAGCGGGTGCTGCTGCAGGCGTTGGAGATCCCGCGCGGCGAGGTCCGCACCTACCAATGGCTGGCGCAGGCGGTGGGTCAGCCGCGGGCGGCGCGGGCGGTGGGGACGGCCATGGCGCACAACCCCATCCCCATCCTGATCCCGTGTCACCGGGTGGTTCGGTCCGATTACCGTATCGGCGAATACGGCTGCGGCGGGCCCGCCAAGAAACGGGAACTGCTGCAACTGGAGGGGGTGGACCTTGTCCTCTTGGAGCGGATGGCGGCGGGCGGACTCCGCTTTCTCGCCAGCCGGACCACCCGCATCTTCTGTCTTCCGGTGTGCAGTTCCGCCCGCCGGATCAGAGAGGAGAACCGGGTCTATCTGACCGGCACAGAAGCCGCGCTGACGGCCGGGTTTCGACCCTGCCGCCGGTGCCGGCCGGCCTGACGAGTGCAGACCATCGTCCGGTGGCTCAGGCCGTCACCCCCGTTCGACTTCGCCAAAACGCTCGACTATCTTGGGTCGTCGGCAGGGACCGTCCTGGAATCCGTCGATGGACGGCATTACCGCCGTGCGGTGCGGCTCGACGGGAACCCGGTGTTGCTACAGCTCGAAGCGGCGCCGGCAGCCGGACACGGTGAGCTGCTGCTGGAAGTCACCGGGAGTCAGCTTTCGGCCTCAGACGGCGAGCGGGCGGAGGCGCTGGCGCGGCGCATGTTCTGCCTCGACGCGGATGTAGCGGGGTTAGCGGCCGCCGCTGAGGCCGATCCGGTGTTTTCAGCGGTGATGGCACGCTGCCTCGGCCTTCGTCCGGTGCTGTTCCCGACCGTGTTCGAGGCGTTGACCTGGGCCATCATCGGCCAGCAGATCACGGTCGCTTTCGCCGCGAAATGCAAGCGGGCGCTGACCGAGCGCTACGGCGAACGGCTCGAGGTGGCGGGGCATTCCCACCCGCTGTTCCCCGAACCGGAGCGGCTCGCCGGCCTCACCGAGGGAGATCTGGCGCCTCTGCAATTCAGCCGTCAGAAATCCCGCTACATCATCGGTCTCGCCCGGCAGGTGGCCGCGGGCGCCCTCGACTTGGAGGCTATGCTCCAAACGGCGCCCGAAGAGGCGGAGGCCCGCCTGATGGGACTGATGGGCGTGGGCCGATGGACGGCTGAGTACGTGGTGATGCGCGGGCTGGGCTGGCGGGACACCATCCCCGCCGGCGACGGAGGTCTGCGCCGGATCATCGGCCGGCATTATGGGCTGGGACGCAGTGCCACTGAACAGGAGGTGCGGGCGCTGGCCGAAGCGTGGTCCGGTTGGCGAGGTTACGCGGCGCTTTACTGGTGGTACACCCTGCAGATTGAGGCGCGCGCACCCAGGGGGAAGTAGCCAGCCCCTGTGCTAAGATTGCGCCACCAACAGTGGAGGATTCCGATGGCATCCCAGGCCCAAGAGGTCGCCGCCGAGGCGCTTCGTTACGTATGCAATCCGGACGAATTGGGGTTCGAGTCGACCCAGGAGGTCGAGCCGGCGGTGGGAACAGTCGGCCAGGACCGGGCCCAGGATGCGGTTACCTTCGGGTTGGAGATCGGGACCCAGGGGTATAACCTCTTCGTGGTTGGCGTGCCGGGGACCGGGCGCTCCACCACGGTGCTGTCCCACGTAGAACGGCTGGCAAAAGCGATGCCCACCCCGTCCGACTGGATCTACGTCCACAACTTTCAAGACTCCTACCGGCCCAGGGCCATCAAGCTGCCTCCGGGCCGGGGCGCCCAACTCAGGAGGGAACTCGACCTGCTGGTCGACCAGTGCCGCCGGGAGATACCCCGGGCATTTGACAGCGACTCCTACCAGCAGCGCCGGCAGCAGACCATGACGCAGTTGGACCGGCGCCGGGAGCAGTTGTACGGCGAGCTGAGCGAAAAAGCTAAGCAGCGAGGCCTGTCGGTCCAGTTCAGTCCGTCCGGTGTGGCCACCGTACCGCTGGTGGAGGGCAGGCCAATGACCCCGGAGGAGTACGCCGCCCTGGCCGACGAGGCTCGTGACCGCATCCGGGACCTGGGCGAGTCACTGCAAGAGCATATTCTGGCTTTCATGAAGGCAGTGCGGGATGCGGAACAGACCACGCTCCAGGAGATTCGCAAACTCGATCGGGACAGTGCGTTGTTTGCCATCGGGCATCTGGTGGAGCAGGTAGCGGCGACCTATGAAGACACCCCGGACGTGGTGGCGTTCCTGGAACAGATCCAGGAGGACATGGTCGAGCATCTGGATGCCTTCCGCCCTCAGCCGGATGCTGCGGGGCAGGCCCAAGCCCAGGCGATGTTTGGCGGGCCGCCCCGGCCGCCTCAAGACCCTACGTTCCGCTACCGCGTTAACCTGCTGGTCAGCCACGAACCGAACGGTGGTGCGCCGGTGGTGATCGAGCACAATCCCACCTATTACAACCTGGCGGGCCGCATCGACTATCAGGCGCAGTTCGGGACCATGAGCACCGACTTCCGGATGATCAAGCCCGGGGCGTTGCACCGCGCCAACGGCGGGTTCCTGATTTTGGAGGCGAAGGATGTCCTGATCAACGCATTCTCGTGGGAGGCGTTGAAACGGGCCATCGATAACCGGGAAACGACCATCGAGAACATCGGCGAGGCGATGTCGCTGGTTCCGATGGTCACGCTGCGGCCCGAGCCGATCCCCCTCGAAGTGAAGGTCATTCTGGTGGGGAATCCTCTCATTTACAACATCCTGTTTCATCAGGACGAGGACTTCCGGAAGCTGTTTAAGGTGAAGGCCGATTTCGACGTGGAAATGGAGCGGACCCCGGAGACGATGAGGGTGTACGCCGGTTTTGTGCGATGCCGGGTGGAGCAGGACAGCCTGCTGCATTTCCACAAGTCCGGGGTGGCCAAGGTCATCGAATACGGGTCGCGGTTGCTGGAGAACCAGCGGAAATTGGCGACCCGGTTTTCCGATGTTGCCGACGTGGTGGCCGAGGCGAGTTTCTGGGCCAAAAAGGCGGGGAACACTCTGGTCATGGGGGAGCACGTGGATAAGGCGCTCCATGAGAAGGAGTTCCGCTCCAGCCTGAACCGGGACAAGGTCCACGAAATCATCAACGAAGGTGTGATCAACGTCTCGACCGAGGGACTGGCGGTGGGGCAGATCAACGGCCTTTCGGTTCTGGATAGCGGCGACTATATCTTCGGGGCGCCGTCCCGAATCACCGCCGCCGTCTCGCTGGGGACCAACGGCGTGTTCAACATCGAGCGCGAAATCGAAATGAGCGGCAAGATACATAGCAAGGGGGTGCTGATCCTGAGCAGCTACCTTGCCCATCGCTATGCCCAAGACCGGCCGCTGAGTCTGAACGCCAGCCTGACCTTCGAGCAGTTGTACAACGAGGTCGACGGCGACAGCGCCTCCAGCACGGAGCTCTACTGCCTGCTCTCAGCCCTATGCGATCTGCCGCTGCGACAGGACATTGCGGTGACCGGGTCGGTTAACCAGCGGGGCGAGGTCCAGGCGGTGGGCGGGGTCCAGTACAAGATCGAGGGGTTCTTCGATGTCTGCAAGGCCAAGGGGCTGACCGGCACCCAGGGAGTGATGATCCCAGCCACTAATCTCACCCACCTGATGCTGCGGGATGACATCGTTGAGGCGGTGGCGAAGGGGCAGTTCCACATCTTCACAGCGCGCCACATCGACGAGGGGATAGCACTCCTCACCGGCGTCCCCGCCGGAGAGCTTCAGCCGGACGGGCTTTACCCCGAGGGTTCGGTCAACGGCCTCGTCCAGCAGCGGCTATGGGACTATGCCGAGCGGCTCCGCATGTTCAACCAGGCAGACGGTCATGGCGATCCGGAGGCGCCGGCGTCCCAACCGGTCGACGGGGATGCGCCCGCCTGAGCCGAACATGACCGCGGCTGCGTGTCTATTCAGACGCCCATGACTATGGGGACACCACCGGTTCATCAACAGGCGAGGACGGCGACCCCCCCCAGATCACTCATGGCGGACGGGACGCCCCCCTTGGCCCCCTCCCTGCCGGAGGAGAAACAAAGAGATGGAGTGTGAGGGTACACCCCTCACACTCCCCGCCAGCGGGAGACCCGCTGGACACCCCTGGAGGAGATGCTGTTCCTGGTGAGCCACCGCCTTTTCACAGCAGTGTCGGGGGTTCGGGGGATATGAGCCACTCCCTCCACCCCAGGAAAAAAGAGGAGAATTCTCTGTGAGGGGCGCCCCCGCTCCCCCGGCAGAGGGGCTGCTGTGCACTCCCACTCCTGAGCCATGCACCCCCTCAACAGTGAATTCTCACGGTGCTGCCTTCGCCTTGCTGCCCCGATCGGGCCGGTGCTACAATGCGGCCATCCCCCGCTACGGGTTTACTCATATGGTTCTCAGTGATCGCAGCATCAAGAAGCAACTCGCCGCGGGCCGCTTGGTTATCGACCCGCTCGACGAGGGCGACATCCAACCCGCCAGCGTCGATGTCCATCTCGACGCCAAGTTCCTCGTGTTCCGCAACAACCGCCGCTCCTACATCGATGTCCGGCAGGACGTGAGCGACCTGATGGAAATGGTGGAGATTCAGGGCGACACCCCGTTTATCCTCCATCCCAGTGAGTTCGTGTTGGGCAGCACAAGAGAGTCGGTGACCCTCCCTGACGATCTGGTCGGTCGGTTGGAGGGAAAGAGTTCGCTGGGGCGCCTGGGTCTGCTGATCCATTCGACCGCGGGGTATGTCGATCCGGGATGGCAGGGGCACCTGACGCTGGAACTGAGCAACGCGGCGAACCTACCGATCACGCTGTACTTCGGGATGAAGATCGGGCAGTTGTCCTTCCTTCAACTCACTGAACCTGCCGAGCGCCTCTACGGGTCCAAGGAGGCCGGTTCCCGCTACCAGGGTCAGCGGGAACCCACCGCCAGCCGGTATTTCGTAGATTTCGAGCGGCAACGACAGCCCTAACGCGGTTCCCCTCTTGGAGTCTTGCCTTTTGGAGTTTTGATGGAACCGATGCGCCGGGCCCTCCGCTTGGCGACCCTTGCTGCCGGATCGACCAGTCCGAATCCGCCGGTGGGTGCGGTGCTCGTCCGGGAAGGCCGGACCGTGGGCGAAGGGTACACCCAGCCACCGGGCGGTCCTCACGCTGAGGTGGTTGCCCTGGCCCAGGCCGGTGAAGCCGCCAGGGGCGCCACCCTCCACGTGACGCTGGAGCCATGCGCACACACCGGGCGGACGCTGCCCTGCACCGACGCGATCATCCGGGCGGGCGTCGCCGAAGTCCGGTTCGCGCTGCGTGACGTGAATCCCTTGGTGGCCGGCCGAGGGGTTGCGGCGCTCCGTACCGCCGGGATCCGTGTGGTCGAAGACACGCGCTGGCAGCCTCTGGCCGGACCCTTGGTCGACGCCCACGCCCGGTTCGTGCAGACCGGCAAGCCATTCGTGACCGTTAAGTTTGCCGCCAGTCTCGACGGACGTATTGCGACCCGTTCGGGAGATTCGAAGTGGATTACCGGTCCTGTGGCCCGTGCCTACGCTCACCGCATCAGAGCCGGCGTCGATGCTATCATCACCGGTGTCGGCACGGTACTGACGGACGACCCGGAGTTGACGGCCCGGCCCGGCGGGCGGACAGCGACGCGTCAGCCACTCAGGGTCGTTGTGGATAGTCACGCACGTACGCCGCCGGACGCGAAGGTGCTGACGAGCCCCGGTCACTGCGTGGTGGCTACAGCTAGTGGGGCCTCCGACGATGCGCTGCAGCGCATCGAGGCCGCCGGCGCTTGTGTCCTGCGCTTCCCAGGCGAAGGAGAACGGGTGTCACTGAAGTTGCTGCTCGCGTGGCTGGCGCAACAGGGTCGCATCAATCTGTTGGTGGAGGCGGGGGGCACACTGCTCGGTTCCTTTTTTGACGACGGCTTGGTGGACAGAGTGCTCGCCTTCATCGCGCCGGTGGTGATTGGCGGGGGCGGGGCGCGGCCCGCGGTTGGCGGCTCCGGACCCGAACATCTGCACGATGCGTTTCGGCTAGAGCGCACCTCGGTCCGGCGGCTGGGGGCCGATCTGCTGGTGCAGGGTTATCGTTCGCGGGCGGAGGGGGGCTAGTGTTCACCGGTATTGTCGAAGAAGTGGGCCAGGTGGTGTCCCTCAGCGGCGGTAGGTTGGCAATTGGGGCCGCCACTGTGCTCGGCGGCACGAAACTGGGCGACAGCATCCTGGTGAACGGCGCCTGCCTCACGGTGACCACGCTGGAGTCCGATGCTTTTTGGGTCGACGTGGTCTCTGAGACCTTTCGCCGGACCAACCTCGGCGACCTGTCGTCCGGCAGCCGGGTGAACCTGGAGAGGGCGGCGCCGGTCGATGGGAGGCTCGGCGGGCATATCGTGCAGGGCCACATCGAAGGCACCGCGGAAATAGTGGAGTTGCGGCCGGACGGTGCCGATGGGCTGATGGTGTACTACCGGCCGCCGTCGGACCTCATGCGTTACATCGTTGGCAAGGGATTCATCGCCGTCGACGGAGCGAGCCTGACCGTGGTGGGTTGTGACGGCCAGCGGTTCTGGGTCACCCTCATCCCTTTCACCCGGCTCCATACGAACCTGGGCGAACGGCGCTCCGGCGATCGGGTCAACATCGAGACCGACATCGTGGCCCGCTACGTCGAGCGATTCATCGGCTTCGCAACGCCCCCGGCGTCTGCCGAACCCAGCCCCGGCGGCGCCGGCTCCTGATATTCCTTGACGGTCGGCGCAGGCGGCTTATAATTGTGATGGATTTCTCAAATGCCCGCTCCGAGGTCCGAACCCACCCGATGTCTCGCTATCAAGCCTTGACCGCCGCTGCCGCTGCCACCACCTATCTGCTGATAGTGGCGGGCGCCGTGGTCCGTGTCTCCGGGTCGGGGCTGGGATGCCCTGACTGGCCGTTGTGCCACGGCGGGTTCGTCCCACCCCCAGACGTCGCGGCGATCATCGAGTTCTCCCACCGGTTCATTGCCGGGGCGGACTCGCTGCTGATCGTGGGAGTGGTGGCGCTGACCGTGGCCAGCCACCGGAACGAACCCCGGCTGATGGCGCCGGGAATCCTGGCGCCGTTGTTGCTGGCCGGGCAGATCGTTCTCGGCGCGGTGACCGTTCTGCTGGAGTTGCCGCCTTACGTGGTGCTCGTCCACCTCGCCTTCGCCATGGCCATCCTCGGTTTGCTGGTTTGGATGTCGGTCCACGCGTCAGGTCGCCTCGCTGTTGGTGCCCCCAACTTAGATGATGGCGACAGATTCGTCCGCTGGACGGCCGTTGCCATGGCGCTGGCTTTCGTGCTGGCGATGACCGGGGCGTTGGTGCGGGCCAGCGGCGCGAGTTGGGCCTGTATCGGTTTTCCTGCGTGCAACGGGGAGCTGGCCCCCTTCGGCAGGAACGTGCTGACCGACCTACAGTTGGCCCACCGGTTCATGGCCTACGCGACGGCCGGGGTACTGTTTGTGGTGCTGGTGTCGGGCTGGCGTCGGCGGGCCGGTTACCCCGGTCTGGACAAGGCATCGGTGGCCCTGGGCGTGACACTGGGCGCCCAGCTCCTGATTGGTGCGGCGGCGGTCTCGTCCGACTTGCCGGCGGTGTTGCGTGGTCTCCACGTTGCGGGCGCGGCGGCGGTCTGGTGCAGCGCAGTTGCGGTGTTTTCGGTGGCCAGCCGGGGCCACAGGTTGGTCGAGGGAGTGGCGGCGCCCCGGCCGTTGTTCACCAGGGAGGCGGCGGGTTCATGAACGCCTCGCAGACTGTGAGGGCGTACTTCGCGCTGACCAAACCTCGCATCGTCCCGCTGTTGCTGTTGACCACGCTGGCGGCCATGATGATGGCAGCGCACGGCATGCCGGACCTGGCGCTGGTCGCAGCGACGCTGGCCGGTGGAGCGCTGTCGGCGGGGGCGGCCAACACGTTCAACTGCTTCATCGACCGCGACATCGACGGCATGATGGGCCGCACCAGCCTGCGGCCCATCCCCTCGGGGCTCATCACGCCGCGTCAGGCGATGGCGTTTGGCATGCTCCTCACGGTGTTATCGACGCTGGTGCTTGGGCTGCTGGCGAACTGGTTGGCAGCCACGCTTGCCCTCTGCGGCCTTCTCTACTATGTGTTGGTGTACAGTTGCTGGCTCAAACGCTCGACCCCATCCAACATCGTTATCGGCGGCGCGGCAGGCGCGGTGCCGCCGCTGGTTGGATGGGCTGCGGTCACCGGAGAGGTGAGCCTGCTGGCGGTGTACCTGTTCGCCGTGATCTTTTTCTGGACGCCGCCCCATTTCTGGGCCCTGGCGCTGTTGATCCGGCGGGAGTACGAGAAAGCCCGCATCCCAATGCTGCCCATCGTCAAGGGAGAGGCGGAGACGCGGCGCCAGATCCTGATGTATTCCCTCTGGCTCGTAGCATTCACGCTGCTGGTCGTGGTGGTCCAGCAGGTCGGGGTGTTCTACCTTGTGGCCGCGGGCGTGTTGGGCGGGTTGTTCCTGTACCACGCGGTCCGGCTGTTGCGGGAAGCCAGTGCGTTGGCTGCCCGCAGGTTATTCCGGTACTCGATCCTCTACCTGGCGTTGTTGTTTGCCGCGCTGGTGGTTGACCGCTGGAAGGTTACGTGAGCGTGAATATCCGCCGTATCTTGTATCCACCACGGCGCTAACGCTGCATGTTGAGGAGTGATTTGCCCGTATTTTGCGTTGACCGTGTGGGGAACCTCTGCTAGACTGAACAACTGGATTGCCACTATGAGAAATCTTGCACAAAGTAGCCTGCCAGCCCGCGCCGCGACGGGTTTGGCCAAGGGGGCAACCTTGTCGTCACGCCGGTCTGCCGCCGCTTCCTTCCTCTCGTTGGTGCTGGTTGGCGTCCTCGCCCTGTTCATCACCAGTTGCAGTGGCAAAGACCCCCAGGACACCCTGTCTTCCGTGGGGGAAGTCGCGAAAAAGCAGCAAGAACTGTTCTGGATCATCTTTGCCTGGGCGGCACTGGTGTTCGTTTTGGTGCAGGGGCTGTTGCTGTTTATCCTGTTCCGCTTCCGCCGCCGGTCGGAGAACGAAATGCCGGCCCAGACCCACGGCAACACCCGGCTGGAGATCGCCTGGACTTTGGCTCCCGTAGTGATCCTCGTTTCGGTGGCGATTCCGACCGTTGCAAGTATCTTTGACCTGGCCAAAGAGCACGACGTTTCCATGCAGGTCAAGGTCATCGGCCACCAATGGTGGTGGGAGTTCCAGTACCCCGGCCTCGGCGTGGTCACTGCCAACGAACTCCACCTTCCGGTGGGGGAAGTGGTCGCCTTCGATCTGCAATCTGCCGATGTCATTCATAGCTTCTGGGTGCCGAAACTTGCGGGCAAGCAGGACGTGGTGCCCGGCCGCTCCAACCCTCTGACCATCAAAGTCGATGAGCCCGGTACGTTCCTTGGCCAGTGCGCCGAATTGTGCGGCATCCAGCATGCTCAGATGAAGTTCAGGGTGGTGGTGCAGGAAAAGGCGCAGTTTGACCAGTGGGTCAAGGATCAGCGGACCCCGGTCCAACCGCCGGGCGATCCCGCAATGGTAAAAGGCTCGCTGATCGTGCAACAGAAATGCTCAGCTTGCCACACGATCCAGGGACTCGCTGGCGCCGTCGGCAAGGTGGGGCCGACGCTGACCCACATTGGTGGAAGGGGGACGATCGCCGCCGGGGTTCTCAACAACACCCCCGAAAACCTGGCGCGCTGGATTCGCGACCCCCAAGAGGTCAAGCGTGGGGCGCTGATGCCGAATCTCGGGTTGACCGAAGACGAGATTCAGGCCGTGGTCCCCTACCTGCTGAGTCTGAAATGATGGCGACCAACGCGCTGGCAGTGAACCTTGTGGAGGCGCACCGATGGCCACGATAACCGGAAGCATGGTCGGAGTCCTCCGGCGTCCGACGAGCCACTATGGGGTCTGGAGTTGGATGACGACGGTCGATCACAAGCGGATCGGCGTGCTGTACGGCGTGACGTCGTTCATCTTCTTCCTGATCGGCGGGGTCGAAGCCCTCGTGCTCCGCCTCCAATTGGCGTTTCCGGACGGCAAGGTGGTGGACCCGGAAGTTTTCAACCAGTTGTTCACCATGCATGCCACGACCATGGTGTTCCTGGTGATCATGCCGCTCAGCGCGGCGTTTTTCAATTTCCTGATCCCACTCCAGATCGGCGCCCGCGACGTGGCGTTTCCCCGGCTGAACGCGTTCAGCTACTGGGTGTTTGTGGCGGGCGGCGTGTTCATAAACAGCAGTTTCCTGTTCGGGGGGGCGCCCAACGCCGGCTGGTTTGGCTATGCCAATCTGACCTCGCGAGCGTTCAACGCTGGTTCCGGCGTTGATTTCTGGGCGCTGGGACTGCTGGGACTTGGGACTGCATCCCTCGCGGCCTCGTTCAATTTCATCGTGACCATCCTGAACATGCGGGCGCCCGGGATGACGATGATGCGGATGCCGCTGTTCACCTGGATGACACTGGTGGTGGCGTTCCTGCTGATCTTCGCGATGCCGATCATCGCCGTGGCACTGATACAGTTGGAACTGGACCGCTCGCCCCTTGCCACCAATTTCTTCAACCCGGCAAACGGCGGTGATCCGATTCTATGGCAGCACCTGTTCTGGCTTTTTGGGCACCCGGAGGTGTATATCCTCATCCTCCCCGCAATGGGGATCGTTTCTGAGGTGCTGCCCACCTTCGCCCGCAAGCCGCTGTTCGGTTATCCCGCGGTGGTGTTCGCCGGGGTGTTTATCGGTTTCATGGGTTGGGGGGTATGGGCGCACCACATGTTCACCGTGGGGCTGGGACCAGTGGCCAATTCGGTTTTTGCCGTGACGACTATGTTCATCGCTGTACCCACCGGCATCAAGATATTCAACTGGATCGCCACTCTGTGGGGAGGGTCGCTTAAGTTCACAACTGCGATGCTGTTCTCAATTGGGTTCATCTCAATGTTTATCATCGGCGGCTTGAGCGGGCTAACCCATGCCTCGCCGCCGACCGATTACCAGCAGCAGGACACCTACTACATCGTGGCCCACTTTCACTATGTGTTGTTCGGAGGCTCCATCCTCGCGTTGTTCTCCGGTTTCTACTTCTGGTGGCCGAAAGGCACCGGCAAGCTGCTGGATGAAGGGTTGGGCAAACTGAATTTCTGGCTCATGATTATCGGTATGAACCTCACCTTTGGCCCCATGCACATCTTGGGGCTCAATGGAATGCCGCGGCGGATCTACACCTATCCGTCCGGCATGGGATGGGAGTTCTGGAACCTGATCGAGACCGCCGGGTCCCTGGTTATCGCGCTGTCAGTGCTGGTATTTATCATTAATGTGGTGCGGACCAGCCGTAACGGGAAAGAGGCCGGGCCGGATCCGTGGGACGGCCGGACCCTGGAATGGTCCATCCCCTCGCCGCCGCCGGAATACAACTTCGCCACCGTCCCGGTGGTGCAGGGACGCGATGCCTTCTGGATCGAAAAGTACGGACTTCATGGTGGTGAAGGCGCGCATCACGCAGCCCCACCCTCCCATACAGCGGGCTCCGGCAACGGAGATGGCCATGCCATCCACATGCCTCAAGGGTCATACCTCCCCATGGTGACGGCGTTCGGACAGACGCTGATGCTGGCGGGAGTCATCTTTGGCTACTGGTTGAGCGGCGTCGGGTTGGTGATCATGCTGGGCGGAGTTTACGCCTGGTGTTCGGAACCGGTTAGCGATTAACGGTGACTCAACAGGAGGAGACGTTGCAGCACGCACATCCCGCGGCCCACGCCCCGGAGCACGAAACCACCACCGGGCTGGATCATCGAAAACTGCTGATGTGGGCGTTTCTCGGCTCTGATTGCCTGTTGTTCGGGGCCCTCATCTCGACGTACATGATCTACCGGGGCCGAAGCCTCGCGGGACCGTTCCCCAATGGTCCTGAGGGTGTCTTCGATATCCCTTTTACATCGGTCAGTGCCTTTGTGCTGCTGATGAGCAGCCTCACGATGGTACTGGCGCTGGCAGCGAGCCAGCGGGGACACATTCGCGGCATGCGGGTTTGGCTGATCGCCACCGCCTTGTTGGGCACGGTATTCCTGGGTGGGCAGTTTTTCGAGTTCACTGCGTTTGTCGCCGAGGGGCTGACGCCGGCGACCAATGTGTTTGGGACCAGCTTCTTCACCCTCACCGGTTTCCACGGGGCGCATGTTACCCTCGGTGTCATCATCCTGCTGTCGCTGGTGGTGGTCTCGCTGCGGGGTGGGTTGCCCAAGGAGGAGAGCCTGACGGTGGAAATTGCCGGGCTGTACTGGCACTTTGTCGACATCGTATGGATCGTGATCTTCACGTTGGTCTACTTGATTCCTGCCCCGCTGCCGCCGCACGCGGGGTGATCTGAACTCGCCGGAGGTAACAAATGGCGGTCCCAGCCGAACACCATCGCGCTCACCCCGGTCCGGGCGAATACATCAAGATCGCTGTGATCCTGGCGGTCATCACGCTGGTCGAGGTGGCGGTCTACTACGTCCCATCGTTGTCAGGAGCGCTGACGCCGATCTTGATGGTGCTGTCCACCATCAAGTTCTCGATGGTCGTGCTGTGGTTCATGCACCTGAAGTTCGACAGCGTGTTGTTCAGCTATCTGTTTGTCGGCGGCTTGGGGATAGCCGGGGCGGTGCTGATCGCACTGCTCTTTCTCTTCGGGGCCTCTCACACGATAGTTCCCGGCGCCGCCTAACCCAACCGAAGGGGAAACCAATGCACGAAGCGAAGCTGTTGAGCCCACCGGAGTTTGCGCCCATGCTGCTGGGCATATCGGCGGTCATGTTCATTCTGGGCGCCGCCATCATGTTCAAACGGCCCGACCCCTCCGGTCGGGCGGACATCCTCGACGCCCTCGTCCCATTTGCCCTCCCCGTAGGTGTCCTGGGCCTGACCATTCTGATCATCACCGCGATCGGTTCGTTGTTGCTGGTGGTGGCCAACAGCGTGTTCATCGAGGTTCACGGATCCAAGCCGGTTACGTTGGCAGTGCCGGTCGCCCTCGTGATGGCCATAATTATTCTCGGCGTCTGCGGATTGATGGCCCGAGGCGGAGAAACGTCCGATGGGGCTAATTCACATTAGGATTTTTGGTCACGGCGATTGCAGCAAAAGAGACCGCAAGCGTTTCGCGCTTGCGGTCTCTTTTGCTGGCATTCCGGCGGCTAATCGTCTTCGATACCTGCGTTCCGGATGAAATCCACGGCATCCTGGACGGTGATGATCTTTTCAGCGTCCTCGTCTGAGATCTCGACGGTCTTTCCCTCCGAGGTGAACTCCTCTTCCATGGACATGATCAACTCGACCAGGTCCAGGGAGTCTGCGTTGAGGTCGTCCACGAAGGATGCGGTGGGTACCACCTTCACCTCTTCCACCCCAAGCTGGTCCATCACAATCTTCTTGACGCGTTCGAAAACTGTCGCCAAATCTACCACCTCCTAAGATTTGCTCTGACTCTTCTCTACGACTATTGCGGCCAGTTCTCCTGACCTCCGGCTGTTGATGGCTCCCAACACGCCATTGATAAACCGTGCTGAGTTTTCTGCCCCGAATAGCTTGCCCAATTCAACCGCTTCGTTGATGACCACCTCGACCGGCAGGGGGTTTTGCCCCGCACTCCCCTCTGAAAAAAGGATCTCCTGGATGGCTATGCGAAGGATATTGCGGTCTACGACGGCGACCTGCTCAAGGGGCCATAACGGGGCCGCCGTCCGAATCGCCGCGTCGATGGGCTCCCGCTCACGGGTGACGCCCTCCACCAGCGCTCGGGCGAACGACTGCGCTTCCGCTGCGAGCTTGGTCTCCAAGAGGAGACGTTCTATCGCCGCCGCCGGACTGTGGTGAGCCGTGTCGGCCTCATACAGGGCTTGCAATGCAAGAATGCGGGCTTTTTGGCGGGCGCCTGCCATGTTGGTGTTATGACCTCGCAATAGCTAGGCGGGGGCGCCCCAAATAGCGGCCGCGTCGCCATAGTTGCGGGTGACGGCGTCCTTATCTAAACGCTTGACCAAACCGGTCAGGACTTTCCCTGGCCCAAACTCGATGTACTCCTGAATGCCCCGAGCCTTCATTAGGGCGATTGTCTCCACCCATCGAACCGGAGAACAGAGTTGCCGGATGAGCTCCGGGCCGATTTCTCTACCCTGGGTGAGGGGCTCGGCGGTACTGTTGGCTACGACGGCGGGCGAAGGGTCTGCGAACGAAACCGAATCCAACGCCCCGGCCATTCCGCTAGAGGCCGGGGCCATGAGGCGAGAGTGGAACGCTCCACCTACCTCAAGGGGAATAACCCGCCGTGCTCCTCGGCTCTTTGCCAGTTCCATGGCGGAGGCGATGGCGCCCACCTCCCCGCTGATCACGACCTGATCAGGGGCATTGATGTTGGCCATTTCAACCCCAGCCTCGGTACAAATGCCCTGCAGTGCGTCCATATCCATGCCCAACACTGCGGCCATGGTCCCAGGATGTTGCGTACCGGCCTGTTCCATCAGTTGGGCTCGTGTCTGAACCAGCTTCAACCCGTCCTCAAAAGAAACCGCCCCCGCTGCTACCAAGGCAGTATACTCTCCGAGGCTGTGCCCTGCCACCAATTGGGGCGATGGTTTCCGGCCGACCGCGCCCGCTTCGACAGCGGCGGCCAGGCAGGCATAGCTCACGACGAATACCGCCGGTTGGGTGTACAGCGTGCGTTTCAGGTCGTTATCCGGTCCATTGAAGCACAGGCTGCTGATGGGGTAGCCGAGGATGTCGTCGGCATCTCGAAACACCCCGCGTGCGGCTGCAGATTGCTCGCAGAGGTCGTGGCCCATGCCCACAAACTGTGCGCCCTGTCCGGGAAATAAGAAGGCGGTGGCGCCCATGAAAGCCGCGCTGTCCTAGCCCGTGGCACCCGGTTCTTCCGGCATGGGGATTTCGATGGCCGTCCTGCCCTTGTAGTACCCGCAACGGGGGCACGCGTGGTGTGATGGGTGAGGAGCGCTGCACCGTTGGCAATTCACCAGTTGAGCCACCACGGCGTGCCATTGGCTGCGGCGGTTGCCGCCCCGGCGGCTGCTTATTTTGCGTTTTGGGAGTGCACCCATTGGATCATGTTCCCTTCGTTGTTTCCTGGTTGCTGCTCAGGGCAGCATGGTTTTCAATTTTGCCCACCGCGGATCGGTCGCTCCAGCAGAGCAGTCACAAGGGTCGGTATTGCGATTTGCTCCACAGTCTGGGCACAGGCCCTGACAATCCGGCCGGCAGAGCGGTTTAATTGGCCGGTTGATCAATACTGTCTGCCGGATCGCTTCTGACAGGTCTAGCATGTGGTGGTTGTCGATGGCAAACTCTCCATCGGGTAGCTTGATCGGCAACCCAGAGTCCGGGTCCACCTGGGGGAAGAACTCGTCCTGGATGGGCAACGTCAGCGGTTGGTCGTAACGCTCAAGGCAACGAGCGCATTCTTCACCAACCGCTGTCTCGATGGCGGCGGTTGCCAGTATGCCAGCGAGTGTCCTGAGGAGGTGCAGGCTGCCGCGGACTGTTATTTCGCCGAACTCCTCTTCGGAGCCAAAAGACACACGCTCGTCGAGGGCGTAGTCTCTGGTTGCCCCGGGCAACTCTTTGAGCAATTGGGCGACGTTGTAAAGCATAAGGATCCCCAGTCTCGCGGGAGGGGATGTGGGTATTATAGGCAGGAATCCCGATTCCTGACAACCAGAGGGCCGGTGCGTTTCTATTCAGTGTCAGGGGTTCGGGGGTATGGGCCACTCCCACCCACCCACCCACCCACCCATGCCGTTTGTGTGTGGGGACACCCCACACCCCGGCAGCAGGGGCTTCGCCCCCTCTGCACTCCCCGTGTTCGAACAGCTCGCCCAGGCACACACTGAAAAGGTTCCCACTCCTATGGGGCCACCCCCACTCCCCCGGCAGCGGGCTGCCGCCCCGGCCGGCGCCGTTCACCCGCTACTTGACGGGGCCCTTGCTGTCCAGTCCCTGCATCGACACGAGCCGGTTGATGGCGTTCAGGTACGCCCTGGCGCTGGCCACGATGATATCGGTGCTGGCGCCCCGGCCGGTGAAGGTCTGTCCATTGCTTTCGATCCGGATCGTCACTTCGCCGAGGGATTCGGTGCTGTCTGTGATCGACTTGATCGTGAATTCCTCCAGGGTATTGCTCACCGGTATCACTTTGCTGATGGCGTTGTAGACGGCATCCACCGGGCCGTTGCCCACTGCCGACTCGATGAACTCGCGTCCCTCAGAATCGACGATCTTCACCGATGCGGTAGGGATGCCCGGTTCGCCACAGGTGACGTGGACCTCGTCCAACCGGTAGGTCTCATCGACCGACCGCAACTCTTCGGCCACGATGGCCTCGATATCCCGATCGGTGATGTACTTCTTCTTGCTGACGACCTCCCTGAAGGACTCCCATGCCTTGGAGAAGTCTTGGTCGGTCATGTCGTACCCCATGTCCTTAAGATGGGACCGGAAGCCGGCCCGGCCGCTGGTCTTGCCAATGTGCAGCACCGAACTGGTGAGGCCGATTGACTTGGGGTCCATGATCTCGTAGGTGGTGCGTTCCTTGATGACGCCGTCCTGATGGATGCCGGACTCGTGACGGAACGCGTTCGCTCCCACGATGGCCTTGTTGGCTTGGATGAGCATTCCCGTGACGTCCGACACCATCCGGCTGGTGCGGTAGATCTGGGTGGTGTCCAGGCCGTGGTAGGCGCCCAACAGGTCCCGCCGGGTCGAGATGGCCATGACCACCTCTTCCAGCGAGGCGTTCCCCGCCCGTTCCCCCAGTCCGTTGACGCACACCTCGATCTGCCGCGCGCCTGCCTTGATGGCGGCGAGGCTGTTGGCGACGGCCAATCCGAGGTCGTTGTGACAGTGGACGCTCATCACGGCCTTGTCGACGTTGGGCACGTTTTCTCGGATGCCCGTGAGGAAGCGTGCGAACTCGTCCGGGATGGCGTAGCCGACGGTGTCGGCGATGTTGATGGTCGTCGCGCCTGCATCGATCACTGCGGTTAACAGTTGATACAGATAGACGGGGTCGGTGCGGGTGGCGTCCATGGGCGAGAACTCGACGTCGTCGGTGTACTTCTTGGCGTGGGCGACGCCCTTCACCGACATTTCGAGGACTTCTTCCCGCGTCTTGCGCAGCATCCGCTCCAGGTGGAGGTCGGAGGTCGAGATGAACACGTGGATGCGTGGGTTCTCGGCGTGGTGCACCGCCTCCCAGCAGGCATCGATGTCACTGAGAACAGGCCGGGTGAGGCCGGCCACCTTGGAGCGCTTGATCTCCTTGGCCACGGCGGCCACCGCCTCGACCTCCTGCGGAGAATTGGCGGGGAAGCCCGCTTCGATGACATCGATCCCAAGGCGTTCCAATTGACGCCCGATCTGGACCTTGTCCTCCAGGTTCATGGTGGCGCCCGGAGCCTGCTCCCCATCGCGCATGGTGGTGTCTAAGATAACTATCCGGTCCATGGTGGTAACTCCTCTAACCGTGGTATGTCAGCCCAAGACCCCTCGCGGACCAGCCGGTGGCCCGCCCGCACCAAGCACCACGGTCAGAGCGCCACGTAGCCCGCCACCATCGGCGGAGCTACGCTAAACCCCCTGTGTGTCCTCATTGTTCGCCTCCTGGCCTGGTTCTCCACCCTCAGTGTAGCGGGGAGCGACGCTCGACCGTTCTGCTGCGCCACTCCCAGAAAAAAGAAAAGGAATTGGTTCTTGGGGACACCCCAACCCCCCCGGCAAAGGGCTGCCGCCCTCTGCACGCCTGCCCCCGAGGTCTTTCATCCCTCAGCCCTGGTCGTGGTACCTACTCCCGTGGCTTGGGGAGCCACGGCATCATCGCCCGCAACTCCCGCCCCACCTGCTCGATGGGATGCTCGGCGTGCTGCCGGCGCATCGAGAGGAACCCGGCACGGTTGGCTTGGTTCTCCAGCACCCACTCTCGAGCGAAGGAGCCCGATTGGATTTCGTGAAGGATCTTCTTCATCTCTGCCTTGACCCCATCGTTGACGATGCGCGGACCGCGGGTGTAATCGCCGTATTCAGCGGTGTCGCTGACGGAGTACCGCATGTAGCCGAGGCCGCCCGAGTACATGAGATCGACGATGAGCTTCATCTCGTGCAGGCATTCGAAGTAGGCTGACTCCGGCTGATACCCCGCTTCAACCAGGATTTCGTAGGCGGCTTCCATCAGGGCCGAGATGCCGCCGCACAGCACGACCTGCTCGCCGAACAAGTCGGTCTCGGTCTCCTCTTTGAAGGTGGTCAGGAGCACGCCTGCCCTGGTCCCCCCGATGCCCTTGGCGTAGGCCAGCGCCATGTCACGGGCGCGGCCGCTGGCATCCTGATGAATGGCCACCAGGCATGGTGTTCCCGAGCCTTCGGTGAACACCTGGCGGACCATGTGGCCGGGCGCTTTGGGGGCGATCATGGTCACGTCGATGTCTTTCGGCGCCACCACCTGGTTGAAGTGCACGTTGAAGCCATGAGCCCACATCAGCGTCTTGCCGGGCTTCATGTGCTTGACCAGCGATTGATCGTAGACCTGTTTGGCCGTCTGGTCGGGGACCAGCATCATGATGATGTCGGCGTCGGCGCCTGCCTGGTCCACCGATACCACCTGCAGGCCCGCTTCCCGGGCGCGTCCGGCACTTTGGCTACCCTCATGCAACCCGACGACGACGTTGAGGCCGCTGTCCTTCAGATTGAGCGCGTGGGCGTGCCCCTGGCTGCCGTAGCCGATGATAGCCACGAGCTTATCCCGGAGCAGCGCTACGTCTGCATCTGGATCGTAGAAAATTGTTGCCATGCTGCTTCCTTTCCGGTTATCGAAACTGAGTGAATTGCTCGCGGGCGCCGGCCGTCACGGTAGTATGGGGCCGTAACGCTCTGCCCTCCTCAGCGAACTCCTCCAAGATCATGCCATAGACCACCTGAAGTTCGCGGAGCGCCTCCTCGACCGTTTCTGGGGGAACACCCCCAGTCCCCAGAGGAGTGGGGGTGTTCCCCCTCGGACAACCTCCAAGGCTGTACCCCCCACCCACCCACTTTGTTTGTGTGTGGGCACACCCCACACCCCGGCAGAAGGGGCTTCGCCCCCTCTGTACACCCCCGTCCCAAAGCCCTCATCCAGGCATGAAGTAAAAAGGGGCCCACTCCTATGCCCAGTCCCCCGGCAGGAGGGCTTTGCCCCCTGCACCCCCGTGCCCGAATCCCGAGTCTAAACTCTTGCACGGGGACTCTAGTATAGCTCGGTCTCCCAACGGCTGGCCGAGGGTCGCTTAGAAAAGCCCTCCCGGAGCCCGTCCCCCGTGGAGATGGGGCAGCACCAGGTGAGGTTCGTCCTGGCCGACGCGTTCTGCTCCCCGCTGCATCGCCACCCGCCCAGTGCGGCACAGTTCGATGACGCCGAACTCCTCCAGCAATTCCACCAGCGAGTCGAGCTTCTGTTCGTCGCCCGTGGCCTCCACGATGAGCGACTCGGTGCTCACATCGACGATGTTGGCCCGGAAGATGTCCACGATCTGAAGGATGGCGCTGCGGTTCGCCGGGTTTGACCGCACTTTGATCATGATCAGTTCCCGGCTGACGGTGGCCAAGTGGGTGATGTCCTCGATGTGGACAATATCCACCAGCTTATCCACCTGCTTCACCACCTGCTCCACATCGTTGTGGGCGGCGTCCACCACGAAGGTCATGCGGGACAACCCGGGAGTCTCGGAGTGCCCGACGGCGAGGCTCTCGATGTTGAAGCCACGCTGCCGCCAGCGGCTGACGATACGGTTGAGCACACCCGGACGGTCTTCCACCAACGCGACGATCGTATGCAGTTCCTTGCTCATGAACGGCTCACCGCTTCCTCCCGCCGCCGGGCGGGCGCCATCGCCGGCTGATCGATGGTCTCCTGGAGCGCCGCTCCCGGCGGGACCATCGGATAGCAATTCTCGTCTTCGTCCACCACGAACTCTACCAGCACCGGACCGGGATGCCGCATCGCCTGCTCGATTGCCGGCGCCACCTGGGTCTTATCGGTAACCCGCAGCCCCACCATTCCGAATGCCTCGGCCAGTTTCACGAAGTCGGGGTTGAACATCTTGACGGCGGAACGGTTGTCGTTGTAAAAGAGCTGCTGCCACTGTTTGACCATGCCGAGATAGCCGTTGTTCAGCAGGGCGAATTTCACCGGGAGTTCGTATTCCACCAGCGTGGCCAGTTCCTGCATGGTCATCTGGAAGCCGCCGTCGCCCGCCACCGACCACACCACATCCTTGGGCCGGGCGACCTGGACTCCCAGCGCCGCCGGAACCTCGAACCCCATGGTCCCCAACCCCCCCGAGGTGACGAAGGAGTTGGGCCGGTCGTACCAATAGTACTGAGCAGCCCACATCTGATGTTGTCCGACACCCGTCACGACGTACGCCTGGCCTTTGGTGGCCTCGTAGAGTTGCTTCAGGACGAATTGGGGCAGCAGTTTGTCGGTTTCCGGTATGGTAATGGAGGGGTGTTCGGCCCGGGTCCGCGCCAGCCATGCCTTCCAGTCCGGGTGGCGCTTGCCGCCAACCTCCCGGTTGAGGTCTTGCAGCGTCGCCTTCAAATCGCCGAGCAAGGCCACGGTGGGCCGGACGTTTTTCCCCATCTCGGCCGGGTCAACGTCGGCGTGCACGATCTTGGCATTGGGTGCGAAGTCCTTCAAGCGCCCGGTAACGCGGTCGTCGAACCGCATCCCCAGGCCGAGCAGCAGGTCGGACTCGCTGATGGCCATATTGTTCCAGTACATGCCGTGCATGCCGGGCATCCCCTGGAACAACGGGTGGGTGCCGGGGAAGCCGCTGATGCCCAGCAAGGTGGTGATCACCGGGATGTCGCACTTCTCGGCGAGTTCCAGCAACTCGTCGTACGCTTTCGAGAGAATGACCCCATGCCCCGCGAGGATCAGCGGACGTTCGGCTTCCTCAATCAACTTTGCCGCCCGCTTGACCTCAGCCGGATCGGGATGTCCGGGCACGCGGTAACCCCGAAGGTGCACCGTCTCGGGGTAGTGGAAGTCGGCCGTCATCTGTTGGGTGTCTCGAGGAATATCGACCAGCACCGGACCTGGGCGGCCGGTCCGGGCGATGTGGAACGCCTCCTTCATCACCCGGGCGATGTCGTGAACGTCGGTCACCAGATAATTGTGCTTGGTAACAGGCAGCGTGATGCCGGTGATGTCGGCTTCCTGGAAGCCGTCGCGTCCGATCAGTGAGGTGACCACCGCTCCGGTGACGCACACGATCGGGACTGAGTCCATCCAGGCGGTGGCGATACCGGTCACCAGGTTGGTTGCGCCGGGCCCGGAGGTGGCAAAGCAGACTCCTGCGTCGCCGGTGACCCGGGCGTAGGCGTCGGCGGCATGGGCGGCGCTCTGTTCGTGGCGCACCAGAATATGCTGGATCTGGGGATAGTCCTTAAAGGTGTCGTACAGCGGGAGGTTGGCCCCCCCGGGGTACCCAAAAATGTGCCGTACTCCCTCGCGGAGCAAACACTCGAAGACGATCTGGGCTCCTGTTCGCTTCATCGCTTGGCCTTTCCCTACGTTAGGAGCGTTGTGGCGCTCGAACTCGTCATCCGCAGACGGCCCCTTCGGCCGCCGAACTCACCAACTTAGCATATTTCGCCAGCGCCCCCCAGGTGTAGCGGGGGGCGGGAGGCGTCCACCGGGACAGCCTTTGGGCGATCTCGGCCTCCGAGACATCAAGGTGAATGCGGCGGTTTGCCGCGTCCACCGTGACGCGGTCGCCGTCCTGCACCGCAGCGATGGGGCCGCCCACCGCGGCCTCGGGGGCGACGTGGGCGATCATCATGCCGTGGGTGGCGCCTGAGAACCGGCCGTCGGTGATGAGTGCCACCTCGCCGCCCAACCCCTGGCCCGAGAGCGCCGAGGTGACCGCCAGCATCTCCCTCATGCCTGGTCCGCCCTTCGGCCCCTCGTAGCGAATGATCACCACATCACCCGCTACGATGCGGCGCTCCGTGACCGCCTTCATCGCTGCTTCCTCGTCGTCGAACACCCTGGCCGGTCCGGTGAGGGTCGTGTTTTTCAGGCCTCCGATCTTCATAACGCAGCCTTCCGGCGATAGGTTACCCCGGAGGATGACCATGGTGCCCCCCGGCGCCAGTGGGTCGGCAAGCGGGCGGACCACGTCCTGCTGTGCGTTCCACTCGATTGCTGCCAGGTTTTCGCGTACGGTTTTGCCGGTCACCGTCAGGCAGTCGCCGTTCAGGAGCCCAGCGTCCAGCAGCGCCTTCATCACCATGGGTACGCCGCCCGCCACATGCAGGTCGTACATCACGTAACGGCCGGACGGCTTGAGGTCGCCAATGTGTGGGACCTTGGCGCTGATCCGGTCGAAATCATCTATCGTCAGACTGACGCCCGCCTCTTTGGCCAGGGCCAATAGGTGCAACACCGCGTTGGTGGAGCCGCCCAGCGCCTCCACCACGGCGATGGTGTTGAAGAAGGCGTCGCGGGTGAGGATGTCCCGAGGACGGATGTTGCGCTGGATCAGGTCCATCACCGCCGCGCCCGTTGCCCGGCACAACTCCTCCCGAGCCTGGTCGATGGCGGGGATAGAGGCGCTGAAGGGCAGTGCCATTCCCAGGGCTTCGCTGGCGCTGGACATCGTGTTGGCGGTGAACATCCCGCCGCACGCGCCCTCGCCGGGGCAGGCCACCCGTTCCAATTCGTAGACATCCTCCGCCGTTATCTTCCCTGCGGCATGGGCGCCGACGGCCTCGAAGATATCCTGGATGGTGACATCCTTCCCCCGGAACCGCCCCGGCATGATGCTCCCGCCATAGACAAAGATTCCCGGGACATTCAGCCGCGCCAAGGCCATCAATCCACCCGGGTTGGTCTTGTCGCACCCGCCGATGGCGACCAGGCCGTCATAACTATGGCCTCGGATGTAGAGTTCGATGGAATCGGCGATGATCTCCCGGCTGGGGAGCGAAGCCTTCATGCCCTCGGTCCCCATGGCGATGCCGTCGGTGACCGAGATGGTGTTGAACTCCTTGCCCAGCCCGCCGGAGGCAGCGATCCCGGCCTTGACATCGCCCGCCAGCCGGTGGTTGTTGAAGTTGCAGGGAGTCCCCTCGCTCCAACAACTGGCCACGCCGATCCATGGCTTGCTAAAGTCTTCCTGGGTGAAGCCGACGGCATAGAGCATCGATCGATTGGGCGCCCGTTCGATGCCCAGTTTGATCGCGTCGCTGGGTAACGCCATAGTGTTAGCCTCCTCGTGTCCCTATGTCCGGGCAACGGTTCCGGCGGGCTTGGGCCGCACCCGGCGGTTCCGTATCAAAACAAAACTCCCGCCTGAGGCGGGAGCCGGTGTTGTTCACTTGGTTACAGGTGGAGCGCTGGCGCTGTTGCGCCTACCGCCGGACTCAGGCTCATCCGCCCTCAGGCCGGCCTCACGGGCCGGCTAAACTACTACGACAATAAGGAGCGCGCCAACGGTGGCAACCACGTTGCGCAGGACCGGTGCCCTGGTGTTGGTTCCGCCGTTTTCGGCTCGTGCAGGCATCCGAAGCACCACTCCGCACCAATTTTGGTACCGATAGCTTACCACGGGCCGGAATTGGGTGTCAAACGTGATCTGGAGGGTATCGTGGTATACTACATGTTGATGAGCGCCCCCCTGCCAACCACCATCGGTATCACTCGCAGCCTGCGCGATCCATCGGATGCGGCCATCTTCGGCAACTATGCGGATGGCGTGGAGCGGGCGGGTGGAACGGTAAGGTGGGTCCGGCCGGGCGATGATATCGCAGAAGTCATCCGGCAGATCGATGGCCTATTGCTGAGCGGCGGGGCAGACATCGATCCGATGCACTACGGCGACGGCGCTCATCCCAGGACCGCTCTATCCGAGGGGAGCCGCCAGCGGGATGCCCTGGAAATCCCACTCCTGCGCGCGGCGCTGGCCCGCGATCTTCCGGTGCTGGGCGTTTGCCGAGGGATGCAGGTGCTCAACGTGGCGCTCGGCGGCACCCTGCACCAGCATATCGACCACCACGCAGAACAGGCCGATGGCCATCCCGCCTTCCACGAGGTCCAGTTCGATCCCGCCTCCCGGCTGGCGGCCATGTTGGGGATCGTCGATACCATCGAAACCAACAGCCTCCACCACCAAGCGCTGAAGGCGATCGCTCCCGGGTTAGACGTCGTTGCGTACAGCCCTGACGGCACCGTGGAAGCGGTGGAGAGCAGCCAACATCGCTGGGTAATTGGCGTCCAGTGCCACCCGGAGCGGTCGTGGGAGACCCCGCTGGAACTGGATGGGCTATTCGGCGCGCTGGTCGCCGCTGCGCGCACCCCCGCCACCGCCGCCCGGCCTTGAACCCGATGTCTGGCCACCTCGATGCCGGGACGAGGCGATCCGATTCAAGAACCGTTCCAATGCCCCTGAACCGTTAACAAGGAGCCCTTATGGCTGAAGCCAGCGACCGCATCCGGCCGGTACGTATCGAAGAGGAGATGCGCGGGTCCTACCTGGACTACGCGATGAGCGTGATTGTCTCCCGTGCCCTGCCCGACGTTCGGGATGGCCTGAAGCCGGTGCATCGCCGCATCCTCTACGCGATGGACGAACTGGGCCTGCGACCCAACCGTCCCTACAAGAAGAGCGCCCGCATCGTCGGAGAAGTGCTCGGCAAGTACCATCCCCACGGTGATGGCCCGGTGTACGACTCTCAGGTCCGCATGGCCCAGGACTTCTCGATGCGGTACCCCTTGGTCGACGGGCAGGGCAACTTCGGCAGCGTCGACAACGACCCGCCCGCCGCCATGCGTTACACCGAAGCGCGCTTGGCAGCCATTGCCGAAGAGATGCTGGCCAACATCGACCAGGACACGGTGGACTTCGCGGCGAACTTTGACGACTCGCTGCGGGAGCCTACGGTGCTGCCGGCCCGCATCCCCAACCTGCTGATCAACGGCAGTTCCGGCATTGCGGTGGGAATGGCGACGAATATCCCACCCCATAACCTGAGCGAGATCTGCGACGCGGTGGTCCTGCTGCTGGACAATCCCGAGGCTGGGGTGGAGGAGCTCGGAGCCGTGGTGCGAGGGCCGGACTTCCCCACCGGTGGCACGATTCTGGGCCGTGATGGCTTCACCCAGGCCTACGCCAGCGGCAAGGGACGCGTGGTGGTCCAAGCGAAAGCCCACATCGAGGAGATGGCTCGTGGCGGACGCTTCCAGATCGTGGTCACCGAATTGCCGTTCCAGGTCAATAAAGCCGCGATGGTGGAGCGGATCGCCGACCTGGTGCGGGACAAGAAGATCGAGGGCATCAGTGACTTGCGGGACGAGTCCGACCGCCACGGCATGCGGGTGGTCTTCGAACTGAAGCGGGAAGCGCAGCCGAGGCAGGTGCTGAACGCCCTGTATAAGCACTCCGCCATGCAGTCGTCGTTCCACATCAACATGCTGGCGCTGGTGGACGGCCAGCCTCGAGTGTTGGGCCTCAAACAGATGGTCCAGTACTTCATCGATTTCCGGCGAGTGGTCATTCGCCGCCGTTCCGAGTTCGAACTTAAAAAGGCCCAGGACCGGGCCCATATCCTGGAAGGGCTCAAGATCGCCCTGGACAACCTGGATGCAGTCATCCAGGCCATCCGGGGATCGGAGAGTGTTGAGGCGGCCCGCACCAACCTGCAACAGGGGTTTGGGCTCAGCGAACTCCAGGCCAATGCTATCCTCGATATGCAGCTCCGCCGGTTGGCGCGGCTGGAACGCCAGAAGACCGAGGAGGAGTTGGCCGAAGTCCTCAAGAACATCGCCTACCTGGAGGACCTGCTGGCCAACCCGGTCAAGATCGATTTCCTGATCAAAGAGGACTGCGCCGAACTGAAGAAGAAGTTCGGAGACCCCCGGCGCACCGCGGTCAACGACCAGGAAGCGACGGAGATCACCGACGAGGACCTCATCCCCCATATGGAGGTGGTGGTCACCCAGAGCCAGCGCGGCTATGTGAAGCGCGTGCCGGCCGATACCTACCGCCGGCAGCATCGTGGCGGCCGCGGCGTGCTGGGGATGCAGACCCGTGAGCGGGATGCCGTTCACCATCTCCGCATCGCCGACACCCACGACTCCCTGCTCATCTTCACCGACAAGGGCAAGGTCTACCAGATCAAGACCTACGAGGTGCCGGACGCATCCCGCCAGGGCCGGGGCGTCCCTTGGATCCAACTCGTCAACCTCTCACAAGATGAGAAGGTGACCGAGATCCTCAAGGTGGACGACTACTCTCGCTACGACTACTTGATCATGGCCACTCGCATGGGCGAGGTGAAAAAGACGCCTATCAAAGAGTTCATGCAGGTGCGGAGTTCCGGCCTGATCGCCACCGACCTGGAAGAGGGCGACGAATTGATCGCGGCACGGACCGCCAATAAGGGGGACGACCTGCTGCTGGTCACCGCCAGCGGTCAGTCAGTGCGG
Organism: Dehalococcoidia bacterium; assembly: GCA_009692945.1. Taxonomy (GTDB): domain Bacteria; phylum Chloroflexota; class Dehalococcoidia; order SHYD01; family SHYD01; genus SHYD01. The sequence goes on along the minus strand of SHYD01000001.1, from coordinate 32,627 downwards.
TTTCACGAATCGCAGCTCCGCACCGCCTCCCGCATCAGCGGCGGGGTGCGTGGCATCAGGCTCGCCGACGGCGACCGCCTGGTGGCGATGGACGTGGTGCTGCCGGGCGCCGATCTGCTGGTAATCTCCAGCAACGGATTCGGCAAACGAACGGAGTTGACAAAGTTCCCGGTGCACAACCGCGGCGGCAGCGGCGTCATCGCAATGAAGCTGACTGACAAGAAAGGGGAGGTGGTGGCCGCCCGGGTGGTGTGGCCGCTCCAAGAGCTCATGCTCATCACCCTCAAGGGGATCGTGCTGCGCACCTGGGTGGACAGCGTTTCTCGCTATGGGCGGTCCACCGAAGGCGTGACGGTGATGCATCCTGAATCCGAGGACCATGTGGTATCAGTGGCCTGCTTCAATGGTACGCTCGGCGATGGCGCCACCCAGATCCAATTGGTCGATGTCCCCGAGGAGGACCCGCAAGACAACGAGTAGGCGAGGGGCTCTGAAACGTAAGACAGGGGGCAGGTCTCAGACCTGCCCCCTGTCTTACGTTAGCTCTAGCCGCTACCGCGCCCGGTGGCCGTAGAGGAACTGGCGCGCTCCCTCTTCGAAGGGAACGTTCATTTTGAGATCGAGGTCGATGGGCCGCACGTCGTAGATCGAGCCGTGGTGGGCAGCGTAGGGCTCCTGGCCGTTGGCTAGGGCGCGTGCGGCGCGCAGGAAGGTCCGCCGCATCTGAATGATCACCGCATCGGACGTTCCCAAATGCTCCTTGGAGCGGTCGTAGATGGGCCCGGTGGGAGGCGGTTCATTGACCGCCCGGTCCTGCTGCGTCTGCGACTTGATGCCGGTTACCAGCGACGTCCGCTGCTTCTCGCGGTCGACCAGATAGTCGTTGTCCCGGTTTTCGACGCAGCGGAAGGTGCCGGGGATCAGTTCGGGAAACATGGTCCCGCCGTGCTTGTACTCGTGGAGTTCGGCTTCGGAGAGCGGCCGGAAGGTGTTCCACTTGATGCGGAACTGCCAGCTATGCTCGTCGTCGATCGGCACCCGCATGTTGGACAGGAACGTCCCACCCTTCAGGGTGCCCATCACCGTGGAGTGGGGCATGAACCAGTGGTTGATGTGCCACAGATAGGTGTCCTCGTCGAGGGTTCGGCGCCAGCCCATCATGAGTCCGTATTCGGTGTCTTTGATGATCCCACGCGGGGTCTTATCTGAGATGTAATACGGGGTGGCCGGCTGCCCGGGTATGCGGACGCCGGCAAAGTTCATCCGGTCCAGGAACGGCTTGCTGGTGTCCGGGTCGATCTTCCCATGGGCGAAGGCGACGTGGCTGTTGTCGATGTCACCCTCCATCGCCTGGAGGAAGTTGCACTCCACCAGGAACTTCAGCGTGTACCGGCTGTCATCGTTCAGCGCCATCCAGGGGAGTTGCGGCATCTCCGGTTCCAGGTGCTTCGGCCCCATGTAGGTCCAAATGATGCCGGCCCGTTCCATGCAGGGGTAGGAGGTGTGCTTGATCTTGTGCTTGAAATTGCTCTCGGCCGGCTCGTTGGGCATGTCGACACAATTGCCCTGGAGGTCGAACTTCCAGCCATGATAGACACACCGCAGCCCGTCCTCTTCGTTGCGGCCGAAGAACAGCGAGGCGCCGCGGTGGGGGCAGTTGGCAGCCAACAACCCCACCCGGCCCGAGCTGTCGCGGTAGGCGATCATGTCCTCGCTCAGCAGCCTGACCCGCACCGGGGCGCAGTCCGGCTCCGGCAGTTCCCAGGCCATGAGGGCCGGTACCCAGAACCGCCGCCACAGTTCACCCATGAGGGTGCCGGGTCCGGTGCGGCAGATGAGTTCGTTATCTTCTCGGGTCAACATGGTGCAAGCTCCTCTGGGTTATTCATGACCGGTGGCGCCTAACACGACGAGGCGTCGATCCAGGCTTCCTTCACCATCGGCGGATTGTAGGAACTGTTCACCTGCCGCATGTTCTGCAAACGGCACGAGGCGACGTGGTAGTACAGACGGCTCACCATCGGAACGTAGGGCATCAAATCGTAAAGGCGGTCCTGGATCTGGTCGAGCGTCTGCTTCCGCTTTGCCGCGTCCATTTCCTTAGCCTGGGCGAGGCCCAGCGAATTTAACTGGGCGTCGTTGATCTTGAGGAACCGTGGCGCCGAACTCGGCTGGAACAGGTCGCTAGTCCAATAGGTGGGGAACCAGACCCCACCCGGTGACCCCACAGCTATCAGAAAGTCGCCTTTGCTGAATACCGGCGCAAAGTTCGGCGCATCCACCACGATGTTGGTCTTGATACCGATGGCCTCGAGTTGCTTGGCCACCACTTCAGCGTCTTGCTGAAAGATGGTGGCGGTCTTCATGGTTATCTTGTCGTCGCCCGGCCGGAAGCCGGAAGCCTCGATGAGCTTCTTCGCCTCGGGGAGGTTCTGGGCGAACTTCGCCTGCAGTTTCTCCGGCGGCCAGGCGTAATCCTTGAGGAACGCGGGAACGAATCCCGAGCGGACCGCAGCGCCGCCGTAGCGGCCGATCATGTCTTCCGAGTTCACCGCCAGCTGGACCGCTTTCCGGACCTGGGGGTTGTCGAAGGGTTTCTGGGTCGCATCCATCCAGACGCTGATGGTCGAGAAAACCAGTTGTTCGTAAATCCGCACTTTGGCGTTACTCTGGCGCAGGGCATCCGCGTCGTTCTTCTCGACACCATTGAATTTGGTGTGATCCACCTGACCGCTGCGCAGCGCGGCGATCTCCGCGGCGGCGTCCGACAGCACGACGGTTTTGACCGAATCGAAATAGGGCAACTGCTTGCCGTCGCCCCCTTTCTCGAAGTACGACGAATTCGGCTCCATAATGTATTCTTGGTCCGCCTTGTACTCCTTCACCATGAACGGGCCGGTGCCGATGGCCACGGTCCGGTAGTCGCCGTTTTGGTCAAAGACTTCTTTGGGCATGATCATGTTGCGGAAGTCGCCCAGTTTGGTCAGGAAATCGGCGTCCGCTTCCTTCGTCTTCAGCACGATGGTCATGGGATCAGTGATCTGGTATTCAACCCCTGCCCAATACGGCTTCAGGAGACCCTCGTTCTTTTGCAGGTCGATGGTCCAGGCGACATCGGCGGCGGTGAACGCTCGCCCGTTCAGCGGGGGCTTATTGTGCCAGCGGGCTTGGTCCTGCAGTTTCAAGGTCCAGGTGGTCCCATCGGCCGAGACCTGCCATGACTTGGCGAGGGCGGGGACCATGGTGAGGTCCTCGAAGTAGCAGGAACGCAGTTCCACCAGCCCCTGGTAGACTTGGGGGATCCCCTGTCCAGGCCCGGAGGCCGTCATCGGTTTGCTGTTGTCGAGGTGGCCGATGGAGGTTGCGCTGCGCACCAGCGTGCCGCCGCGTTTCGGCGCCCCAGCCGAGCGCCACGCCTCCTTGCCCGGTTCGCACTGCTGCCCAGGCCCCTTCTGCGGGGTGGTCTCCTTGAGTTGTGATTGGCTTATTTCGGGCGAGGTCGACTTCGACGCAGGGCCGCACGCGAGGGCCACCAGCGCCAACAGTCCGATCACGATTGCAAATCGTTTCACGGGGTGTCTCCCATTGTGTTGAGCCTACCCAGGGTCAGCCGGGGGCCGAACCCAATCGATTGCACGGGTTATAAGGCAGTGCCCGCGTTGATGTCAAGCTGAGGCACGTTGGATGAGCCACGTTGGATTGCATCGCACCGATCAATAGTTGCCTTTGTGGAACTCGGCCGACAGTTCCTCGTAATCGCGGTCCCAAATCTCCTCGGCCTTGCGGTCGAAATCGCCCGGCTGGAAGATCCCCCGTGCCTCCAGCAGCTCGATGAGCGCCCGCATCCGGACCCTCCCCGCCACCGAGGCGTCCACAACATTAAACAGCCGCTCGCGGTAATAGCCGGCCGTCGCCTGCGGCGGCAGCGGGGCATCAAGCACGCTGGTTCGGCCCTCCGGAGACGATGGCGGCGGCGCTGGTTCTCCTTCCGGCGGAGCCAGCAATTCGGCCGCCAACGCGTCATAGTCGCGGTCCCAGACCTTGGCGGCGTGACCGTCGAAGTCGTCGCGCCCGAGCACCCCTTTATCTTCGAGCAGCTCAATGAGAGCGCGAGTCCTCACTCGGGCGCTGATCAGCCCGAGGGCTATCCGTTCGGCGGTCACCTCGAACTGGACCAGACCTTCGGGCATGGCTGGCGGCGCGGCCCCGAATCCGCCCATCCCCGCTCCAAACCCGCCCCCGCCGGCGCCTCCGAGCCCGCCGAACCCACCGCCCGGACCCCCCCAGGGTCCCATTCCTCCCAGCATGTGGCACCTCCCCCTTCGGATCTTGAAAGTCAGTCTGCCTGAGCCCCAGCCGGCCCGGCGACGGTGACCGGACCGCCGGTGGTATCGGCATTCATGAAACGCACGAATACTTCGTTGGCCAGCAGGCGGCCTTGCACCGTTAGGCTGATGCGTTCCGATTCCGCTCGGAGTAGGCCGAGCGCTTGAGTCTCCGCCAAGACCGCGCCGTAACGGCCGCGGAGGTCCACTTGGTGGCGGGCCTTGAAGTCACCAAAGGCGATGCCACGGGCGAGGCGCAGTCCCAACGTTAAGGTGTCCAGCAGGTCTTCTGCCGGTTCGACCCTGTTGATGCCCGCCACCGGACTTGCAGCAGCCACCCGGCCTGCCATGCCGGCCAACGCTGGCCGTTCGCTGTGGGAGGGATCCTCATTCGAGGTGAGCCGCTTGATGTACTCCTGGGGCAACAGGATATTGTGGTACCGGAACCCGCCGAAGCAGCCGTGGGCGCCGGCGCCCAGTCCCAGATATGGCCGATTTTCCCAGTAGGTGAGGTTGTGGCGGCACTGCTCGCCCGGCTGGGCCCAGTTCGATATCTCGTAGTTGTGGAAGCCTGCCGTTGAGAGGATCGTGTCTGCGGCGAGGTAATGGTCGGCCGCCACATCCGGATCGGGCTCCGGGGTCCGGCCCGAGGCCACCCAGCCCGCGAGCGGCGTCCCCTCCTCCACGGAAAGCGCGTACAACGACAGGTGCTCCGGTCTCAGTGCCAACGCCTGCTGAAGATTGGCCTCCCATCGGGCGGTCGATTGCCCGGGGAGGCCGCAGATGAGGTCAAGGTTCAGCCGCCGGAACCCGGCCTGCCGGGCCATCGCCACGGCCTCGCCAACCTGCGCTTCGGAGTGAATGCGCCCCAGCCACGCCAGTTCACCGGGGTCGAAGCTCTGAGCGCCGAAGCTGATCCGGTTGACACCGGCGTTCCGATACTGCTCCAGTTTGCCGGGAGCCACGGTGCCCGGGTTCGCCTCGATGGTGATCTCCGGATCGGGAACGAGCGAAAATGAGGCGCGGCAGGCGTCGAGCACGGCCTGCATCTGAGCCCCGCTCAACAGGCTGGGGGTACCGCCTCCCAGGAACACGGTGGTCACCTGGTGGCCGCGGGCGAGTCCCGCCCAGTTCCGCAGCTCGGAGAGCAGCGCCTCCACGTACGGCGGGATGAGATGGTCGATGCCCGCGTAGGTATTGAAGTCGCAATAGTGGCACTTGCGCTGGCAGAAAGGAACGTGGATATAGACAGAGAGGGGCGGCATCGCGGGTTCATGATAGCACGCTGGAGTCGCTTCCCTTCCCCTATAATTGAGGCCGTAAGAGTTCACAATTGAGGGTACTATCGGGCTCAGGAGCGGGAGTGCACGGGGGCGGCAGCCCTCTGCCGGGGGCGTGGGGGTGGCCCCCACCGAGAATGCTCCTCAATTTGTGGGGGTGAGGGCGTGGTTCATGCGGCCGGCCCCTGATTCTGAACTCATACTCAATGCCAGCGTGACAAAAAGGGGGGAAGCTTGCTGAAGACACACACCTGCGGTCAACTGACGGCGACGGATATCGGAGCCACGGTGACGCTGGCCGGCTGGGTCCACCGGCGGCGCGACCACGGCGGCCTGGTATTCGTGGACCTGCGGGACCGTTGGGGGCTAACCCAGGTGGTGTTTAATCCGGAACAATCGATTGAGGCTCACCAGATCGCCCGGGAGTTGCGCAACGAGTACGTCATCCAGGTCACCGGCAAGGTGGGACGGCGCCCGGCCGGGACCGAGAATGCGCGCCTGCCCACAGGCGACATCGAGGTCCTGACCGACGCCTTGGTCATTCACAATGCTTCCCTCACGCCGCCCTTCTATATCAATGAAGAGGTGGAGGTCGACGAGGCGCTGCGGTTGAAGTACCGCTACTTGGACCTCCGCCGTGCCCACATGCAGGAGACCATCATCCTGCGGCACCGCACCGTGAAATACATCCGTGACTTCCTCGATGCCGAGGGCTTTCTCGAGATAGAAACGCCCATTCTCATCAAGAGCAGCCCGGAGGGAGCGCGCGATTACCTGGTGCCGAGCCGCCTGTATCCCGGCAAGTTCTACGCTCTTCCCCAGTCCCCACAGCAGCTCAAACAGCTCTTGATGGTCGCGGGGTATGAGAAATATTTCCAGATCGCCCGCTGCTTTCGGGACGAAGATCAGCGAGCTGACCGGCAACCGGAATTCACCCAGCTCGACTTGGAAATGAGCTGGGTCGAGCAGGAGGACATTCTCGACCTGACTGAGCGGCTGTTGACTGGACTCGTGAAAGCGGTTCGTCCTGGCATGGAGATGCTCACGCCGTTTCCCCGCCTCACCTACCGCGAGAGCATGCTGAAGTACGGGACCGATAAGCCTGACCTGCGTTTTGGCATGGAGATCGCGGATGTCTCGGAACTGGTCCGCGATTCTGAGTTCGAGGTGTTCCGGAGTGTGCTGCGGGAGGGTGGCGTGGTGCGGGGATTTGCTGCTGCCGGTTGTGCGGGTTACTCGCGGCGCCAACTCGACGAACTGCAGGACCTCTCCCGGTCGTACGGGGCAAAGGGTGTGGTAGTTGTCGCCCTAGGAACGGCGGAGCAGGCAGGCGGGCCGCTGGAATCGTTGGAGATGGCCGCCGTTCGGGGCCCGTCCGCCCGTTTCTTCACCATCGAACAGGTGAGAGCGATCTCCGTCGAGATGGATGGCCACCCGGGCGACCTGCTGCTCCTGGTGGCTGGGCCGCGCGCCGTGGTGGAAGGGGCCCTCGCTCAACTGCGCGCCGATATGGGCCGCCGGCTCTACCTCGCCAAGCCGAACATGCTGGCGATGGGTTTTGTGGTGGACTTCCCTCTGCTGGAGTGGAACGCGGACGAAAACCGCTGGGAGCCCTCCCACCACATGTTCACCGCGCCCCAACCCTCCGACCTCCCGCTGCTCGAAACCGCCCCCGGGCACGTGCGGGCCCAGAACTATGACCTGGTCTGCAATGGCTACGAATTGGGCAGCGGCAGCATTCGGATCCACTCCCGCGAACTCCAGGAGCGGGTGCTCAGCCTGTTGGGCTATTCGCCCGAGCATCAGGTCGCGGGCTTTGGGCACCTGCTCGAGGCTTTCGAGTACGGGGCTCCGCCCCATGGAGGAATCGCTCCGGGCATCGACCGGCTGGTGATGTTGCTGGCGGAGGCCACCAACATCAGAGAGGTGATAGCGTTCCCCAAGAACCAGAGCGCGGTGGACGTTATGACCGATTCCCCCTCGTTGGTGGCAGATCAGCAGATTCGGGACCTGCACCTCGCGGTGCGGCAGCCGGAACGCGGGCACGGCTGAGCGGGGGGGGGGGCTGAGCCGGGGTTGGAACAAGACCTCCCGGTTTCCGTATTGAAGATCGATGCCTCGGCAGTTATAGTGGAGGCGTTCCCGAGACGCAGCGGAATGGTCGAGACCGGCGCGCCATGCGGTCTGACGAGACACTACGTAGGTGAACAGGAGTCCGTAACATGAAACTCTGCGCCGTAGCTTGCGCGGCTCTATTGATGGTCACCACCGTCGCATGTGGGGGCGCCGCGGGCACCTCGTCCAGCGGAGGAGGCGCGGGCCAGCTTACGGTCTTCGGCTCCGAGCCCCCGACCCTCGATCCGGCCCTGATGAGCGATACCAGCGCCTCGGAGTATGTCGTCGAGATCTTCAGCGGCCTGGTTTCTCTGAACACCCAACTCCAGATTGTCCCGGACATAGCTGAGTCTTGGGACATCAGCAAGGACGGTGCGACCTACACCTTCAAGCTGCGCGACAACGTCAAGTTCCACAGTGGCAAGCCCGTTACCGCGAAGGACTTCAAGTACAGTTGGGAGCGGGCGACCGATCCCAAGCTGGGATCGGCCACCGCCGATACCTATCTCGGCGACATCAAGGGTGTTGCTGAAAAGTTGGAGGGGAAGGCCCAGGAGATATCCGGCGTTAAGGCTTTGGACGACCGCACGCTCCAGGTGGAACTGGAGGCGCCCCGTTTCTACTTCCTCGCCAAGATGACCTACCCCACTTCTTTCGTGGTGGACAAAGAAAACGTGGATTCCGGCGGCAAGACCTGGATTGACAAGCCGAACGGGACCGGCCCGTTCCGTTTGACCGAATGGAAGAAAGGTGAACGAATCGTCCTGGAGCGGAATTCCAATTACTATCAGGAACCCGCCAAGCTGACGAAAATCAACTTCTTGCTGGCGGGCGGCAGCGCCATGACGATGTATGAGAACAACGAAGTCGACATCTCGGGGGTGGGCATCAACGACATCGAGCGGATCAAGGACTCCAGCAACCCGTTGAACAAAGAGTTCGTCATTGCGCCATCGTTGGATATCTGGTACGTCGGATTCAACACCGAGGTTCCGCCCTTCGATGATGCCAAGGTGCGCCAGGCCTTCACCGCCGCCATCGATCGCGACAAAATTGCCAACGTGGTTTGGAAAGGACTGTTGACCCGGGCCGACGGGGTGCTCCCACCCGGACTCCCCGGCTATAACTCCGGCGTCCAGGCTATCAAATTCGACCCAGCCAGGGCCAAGCAGCTGCTCCAGGAATCCAAGTACCGCGGCACCCTTCCTCCGATCACCTACACCATCCCCAGCAGTTCGACGACCATCGGCCCGGCCAGTGAGGCACTGCTGGAAATGATCCGCACCAACTTGGGTGTCGAGGTCAAGGTGCAACAATCCGAATGGGCGCAGTTCCTGGGGGACGTCAAGCGCAACCCCTTGCAGAATAAGAAGAACAAGTACCAGATGTACGAGTTGGGCTGGTCTGCCGACTATCCGGACCCGCAGAATTTCGTGGACATCCTGTTCTACTCCAAGAGCCTCGATAACAATGGCTCGTACTCCAATCCGCAGGTCGACCGCCTCATCGAGCAGGCCCGGGGCGATCCCAATCCTGGCGACCGCTCCAAGAAGTACCAGGAGGCAGAGCAACTGCTGGTCAGCGATGCCGCGGTGGTGCCGCTGTATCACGGTAAGCACTATCAGTTGGTGAAACCGAAGGTGAAAGGCTACAAGCCGGCGCCGATGACCATCTCGCACTACCGGTATATCTCGGTCGAATAAGCGGACAAGCCATGCTGGCTTACATCGTTCGCAGGCTCATCTGGACTCCCATCGGCCTGCTGGTGGTCACCTTCGTGACCTTTGGCTTGGGGTACTACGGACCTGGCGATCCCGTCCAGGTGCTGATGGGCCAGAAGAACGATCCCGCCGTGGTGGAGCGCATCCGGCGGGAGCGGGGCCTTGATAAGCCGTTTCTCGAGCAGTATGCCACCTACGTCTTCGGCGACGGCTCGGAGGAGCGGCGGGGCGTGATTCGGGGGGATTTCGGTGAGAGCTACAAATTCACGGGGCAGCGGGTCTCCGACCTCATCTTCAGCCGCATCGCGGTGTCGGCGCAGTTGGGCGCCCTCAGCCTGGCCATCGGGGTGACGATCGGGGTCATCTTCGGATTGATCGCATCCACAAACCAGGGGCGCTGGGTCGACCCGTTAACTATTTCCACCGGCCTCTTGCTCAGTTCGCTACCGGTGTTCATCCTTCAACCGATCCTGGCGTACGTTCTCAGCCGCCAGTTCCACCTCCTGCCTTCCTCCGGCTGGGAAGGACTGCTCCACCCCAAGGTCATCATGCCCACTCTGGTCATGTGCCTCGGCCCCATCGGGGGTATCGCCCGGCTGATGCGGGCCAGTACCCTGGAGGTGATCAATCAGGACTATGTCCGGACCGGCCGCGCCAAGGGGCTATCCGAGGGGACGGTCAGATTGCATTACATCACCCGCAACTCTATTCTTCCGATTTTTACCGTGGTCGGACTTTCCCTGGCCTCGTTGGTTGAAGGCGCGTTCATCACCGAGACGCTGTTCGGGATCCCCGGAGTGGGGAGACTGGCGGTCGACGCCTTCTTCGCACGGGATTACCCCATCATCATGGCCATCACCCTGCTGGTGGCGGCGGCGTACGTAATGGCGAACCTGATCGTCGATATCGGCTACACCTTCCTCGACCCCCGGATCCGGCTCCAGTAGGTCGATCCGTGGCCACCTCCAGCGGCATTGCCGCTCTTTCCGATCAGGCGCACGGCCGCAGCACCAAGAGCAAGAGCCTTTGGGCGCTGGGTTGGGAACGGTTTCGCACCAAGAAACTGGCGATGGGGTCGCTGCTCGTCATCCTGCTGTTCTACGTGGGTGGGGCAATCGGCCCGATGTTCGCCCCTTATGGTTTTCGTGAGCAGAACCTCGACAACTCGTTCCAGCCGGGCTGGCTGACCCAGCCGTTCTGTGCGGTCACTGCGATGTTCGAGGAGAGCAAGGCCCCTCCCAAGATCGCCCCTTCTCCGGAACACCTGCTTGGCACCGACCGGTTGGGCCGTGACCTTTTCAGCCGCATTCTGTGGGGCATGCGGACCTCGGTGATCGTCTCGATTGCCACGATCATCACCGGCAGCATCCTGCTTGGCGTGACGTTGGGGGTCCTGACCGGCTACCTGCGGGGCCGCTTGGACACGATCGTCATGCGGGTGGGCGAGGTGTTCCTCGCGTTCCCCGGCCTGCTCTTGGTCATCCTCATCAGCGCCACCATCAGGCCGCGGGTGCTGGCGTGGGCCCAGAGCATGCCGAGCATTTCTGGGCTGGTGGAATCGGGCTTGGTGGACTACGTGGTGGTGTTCGGCGCGATGTCGGTGTTCAGTTGGGTGGGCGTGGCACGGCTGATTAGAGGCCAGGTGTTGGTGCAGCGGGAGATGGACTACGTGACGGCGGCCCGGGCGCTGGGCGCCCGCACCTCGCGCATCGTTGTACAGCACATTATTCCGAACACGCTCAACATCGTCATCATCATCCTGTCAGGTTCCCTGGGCGGCGCCATCGGCTCCGAGTTGGTGCTCAGTTGGTTGGGGGTGGGTATCCAACCCCCAACCCCCAGTCTCGGCGTCATGATCTGGGAGAACCAGAGCCAGTCGTTGCTGGTCGACCAGTTCGCCTGCCGGGTGGCTCCCGTGTTCCTGATGCCCATCACCATCGCGTCCGTCGTCTTCTTCTGCTTCGCGTTGATGGGAGACGGGCTGAACGATGCGTTCAACCCGAGGACGACCCGCCGATAGCCACCGCGCGCCCCCCTTCCGGCCCATGGCCGGCCTCACCCAGACCATCCGGCCGGGCGGATAGGCGTTAGTTCCCTTCCTCCCAGCCACGACCCCATGCTATAATCCGCGCATGGAGGTAGTGGAACACTCGTGAAGGTAACAACTGAGCGATTGGAAAAAAGCCGGGTTGCGCTCCAATTCGAGATTGAGCCAACCGTCCTGGAAAAATCCCTCGACCGTGCCTACCGGCGCATCGTGAACCGCACCAACATCCCCGGTTTTCGCCGTGGCAAGGCCCCTCGGGTCATGGTGGAGCGCTTCGTCGGCAAGGCCGCCCTGCTGGAAGAGGCTCTCGATATCCTCGTACCCGAGGCCTATACCGAGGCGATCCAAGAACAATCCATCGCGGCCTTAGGCCGGCCAGAGTTCGAAATCCTCGAAGTGGAACCCCAGGTTTCCTTCAAGGCTACGGTGGCCATCGAGCCGACGGTGGAACTCGGTGATTACAAGACCGTCTCGCTGACCATGGAAGTCCCCCGCGTCACCGATGCCAAGGTGGACGAAGTAATCGAACAACTGCGGACCAACTACACCCCCTGGGAGCCCGTCGAACGCCCGATCGAGTTCGGCGACATGGTGATCATCGGGATCGAAAGTTCCCTGCTCAATGGTGATGCCAAAGAGACGTTCATCAACCAGCCGGACGCCACCTATATTGTGACGGCCGGGCGCAGGGAACCGGTGCCCGAGTTCGCAGAGGCCCTGATTGGGGTCGAGAGGGGCGCTTCCAAGGAGTTTGTACTGCCGTTGCCGGAGGACCCCGCCAAGACGGTTGAGTTCAATGTCACCGTCAAAGAGGTCAAAGAGAAGCACGAGCTGGCATTGGACGACGAGTTCGCCAAGACAGTGGACGCGGAGTACAACACCTTCCAGGAACTGCTGGACAAGGTGCGGAGCAATCTGGTGGCCCAGTCGGAGCGCGAATCCCGCTCCGCCCACGATCTCGCCATGCTCGACGCGTTGGCGGCTGTTTCGAAGCTGGAATTTCCAGACATGATGGTCGACCACGAGATCGAGCATATTATCGAAACCGACCGGACACTCCCCCGTGATCCTCAGGGCAGGATTGACCAGGTGCTCGAGGTGCTGGGCCAGACCATGGTCGAGTTCAAGGAGCGCTTCAGGGAACAGGCCGAAAAGCGGGTGGTGCGCAGCCTGGTCCTGCAGAATTTCGCACGGGCCGAGGCGATTGAGGTCGGCGCCGAGGAGATCGACGCCGAAATCGAGACGCTCGTGGGTTCCGCTGGGGATCAGCAACCGCTGTTCCGGCAGTACCTTCAGCGCGAGGAACGCCGCGCCGCGCTGATGGACACCTTGATGACCCGAAAATCCCTGCAGCGGCTCTTCGATCTCACCAGCACCTCGGTGGAAGTGGACCCACCCCCTCCCACGGCCGATGAGCCTGAAGCTGCCGCTGCGAACGAGTCTTCGGAGCCAGAGGCCGCCGCGGCGCCCGCGTAGCGGGGATCGTCACAGTATGGCGCCGGTTGAATGAACCAACACATCACATAGGAAAAGGCCAGGCATGAACAGTACCCAAGCTATGAATTATGTCCCGATGGTCATTGAGAGCGGGGCCCGTGGCGAACGCTCTTTCGACATCTTTTCGCTGCTGCTGCGGGAGCGCATCATTTTTCTCGGAACGCCGATCGACGACACGATCGCGAACCTGATCGTCGCGCAGTTGCTCTACCTGGATCGAGAGGACCCAGATAAAGACATCTCGCTCTACATCCACAGTCCGGGCGGCGTCATCACGGCTGGCCTGGCCATTTACGACACGATGCAGCTGATCCGGCCCGAGGTCTCCACCATCTGTGTGGGGATGTCTGCCAGCATGGCCACGGTCCTGCTGTGCGCCGGCGCCAAGGGTAAGCGGTACGCCCTGCCGAACGCCACGGTGCACATGCACCAAGCCCGAGGCGGCGCCACCGGCCAGGCCTCGGACATTGAGATCGCCGCTCGGGAGATCCTGCGCAACCAGGAGATCCTCCGCAACATCCTCAGCCAGCGCACCGGGCAGCCCATGGAACGGATCATCCGCGACACTGACCGTGACTTTTACCTGAACTCGGAACAGGCCAGGGAGTACGGTCTGGTGGACGAAATTCTCACCAGGGAAGGCGCTACGGTCTGACCTCCGCACGCGGACGTCTCTCGGCGAAGTAGCAACATTCGGCTCGGCGGAGAAGGAACCAAATGCCAACGAACCGGGGCGCGCGACTCCAGTATCACTGTTCGTTTTGCGGTAAGAGCCAGGACCAGGTGCGGCGGCTCATTGCCGGGCCCGGAGCCGTTTACATCTGTGACGAATGTGTCGAGTTGTGCCGGGAGATCATCGATGAGGAGTCGGGCCGCACGGTCCGCGCCGCGGCCGACTCGAACAAGCTCCCGACCCCCAAGCGGATATTCGAACTGCTGAGTGAATACGTCGTTGGCCAGGACCGCGCCAAGAAGGTCCTCAGTGTTGCCGTTTACAACCACTATAAACGCACGGCGAACGTCGGACATTCGGCGAACGACGTCGAACTTGAAAAGAGCAATTTGCTGCTCATCGGGCCAACGGGGTGCGGTAAGACCCTGCTGGCCCGCACGCTGGCCAAGATACTGGACGTCCCCTTCTGCATCGCTGATGCCACCTCACTGACCGAGGCGGGCTACGTCGGTGAAGATGTCGAAAATATCCTGCTCCGCCTCATCCAGGCGGCGGATTTCGACATCTCCCGGGCCGAACGGGGCATCATCTACATCGACGAAATCGATAAGATCGCCCGCAAGGGCGCCAATCCGTCCATCACCCGGGATGTGTCGGGTGAGGGCGTGCAGCAGGCGCTGCTAAAGATCATCGAGGGTTGCATCGCCAACGTGCCACCCCAGGGGGGCAGGAAGCATCCGCACCAGGATTTCCTGCAATTGAACACGGCCAACATCCTGTTCATCTGCGGCGGCGCCTTCGAGGGCCTCGATCGCATGGTGCAACGCCGCACCGGGGTGAGCGCCCTCGGGTTCAAGCCTGCCCCCACGGCTGCCGACGGGAAGCATCAGGCCGAAAATGACGTCCTCAGCCTGGTCACGCCGGACGACCTGATGCAGTACGGTCTCATCCCAGAATTCGTGGGCCGCCTCACCACCAGCGTCTCCCTGGAGGCGTTGGACAAGGAGGCGCTGCTTAGAGTCCTCGTCGAGCCGAAGAACGCTGTGATCAAGCAGTATCAACGCTTCTTTGCGCTGGACCATGTCGAACTGATCTTCCAACCGGAGGCGCTGGAGGCCGCTGCTGAAGAAGCGCTGCTGCACAAAACCGGCGCCCGGGGCCTGCGCTCCATCATGGAGGAAACCCTGATGGACATCATGTATGAAATCCCCTCGCGGGGCGACGTGCAGAAGTGCATCGTGAGCGGGGATACCATTCACAAACGGACGCCGCCGCTGCTCCTGACTCGGGCCAGCCGCAACGACGAGTCTGAGGGGGAGATCCGCAAGGCGCACGCCTGATCCAACCCAATTTACAAAAAATGGGGCCGGCATACGGCCCTATTTTTGATCCCGGCCGCTCCCTACCGGGCCGCCATCCGAATGATCACGGCCCCCTGACGCACGGTGACGGCCTCGACTTCAGGTGGCAGTGCGATCCCCTTAAGGCCGGGCAGGCCTGCGGCCTGGGCCGCCTGGGTGGCCAGCGCCTCGGCCAGTCCTGCCGGTACCGGCAGGACGCCGGCCTGCGCCCCGAGAATGTCGATGTTCAGGACGCCGCGGGCCATCTGGACCCCCAGCGAAACCTGGACCTGGACCTCGCTCCCCGCCACTGCCGTCACCCCGGTCAGTGCGACCTTGCCATCGCCCAGGAGTGCGACGCGGACGTCCCGAAAAGGAACGGCTCCGGCCCGCGGCTGCATGGCCTGCCCTATCTGTTGGTTCAGTTGCTCTTCGGTGAGGATGCGTACTCCAGGGGCAAGGGTTGGCGTGGGCGCCGGCAGCGGCGTGGCGGTGGCGATCGACTGGACGGCGGGCGGCGGTCCCGTGTTGCTCGATGGTCGAGCGATGGCGGCCGCCGCCACGACCAAGCCCGCAGCGATGAAGGCGATCGTGGCGGGCCGGTTCATCGGTCCAGCGAATCGGCGCTGGTCTCGGCCCGAGCCGGCGGCAACGCCGCTTCGATCTCTCCCGTCAGGTCGATCCCGTCGATGGGGGTCCCGCCGGCGCCCCACGGCCGCCCGTCCCTCACCTCAATCCGCCCTTCACCGAAAGCCCTGAGCGTCGCCAGAATCAGCGGCAACTCCCTGGCCACTCCCAGTGCCCGGATCTGCTGGAACAGCGGCAGCGCCTCGCCATAGCCGGTCTGGAGCGAGCCCGGCGCTGCGTCCTGGGCCTGGCGCCAGCCATCGGCGGTGTGTGGCGAGACCACGGGATAGCGGCAATAGGTCACCACCGGTCCACGATCCAGTTCGGGGGTCACCAGGTGCATGAAGATGCCGGACTCGGCGGCGCCGCTTTCGATCAACTGCCAGATGACCTGCTGCCATGTTCCCACGGGGCCACCGGGGGCGGCGGGGTGCAGGTTGAGGCAAGTGAAATGTCCACACAACTCCGGAGTCATCACCAGCATGTAGCCGGCAAGGACCACCAACGCCGGAGCCTGGTCAGGCAAGAGGTCGATGACCGCCCGGTCGTACTGCACTCGCCAATCCGCGAAAGCCTCGTGGTTCAGTCCCATGCCCCGGCCGCTGCGCTCGGCCCGAAACCGGGCGAAGGATAGCGTGCTCAGCGGAATGCCGTAGCCCTCGACCTGGTCGAGGAACCGATCGGTTTCTTCGGATTCGCCCCGCTCACGGTTGCAGAACACGAAGCGCAGCCGGAGGTCAAGTTCTCCCCGCTCGATCGCTTCCCACACCGCAGCCAGCAGGGCGCGTGAGGCCGGCCCGCGCCCGGTGGAAAACCAGCCGATGTCGATCAGCAGAGCACCTCGATGGGGTTTCTCCCACTATAACCCGAAAAATGCGGCTCGCCCTACTACGACCGGCAGCCGTAAGAGTTCACTGTTGAGGGCGGCCGGGCTCAGAAGTGGGAGTGCACGAGGGCGACAGCCCTCTGCCGGGGGCGTGGGGGTGCCCCCATAGGAGTGGGCATCTTTTGAATTCATGCCTGGATGGGGGTTCCAGGACGGGGGGTGTGCAGAGGGGGCGCAGCCCCTTCTGCCGGGGTGCGGGGTGTCCCCACACACAAACAAAATGGGTGGGTGGGTGGGAAGTACAGCCGCCGAGGTTGTCTGACCAGAAATCTGCCCACTCCTATGGGGTGCCCCCAGCAGAGAATTCTCCTCTTTTTTCCTGGGGTGGGGGGAGTGGCTCATACCCCCGAACCCCTGACACTGCATAGATACTGCCACACGCGCACCGCCGAGGGCGACGATCCCCGATGGTATACTGGTGCGATTCCTGCCGAGGCCGCCATGACCGTCGATCTGTCCGTCGATCTTGCTCCAAAACACAAATCTGGGTTCTTGCTGAGGAACCCGGTGATCACCGCGTCCGGCACCTTTGGCTACGGCACCGAATACGCGGCATTGCTCGATACCGAGCGCCTCGGCGCCATAGTCAGCAAGGGGATCACCTGGTCCCCGAGGAAGGGCAACCGGCAACCCAGGATCGCGGAGACACCGGCCGGAATGCTGAACTCCATCGGGTTGCAGAATGTTGGGGTTAAAGCGGTCATCACCAAAAAGGCGCCGGTGTGGGCCGCCTGGCAAGTCCCGATCATCGTCAATATCGCCGGTGAGAGCTTCGACGAGTTCCGCAGGCTGGCTGCTGCGCTCGACGGCGTGCCGGGGGTCGCCGCGCTGGAGGTCAACATCAGTTGTCCCAACGTCGACCAGGGCGGCCTCGAGTTCGGGTGCGACCCCCTGGCTGCGGCCGAGGTCACCCGCATCGTAAAGCAGGAGTGCGCGCTGCCGGTCATCGTGAAGTTGACGCCGAACGTGACCGACATCCGGGAGCAGGCGGTGGCCGTGGCTCAGGCGGGCGCCGACGCCATCACGGCGATCAACACCGTGGTGGGGATGGTGATCGATGTGCGGCGGCGGCGCCCGGTGATCGCCCGGGGGATGGCAGGGCTTTCGGGCCCGGCCATCCGGCCCATCGCGCTTGCCATGGTCTACAAGATCGCGGGGGCCGTTGATATTCCGGTGATCGGGTGCGGCGGCATCTTCACCGCCGATGATGCACTGCAGTTCTTCATGGCCGGGGCGTCGGCGGTCCAGGTGGGCACGGCCTCTTTCGTGGAACCCCAGGCCCCCACCCGCATCATCGACGGCCTTATTGCGTATCTTGATAGCCAGGGGCTGGCTTCGATCCAAGATATCGTGGGCGCGGCGCGGCCGTCTTCGACGCCCTAGCCCGGCCAGGGATGGTGGGCTATAATAGCGCCACCGTCCCGGAAACTCCGTTCGCCAACGACTCCTGATGCCACCCGGAGAGGTACCCATGGCCCCGCGCACCATGTTTCAGAAGATTTGGGATGAGCATGTGGTCCACGAGGAACCGGGCCAACCGGCCCTGCTCTATGTGGATCTCCACCTCGTCCACGAGGTGACCTCGCCCCAGGCCTTCGACGGCCTGAAGCTCAACGGGCGGAAGGTGCGGCGTCCCGATCTCACGGTCGCCACGGTGGACCACAACGTGCCGACGACCGACCGCAGCCTCCCCATCGAGGATGAGGTCTCCCGCACCCAGATCGATGCGCTCACGCATAACGCCAAGGAGTTCGGCGTCCCCTATTACGATATCTTCAGCGGCGGCCAGGGCATCGTCCATGTCATCGGGCCGGAGCGGGGGTTCACCCAGCCCGGCAAGATCGTCGTCTGCGGGGACAGCCATACCTCGACCCATGGCGCCCTGGGGGCTATCGGTATTGCCATCGGCACCACCCAGGTGGAGCACGTGCTGGCGACCCAATGCATCGTCCAGCCCAAGCCCAGGACCATGGAGATCCGGGTTAACGGGGATTTGCCACGCGGGGTGTCGGCCAAGGACCTGATCCTCGGCATCATCGGCCAGATCGGCATTGATGGCGGCACCGGTTACGCGGTGGAGTACACCGGTGAGGCCATTCGCAGCCTCACCATGGACGGCCGCATGACCGTGTGCAATATGTCGATCGAGGCCGGGGCCCGCATCGGGATGATTGCGCCGGACGAAACCACCTTTGCGTATCTCAACGGGAGGGCGTTTGTGCCCAAGGGCGACGACTGGACCAAGGCGGTTGCCTATTGGAAATCGCTGCCGGCAGACCCCGGCGCCACCTACGACAAGACCGTCGAGATCGACGCGGCCAAGATGGTGCCGTTCGTTACCTGGGGCACCAACCCGGGGATGGTGCTGCCGGTTACCAGCCGCATCCCGGATCCTTCCAGCTTCCCCACCCCCACCGAACAGGCGGGCGCCCGCCGGGTGCTGGAGTATATGGGGCTCCGGGCCGGCCAGGCGATCCAGGACATCACCGTGGATAAGGTGTTCATCGGCTCCTGCACCAACTCGAGGATGGAGGACCTCCGGGCGGCTGCGGCCGTCATCAAGGGCAAGCACGTCAACCCAAAGGTGACGGCGTTGGTGGTGCCGGGCTCGGCCGCCATCAAGCTTCAGGCCGAGGCGGAGGGCTTGCACACGGTGTTCACCGATGCCGGGTTTGAGTGGCGCGAGGCCGGGTGTTCCATGTGCCTTGGGATGAACCCGGACATCCTGCTCCCCGGGGAACGCAGCGCGTCCACCTCCAACCGCAACTTCGAGGGGCGGCAGGGCAAGGGCGGACGGACCCACCTGGTGGGGCCGGAGATGGCGGCGGCCGCGGCGGTGGCGGGCCACTTCGTGGACATCCGGGAGTGGAAGTAGCGAGGGGTCAACCGTGCTGGCTTCAGGGTACCCGGCGGCCCCCATTTCACCCTCTCCCCCGCCATCTCCTTTTTCGTGAACTGCGAGTCGCAGGATGAGGTGGACCACCTGTGGGACAAGCTCTGTGACGGGGGCGAACCCGAAGAATGCGGCTGGTTGCGGGATAAGTATGGACTGTCTTGGCAGATCATCCCCGCGTTGTTGGGCGAACTGCTGCAGGACCCCGACGCTGAGAAGGCGGGGAGGGTGATGCAGGCGATGCTCCGGATGACCAAAATTGACGTACACCTCCTACGGCAGGCGCATGCAGGGCAGTAGGATTGGTGTTGTTGGGTTGAAGGCGGGTTCAATTATTTCCCGGGATGGCCGGTCGACGGCGCCTGGTTCGATAGGGGCAAGAAATCATGCAACCATACAAGAAAGTTACGGGCGTGGTGGCGCCGTTGGACCGGGTGAACGTGGACACGGACCAGATCTGCCCGGCGGTCTTCCTCAAGCGGGTCGAGCGGACCGGGTTCGGCCAGTTTCTCTTCCATTCGTGGCGCCACCTCGCCGATGGCAGCCTCAACCCCGACTTCGAACTCAACGCTCCCCAATTCAAGGACGCCACGGTGCTGGTGGCCGGACGTAACTTCGGCTGCGGTTCGTCCCGTGAGCACGCGGTGTGGGCGCTGGAGGACGCCGGGTTCCGAACGGTCATCGCGCCGAGTTTCGCTGAGATATTCCACAAGAACTGCTTTGAAAACGGCGTCTGCCCCGTGGTCCTGCCGGAAGATCAGGTCGACACCATCCTGGAGCGGGCGTCAAAGCCTGGCTATCAACTCACGGTGGACCTCGAGGCATGCACCGTGACCGATAACCAGGGACTGAACGTCAAGTTTGTGACACACCAGGACTTGGCGACCCACGAATTCCGGCGTTACACGCTGCTGAACGGACTCGATGAGATCGGCTTGACGCTGCGGCAGGAGGCGGCCATCACCGCCTACGAAGAGCGCCGGGCGAGGGACTTCGCCTACCTCGCGCGCCATTAGCTGCCGCTTGCAAACAACCTGGAACCGCCATTCGTTTTCTGCTGCGGCCGCCTGCCCAGTGGCCGCAGGGATAGTTCACGTAATGAGGCCTCAGCATGAAGTTTGACATTGCCCTCCTGCCCGGTGATGGCGTTGGCGCCGAGGTGATCGAAGAAGGCGTCAAGGTGTTGCAGGAGGTGGGGCGCCGCTTCCGTCACGACTTTGAGTATCACCGAGGCCTGGTCGGGGGCGCTGCCATTGATGCGAAGGGAGTTTCACTTCCGGAAGATGTGCCCGCCCTCTGTAAGCGGTGCGATGCGGTGCTGTTCGGCGCTGTGGGTGGCCCCAAGTGGGATAACCCGGGGGCGTCGGTGCGGCCCGAACAGGCTATTCTGGGGCTCCGGAAGGCCCTCACACTCTACGCCAACCTGCGCCCGGTGCAGGTCTATCCCATGCTGGAGAACGCCACCAACCTCAAGCCGGAGGCGATCCGGGGGGTGGACCTTGTCATTATTCGGGAGCTGACCGGTGGCATCTATTTTGGCCAGCCCCAGAAACGGTGGACCTCCGCCCGGGGCAGGCAGGCGGTGGACACGCTGCGCTACTCCGAAAAGGAGATCGATCGGGTGGTCCGGACTGGATTTGAATTGGCCCGGCAGCGGCGCAAACAACTGACCTCAGTGGATAAGGCGAACGTGTTGGACTCCAGCAGACTGTGGCGGCAGGTGACGACGGAGTTGTCCGCGGAGTACCCGGACGTGCGTTTGGAGCACGTGCTGGTGGATACCGCCGCGATGCGCCTGATCCGGGACCCTAGGTCGTTCGACGTGGTGGTGACTGAAAACATGTTTGGCGACATCCTCACCGACGAGGCGTCGGTGTTGGGCGGCTCGATGGGCATGATGGCCTCGGCCAGCCTCGGTGGCGCCACGTCCGCCCTCGGCAACCGGCGCCGCTCCCGCAGGATGGGGCTGTACGAACCCATCCACGGCTCGGCGCCCGACATTGCGGGCCAAAACAAGGCCAATCCCATCGGCATGATCCGGAGCGTGTCGCTGATGCTGCGCTACTCCTGCAACCTCCTCAAGGAGGCCGATGCCGTCGAAGCGGCGGTGGCCAGCGCACTGGCGTGTGGAGACCGCACCGCCGACATCGCCGTCAAGGGCGAACGGACGCTGGGCACCCGTGAGATGGGCGACAGCATTGTGCGCGCGTTGGCGGCTGCGAAATAGCTGACCTGTTGGGGCGAGGGCGGAGCGTGTGGCGCGGCGCCCGAGTTGGTGCTCAGTTGCCCCTGGCGAAGTACCGCTGGACCCCTTGGAGATAGCCGAGCGCGATCGCTTCCTGGAAGGTGTCCTGGCCCAGCAGGGCGGCTTCGTGGCTGTTCGATAGAAAGAGACTTTCCCCCAGCACGCCCGGCATGGTGATGCCGCGGGCCGGGCGTGGCTCAGCCCGCGAGGGCCCCAGGACGAACAGGGGGAATACCCGTCCTTGAAAGACGCGGAACTGTGATCCGTTCTTGAGTCCACGGTTGGGTGCCTGATATCCTGCGCCAGCCAACTGCTCAACGATCCCGGTGAGCACCTCCTGCCCGAGCAGCCAGTTCTTGTCCCCCTGAGGGTGGGCTGGGGCGTACCACACCTCGGTGCCTGCCTCGGCCGGATTGGATGATCCGTTGTTGTGGATCGAGATGAACAGGTCGGCCCGCGCCGCATTGGCGAGGTCGACTCGGGCCTGAAGGTCCGCCCGCAGCGGCGCTCGTGGGGTATCGGCCAAGGCATCCGGCAACTCGAACGCCCGGGTGTCGGCTTCCCGTGTTAGCAACACCTGAATGCCGTTTTCCTCGAGGAGCGCCTTCAGTTTGCGCGCGATGGCCAGGTTGACGTTCTTCTCCGCCAGCCTCCCCTGAGCGGCCCCGACCTCCGGGCCACCATGTCCGGGGTCCAAAACCACGATTTTGCTTCCCGGCCGCCGAACGAAACCCCGCCGCTGCAATTCCTGAGCCGCCCATGTCTCACCGGGCAGGACCGGACCGGCGGCAGGGGTGCTGCCCCGGCTCTGAGGGGCGGCTGAGCCATCGGTATCTCTTGGCGCCTGTTCGGCAGTGGGTGGGGCCAGGAGTGGAGGTGCCGGGAGGTTCGCTCTCGCCTCTGGGGGGGCGACGGTGGGGACCGGGACCGGGGTGGATGTGGCAGAAGGCGGCGGCGTGGTCGCAGCCGGTGCTGTGACGGTAGCGGTGGGCGGCACCGCGACGGCTGAAGTGGGCTGAAACACGATGGAAGCAGTGGGCGCCGGATCGGCAGACACGCTGATGCTGCTGGGGGTGCACCCCAGCAGCATCAGCGTTAGGAGGAGGGAACTGCTTGTCGAGCTTCGCAATTCAGGCGGGGGAATTCGGAATTATTGGGCGATGGTTGGCGCTCCCCAACCGGGGAACGGCATGGCCTGCGGCGCCCCGTGAAACGCGCCCATGCCCTGCATCCGGTCCTGCATGAAGGTCCGGAACTCCTGCATTCGGTTCGGGTTGGTGGCTCCACCCTGCCCGCCCGGTTTGTTCTGGCCGCCGGGCCTGGGGCCGCCTTGCGAGTTGGCAATGGCGGCGGCAGTGGTCGAGCCGTTCTTGGTGCTCACCACCACTTTGTTGCCCGCTTTTAGGTCGGATCCCTTGCCGCGGAGTTTCGTGTTGGCGTCGATGCTGAAGGTGGCGGTCTGCGCGTTGTCGTTCCTGGTGATGGTCACGCTGTTGTCCGAGGCAGTGGTGACCTTGCCGAACACCGCCGAAGTCGTAACGGTCTTGCCGTCCTTGTCCTTGTAGGTGAACTGGCCGCCGATCATGTGGTCGAACACCTGATCCCGGGGAACGCCCTGCAAGTCGTCCATGAACGGCATCCCGAGGCCGCCCGGTCCTCCGTGCCCGCCACCGTGTCCGGGCCCGCCCTTGCCTCGTGGTCCACCGGCGTTGGGGGCCGCAGGCGGATCGGCGGGGGTGACGGAAATGTTGGCGGCGGCGCCCTTGCGCACCAACGCAAAGGCGACCGGCGTCCCAACCTTGGCGTCCTTCAGCGCGGTCCTCATGTCGGCCATGGATTTGACGGTCGCTCCGCCGATGGCGGGCACGACATCGCCTGCTTGCACTCCGGCGGCGGCTGCGGGGCTGTTGGGCATGACGTGCATCACCACCAGGCCATCCTGCTTGGTGATGTTGAATTGCGCTGCCACCTTATCGTTCATCGGAGCGAGTGCCAAGCCGAGCCACGGGCCCCGCTGGCCGGGGGCTTCATCCAGCACGTCTGCCCGGAAAGGAGCGGCGTTGCTGGCGAGCACGGTCTGCACCTGGGCGCTTATCACCACGCCGGCCAGCATGCCGACGCCCAACATGGGCAGCGCAACTAGAGCTTTATTCATGATGTCTCCTTGTCGTTCGGGTGGGTAGTTCAACACGTGTTGTTGCAGTAGATACCCAGGGCATGCTGCTGAAGTTTCAGCGGCTATTCGTACCGCAGCGCCTGAATGGGGTGCAGGCTGGCCGCGCGCGATGCGGGATAGATCCCGAAGAAGAGGCCCACCGCGGCCGAGACGCTGACCGCCAGTATCACCACCTCGGGGGATACCACGGTGTTCAGGGGCTGCCCGTTGAGGTTCATCCCGGACACCAATCTGGAAATTCCAACCCCCAGCAGGATGCCGGTGAGGCCGCCGAACAGACTCAGCACGGTGGCTTCCACCAGGAACTGGAGCAGGATGTCGTTGCGCTTGGCGCCCACCGCCTTCCGGATGCCGATCTCGCGGGTCCGCTCCGTGACGGATACCAGCATGATGTTCATGATGCCAATGCCGCCGACCAGCAGCGAGATCCCGGCGATACTGCCGAGGAACGCGGTGAAGACGCCGGTCACCTGATTGAGAGTGGCCAGGGTGTCCTCCTGGCTGGTGATGGTGAAGTCATCGTCGACGGTGATACGGTGCCGCTCGCGCAGGATGGCGGCCACCGACTCCTTTACAATCGGGACGTCCTTGTCACTGATAGCTTTCACATTGACGGTACCGACCGATCGGCCGCCGCTATTGTTTCGCTGCGCCGAAAGCCGCGCCATCGCGGTAGTGATGGGCACCATCACCACATCGTCTTCGGTGCCGAGCCCGCTGCCTCCCTTGCTGGCCAGCACCCCGATGACGCGGAACTGCGTCCGGGTCACGCGGACCGATTGGCCGATGGGACTCCGGTCCGGGAACAGCGTGTTCGCCGTATTCGCCCCCAGGACTGCTACCAGCGATTTGGCGTCGAGGTTCTGTTGGGTGATGAAGTCGCCGTCGGCCATCGTGTAGTTGCGGACGTCCAGGTACGATTCGGTCACCCCGAGCACCCGGTTGTTCACGTTGATATTGCCTGCCACAATCTGCCCGCCGGATTGGGTCTCCGGAGCCACTGCTTCGACGCCATCTGCCCCTTCCAACGCCTCAGCGTCCTCAAGGGTGAGGGAGATCGCGGAACCAGCGGCGGTGCGCACGCCACCTTGCTGGGTGGCGCCGGGGCGGACGAATACCAGGTTGCTGCCCAACGATGAAATCCGGGAGGTGACGGTCGCCTGGGTGCCGGTGCCGATGGACATGAGCACGATGACGGCGCCGACGCCGATGATGATGCCCAGCATGGTCAGCGCGGAGCGCAGTTTGTTGGCCTTGATACCGTCAAGGGCGAGCCACAGGTTCTGGATTATGTTCAAACCACCGCCTCCTCTTCTTTTTCCACCCGCAGCAAGCGTTCCAATCGCATTGCGGCGGACAACGGGTCGTCCCAGTGCTCCTCGCGCTGGACCACGCCGTCCTTGATGTGCAGGATGCGGCGGGTGTGTTCGGCGATTTCGCGTTCGTGGGTCACGAAGATGACGGTGATGCCGTCCTCCTGGTTGAGGGACTGGAAGATGGCCATAATCTCCTCGCTGGTGCGGGAATCGAGCGCGCCGGTGGGTTCGTCGGCGAGGATGATGGCGGGGGTGTTGACGATGGCGCGGGCGATGGCCACCCGCTGCTGCTGGCCGCCCGAGAGTTCGTTGGGGCGGTGGTCCATCCGGTCACCGAGCCCCACCCGCTCCAGTGCCCGCATCGCTTTACCCTTGCGGTCCTCTGCCCGGCCGTACACCAGGGGCAGCATCACATTCGCCAGCGCCGAAGTGCGGGCCAGCAAGTTGAAGCTCTGGAAGACAAAGCCGATCTTTTTGTTGCGGATGCCGGCGAGATCATCGTCACTAAGCCCGCTGACATCGATTCCATCGAGTTCGTAGGTGCCTGCCGTGGGTGTATCGAGGCAGCCGATGATGTTCATCAACGTCGACTTGCCCGAACCCGAAGGACCCATGATGGCCACCATCTCGCCCTTCCGGATGACGAGGTCCGCGCCCCGCAGGGCGTGGACCTCCATGTCGCCGATGGTGTAGACCTTGGTTACATCCTCGATACGGATGACTTCGTCGGGTCGCGGACTGAGGTTGTTGTTCATCATCGCGGCAGCCTCGTTAACGGCCGGGAAGACGTGCGGCGCCGCCGCCGATGCCCCCGATGCCGCCGCCGAGTCCACCCACCCCGCCCAGCGCGCCCGCACCGGGCGCCCGGTTGGCGGTGTTGGTGGCAGTGGCGCCGGTCCGGCCCAGTTCCACCAGCACTTCGTCGCCCTCCTGAAGGCCCTCCAGGATTTCAATTCGGGTGTCGTCGCTCAACCCCACCTTAACCGTCCTGGCCTCGGGTTGCCCGTTCGCAACCACCTGCACGGTGCGTTCCTGGCCCTGAGTCCTGACGGCCCGCGATGGCACCAGCAGAACGTTCTGACGCTGCTGATAGACCACCGCTGCCACGGCGGTCATGCCCTGCCTCAGCCCCTGGGGATTCTGGACGCTAATGGTGACCAGGTAGCTGGCGACGCCCGACTGCACCGTTGCGGTGGGAGCAATGGCCACCACCCGCCCCGGGTAGGGCCGCGCGCCGACCGCCTCAACCGTCAATTGGACGGTCTGGGCCAGTGCCACCTTGCTGATGTCGGTCTCATCGACGTTTACTTCCACCTGCATGATGGTGGGGTCCAGCACCGACATCACCACGGTCGAGGTGCCGATGCCTTGACTGACCCCCGGCGTCACCGACACCTTGCTGATGAT
Source organism: Dehalococcoidia bacterium (assembly GCA_009692945.1). Taxonomy (GTDB): domain Bacteria; phylum Chloroflexota; class Dehalococcoidia; order SHYD01; family SHYD01; genus SHYD01. Next base: position 6,079 of record SHYD01000001.1, on the reverse strand, counting down.
TCCTCCGAACGGGGCCTTCAACACGGATTGGTCGAGATCGTACTGGGCCTGATCGAGGTCCAGTCTCGCCTTATCTATAGTCAATTGTGAGCGCGCGATGTCAAGCTCCGTGCCGGGAGCCAGGGTTTTGTTCAGTTGGGATTCCGCCTGCTGGACCGAGGCGCGCTGGCTGGAGAGGTCCGTATCCTTGTACGGGGTCCGGGTCTTCTCCAGTTGCGTCTCGGCTTGAATGACCGCGGCCTGCGCCATCGAAACATCGGTGTCCGAGGGTTGCAGCAGCAGTCCCAGCCTGGAGCGGGCAACCTCCAGGTTTGCCTGGGCGACAGCCACCGCGCCTTCGGCCGCTGCGATGTCGGACGCGGTGGGGCTGGTCAACTGCAGCAGCTTGGCCTCGGCCGACTTCACGCCGCTCTCTGCACTGAGCAGGTCGCTGGGAGATGGCTGGCGCAGTTGGGCCAACTTCGCCTCCGCCGAGGCCAGACTGGCCTGGGCCGAACTGACGGCGTTTTCGGCGACGGAGAGATCAGAAGCAGAGGGGTTGAGCAGCAGATCGAGCTTGTATCGGGCATTCTGGGCGTTGTTGGACGCGTTGTCCACCGTGGCCAATGAAGAGCGCCACTGCTGAGCGGTGACCCCCGCGTTGGGATAATTGAAGTCGGCCTCCGCCAGGTCGACAGCCTTCAAAGCCAGAATGACCTGCTCCTCATACTTCACCAGGTTGTCATCATTGGTGCTTTGCGCCCGGGTGAGAGCCAGTTGTTCGCGGGCGATGTAAAGCTGAACGTACGCCTGCACCAGCGCCCGCCGCTTTTCGTCGCTGCTCAACGACCCCTGGAGGTTGCTGAGACTGTCCTGCGCGTTGCGCAGCGTGGTTTCGGCGGAGGTGACCGCGGACTTTGCGTCCAACACCTTGTCGGGCGTTGGATTCTTGAGGTCCTTGAGTTTGGTCTGTTGGGTCGACAGATTGGCCTTAGCCGAGTCCACCGCGGCCCGTGCCGAGGCGATATCGGATGCAGTGGGCTCCTTCAGCCGTTGGTAGTTCGCCCGCGCCGACGCCACCGACGCATCGGCCGCGGCCCGGTCGGCATCGGTTGGGTACTTCAATTGCTCGAGCTTGGTCTGGGCGTTGACGAGGTTGATCCGAGCCGATTCCACCGAGGCGCGCGACTGCGCCACATCTGCGAAAAGCGGGTTCTGCAGGTTGACCAGCTTGGTCCCGGCGTTCCGCAGGTTGGCTTGGGCGACGGCAATATCTTCTGCCGTACCCTGAGTGGTCATGTTGTCCAGTTTGGAGCGAGCCGCTTCCAGCGATGCCCGGGCGCTGGACACGTCCTCGGGCCGGGACGCCGCTACCAGCGAGTTCAGGTTGAGCTCCGCATTGCGGAGGGCGATGTTGGCAGAAGCGACCCGCAACTCCAGAGAACGCGGTTCCAGCTTGGCCAGGGGCTGGTCTTTCGTAACACTGTCGCCCGCCTGGACATAGACCGCTTGGACCACCCCAGCCGACCCGAAGGAGAGGTCGGCGGAGCGTGGTGTCTTGACGGTGCCGGTGCCGTTAACCGAAAGGCGCAGGTTGCCTTTGGTCACTTTCACCGTCTGGGTGGTCGCGGCAACGGGCTTTGGCTCCAGGAAATTCTTATAGCCTGCATACCCTCCCGCGCCGATGACCACCGCTGCGATGAACAGCGCCACCATTTTCCGTGGGCCGAACCTACGCCGGGTCGTTGAAGGTTTCGATTGACCAGCCATTTTCACTCCCAAACTTTGTGATGAGAACTGCGCCCATGCCCACCGACGCGGTGATGAGGGCCACGACCCAACCTGCCCATGGCAGCAAACTCAGCGGAAACAGTGCCAGCATCCCCACCGCCAGTGCGGTGATGGGATGGGCGGGTTCCTGAGGAGCAAGCCGCGCGGTTAGCCACCGGCCCAGGGCGAGACCGGCCGCAACCACCCCCATGAGTGTCGCCGCGCCCACCACCACCAGCACCAGCGGTGCGAACACCACTCCCGTAACCAGGGTCACCAACACGAATAGCACCACCAGTGCCAGCAGATATCCCAGAAGCCCGGCGGCGAGCGCCCGGAGCAATCTCGACTTGGAAACGGCGAGGGCGTTGCTCAGCACACGCATCCGGCGCGGCTGCAGGTAGAACGTCAACGCGCCACCAGCCAGCGACAGACCGAGCGCCAACACTATCATGCCCATCCCAATGGGGCCCCCTCGAAAGAGGCCGAATGGGGTCAGAACAGCGGGGTCGGTGACGGCGCCGGTGGCCTGCCGCGGCGGTTGCCCGGCGTTGGGCCGCGGCGCCCCCGGAGCGAAAGGGTCCCGCAGTTGGAGCAGCCGCTGGGCACGGGCGGCCACCCGTTGCGGATCTGCGGATTCCGGTAGCCGCTGGCCACCGGCGGGCCGGGATTGCTGGACCTCACCCTGGGCAATGGTGCGGACGCGCCGTTCGAAGCTCTCAGGACGGATCGGTGCGACCAGGAAATAGGGGCGGGGAACCGGTGGCGGCATTCCGACAGCGGAGGCCGCCGACGCCGGGATGAAGGCGGCGAAGGCCCCGGCAGCTACCAGGTTCACCAACCCCAGGGCGGCCAGCAGTATCCAAATGCGTTTCATCGCTTAAACAGGCTGGCTTGCCTGCTCCCGCTTGACCAGTTCCAGCACTGCGGCGGAACCGGCGGTGAGCAGCAACGCGCTGCCCGCCACCAGCGAAGCCTCGACTGAAACAGACATCGCAAGCAATGCTTCCAGCATCGTCGCAGGACTGTCCAGGATAAAGTCCCCCAGGTTGAACACCAGGTCCATCAGCGGGATCAGGATCAACGCCAATCCGGCAAAAGCCGCAGCCGCGGTCAGCCCGCTGAGGGCTATGTAGCGGGGCGACGACGCTTGTTTTGAGCGGTGCTCGGCCCGTACCTGCGCCATGGTGCGCAGGTACAGCGTGCCGGGTGCGGGCAGCCTGGCCAGGCTCTCCACGGCCAGCACCGTGCGCTCCAGCCGCACGAATTCGGCGCGGCACATGCCACACGAAGCTACATGCCGCTCCACCGAACCCCGTTCGACGGAGTCCAGCGCATGGTCAAGATAGAGTTGAAGCAGTTTCTGAACGATCAGACAGTTCATGGCTTGGGTCCTTGACTCCTCTGGCCAACAGCTTTTCCTGAAGCATGAGCCGTGCCCGGTGCAATCGCACCTTTGCCGTGCCCAGCGGCACCTCGAGCGCTTGGGCGATCTCCTCGTACGAGAGTTCTTCGATGTGCCGCATCAGGATGACCGCCCGGTAGTTCTCCGGCATTTCGCTGATAGCCCGGCCGATGGTCCGCTGCGTTTCATGGATCTCAGCGCTCTGTTCCGGCGAGTTGAACGACCCTGAGGCCGCGAATACGTCGCCGATTGGAACCGTAACCCGCTTCGCCTTCAGGTGGTTGATTGCCACGTTGGTGGCGATCTTGTAGAGCCACGGGCGGAAGGGCGCTTCGGTCCGGAACCTCGGCAGGGCCCGGTACACCCGGATCAGCACGTCCTGCGCAAGGTCCTCGGCGTCATGCCGGTTTCCGGTCATCCGGTAGAGGAAGTTAAACAGCCGGTCCTGATAGCGCTGCGCCAAGACTCCGAATGCCTCGGGGTCCTGTTTCGCCTCTTCTATGAGGATTTCATCAAGCTGCTGTTGCATGGCCGGCCCGCCCTTTATTCCGTTGCCTATAACCAAGTACTCGACAACGGACGAAAGGTTTCAGTCAGGCAGAATTTCAAGTGCTTCTTCCGTTATCGACTTGCTGTTCTCGTCGATCAAGAACGCTCTGATCACCGGTTGCTGCGGGTCGCGCAGCGAGATGATCAGGTAGACCGCCCCCGGGCCGAGATGGGCTTCGTTGACGTCGGTCGGAGATGGGAAGGCTTCGGAATGGGTGTGCGAGTGGTAATTCCCGATGACCCTGAGCGACTGCTCACCCCATTCGATCTGGTTGAACAGGCGGAACAGTTCTTTGCTGTCGATAACGTAACGAAACGGGCTGCGGGCGGCATTCTCCGCCGGAAATACGCCGGTCACGCCGCCCTCGTCGTCGCCGGCCAGCAGGCCGCAACACTCGTTGGGGTCGTCCCGCAGCGCGTGGGCGGTCATCTCATCGGCAAGGCGTCTGGGGAGTTGGAACATGGGTCCGCCTGAAGCGAAAAATCAGGGCTCACGGGTGTGGAGTGGGCCTGATTTCAGTCTAGCACGGGGTGCATCGGGGCCACAAAGAACGGTGGTCCGCGTATCTATTCAGACGCCCATGACCATGGGGACACCACCGGGTCATGACAGGCCTAGAAGTCCGGCCGGAAACCCCTCTTCCCGAGAGGTGGCTTGTTGCGTAGGATGGGAGCAGCAGTTCCTGGCCGGAGGTGCGTATGCCCGGTGAGCGGGGCCCCCAACGCGGCTTGTTCGAAGCGGACCACTTATACGGCGACTTCGTGGGACGGGACTCGTTCTACGGGTATCTGGCTTCCCAGCGGGACGTGCTGTTCCGGGACCAGGACTTTGCCGACCTGTACTGTCTGACGAACGGGCGGGCCAGCGTACCGCCCAGCCTCCTGGCCATGGCGCTGGTGCTCCAGACCTACCAGCGCGTGTCGGACGAGGAAGCCAAGCAGCGGGCGGGCTATGACCTTCGGTGGAAGGTCGCGCTCGGGATCCCGCTTGATGAGCGGCCCTTCGCCAAGAGCACGCTCCAAGAGTTTCGGGCGCAGTTGGTGGTGCATGAAGCGCAGCGGGCGATTTTCCAGAAGAGCCTGGAGCAGGCGAAGCGGCAGGGGTACTTCCGCGGGAAGAAGCAACTGCGGGTGGCGCTGGATACCACCGCGATCCTCGGGCGCGGGGCGGTGAAGGACACCTACAATCTACTGGCTACTGGCGGACGGGATTCGGCAGGTGCTGCGGGTGCTGGCGTCCCAGGCGGGCGAGGACCTGGAGGGGTGGGCGACGCGGGAAGGATTTGGCCGCTATGGGGGAGAGCAGAGCCTCAAAGGGCAGGCGACTATCAACTGGGACGACCCGAAGGAGCGCCGCCGCTTCCTCCAGGAGGTGGTGGCTGAGGCCGACCGCGTGCTGGAGCTGGTCCGGCAGGCCAGGCGCCGACAGGAACCGGACAGTACCGGGGATCAGGCGTTGGCGGAGGCGGCGGGGTTGCTGAGCCGGGTGCTGGCCCAGGACATTGAGCGACCGGAGGACGGGCCAGCACTGCAGCAGGGGGTGGCCCAAGACCGGATGCCCTCGGTCCATGACCCCGAGATGCGGCACGGCCGCAAGAGCAAGGCGCAGCGCTTTGACGGGCATAAGGCCCAGGTCGCGGTGGACACCGAGAGCCAACTCATTACCGCCGTGGCCACGCTTTCGGGGAATGCCGCAGACCATGAGCAGGCCCTGGCCATGGTCTGCGGCGACCGACGCGGCGACCGAGGTCCGTGTGGCAGAGACGATGGCCGATTGTGCGTATGGGGACGGCGCCACCCGGCAAGCGTTCGCCGACGCGCAGCGGTCGCTGGTCGCCAAAGTGCCTGCAATGACAAACCAGGGCTGCTTCCCGAAGACGGCGTTCATCATCGACCTCGCTGCCGGGAGCTGCCGCTGCCCCGCAGCTCAGGTGAGCTCCGACCTGCGCCCTCGGGGCAAAGGTGGCGGCGTGTTTCGCTTCCCGGTCGAGGTGTGTGCCGAATGCCCGTTGCGTGCTCAGTGCGTGCGCGCTCGACGGGGACGGACGGTCCGGGTCCATCCCCAGGAAGGCTTACTGCAAGCGGCCCGGCACCTTCAGGCCAGTCCTGCCTTCGCCGAGTACCGTCGGCTGCGACAGGTGGTGGAACACCGGCTCGCCCGGCTGGTGCAATTGGGGATCCGGCAAGCCCGCTATTTTGGCAAAGCCAAGACCCTGTTCCAACTCGCCATGGCCGCGGCGGTCGCAAATCTCACGTTGCTGGCGGGCAGCGTACGCTTGGACGACGCTACGCCTTCCCCACTGAAGAGCATAGGGCGCCTGATGGCCTCCGTGATGGGCTTGGTGCTGGCGGTAGCGGTCTGCTGGCCATCTTTCA
>SHYD01000072.1 GCA_009692945.1 Dehalococcoidia bacterium | reverse complement strand
CGGCGCCGCCCTCTCCGCCCGCATGCGCGGCACCGACCAGGTGTCGGTCTGCTTCTTCGGCGACGGCGCCTCGAATCAGGGCACCTTCCACGAGTCCGCCAACCTCGCGTCGATTTGGAAGCTCCCCGTCCTCTTTGTCTGCGAGAACAACCTCTACGCCGAGAGCACCCCGGCCGACTATTCGCTCTCGGTGCGGGACGTGGCCGACCGCGCGGCGGGATACTCGATGCCGGGCGTCATCGTGGACGGTCAGGACATCTTTGCCGTCTACGAGGTCGCCCGGGCCGCGGTGGCACGAGGCCGCGCCGGGCAGGGCCCGACCCTCACCGAAGCGAAGACCTATCGCTACGGTGGCCACTTCCTGGCCGATGACCCTCACCGCTACCGCTCGGTGGAGGAGGAGGAACACTACAAGGCGCGGGACTGCATCAAACAGTTCCGGGAGCACGTGCTGGCCGCAGAACTGTTGCGTACCAGTGACCTCGAAGCCATCGACGGCGAATGTCTCGCACAGCTCGACGAGGCGGTCACCTTTGCGGAAGCCAGCCCGCAGCCGGAACTGAGTGAACTCCTGACCGACGTGTACGTGAAGTATCCGTAGCGAACGTAAATGGCCGGACCTGAGTGGACGGGGCGGCGGTGACGAGCCAACCCTCGCTAGGTCTCCCCACCACCCCCAGAAAAAAGAAGGGGATTTGTTCTTAGGGGGCCACCCCCTAAGACCCCCGGCAAAGGGCTGCCGCCCTCTGCACACCTGCCCGGAAGATGAGCGAAGGTGGTGTCACCACTGGTCTTCGGCGGTCTTGAGGTGGTAGGTCATGCTCTGGAGCGCCACCACCGGGTCGATGTCCCTGACCCACACGCCGGGAGGGGTCGTGGGCTGATAGGGCGCGTAGTTAAGGATGGCGCGGATCCCGCAGTCCACCAGCAGGTCGACCACCCGCTGACAGTGGGAGACCGGCACCGCCACGATCCCGATGTGCACTCCAAGGCGCTGGGCTTCGGACTTGATCTGTGCGATATCCTGGACCAGCACGTTCCCGATGGCCGCGCCATGTTTCGAAGGGTCGGCGTCGAACGCGGCGAGGATATTGAAGCCTTGAGGGGCGAACCCGCCGTAGGTGAGGATGGCGCTGCCCAATTGGCCCACGCCCACCAGCACCACCGACCATTCCCGGTCGATCCCCATGATGTGCCGCAGTTCCTTGAGCAGGTTCGAAACCTGGTACCCCCGGCCCTGTTTGCCGAAACGGCCGAAATAGCTCAGGTCCTTCCGTATCTGCGCGGGTGTGGCGTGGAGCAATGTGCCAAGTTCCTGGGAGCTCACCACACCCTGACCCCGCCCCTCCAGCGCCGCGAGCACCCGGACGTACAACGGTAGGCGCAGCACCACCACCTCGGGGATCGTCGTGGTCGTCATTCTGATTCCTCTATCTTCTAGCGGGTCCCCACGTGGATCGCAATGGACCCGAAATTGAGCGTGTGGTAGCTCACTCGGAGCAGGCCGGCGTGCTCCATGATTGAGCTCAGTTCCTCGGGCCGGGCGAACCCCAGCACGGAGTCGGATAGATAGCGGTAGGCTTCAGGCTGACCACTCACCAACCCGCCGAGCAGCGGCACCAGGCGGGTGAGATACAGTTTGTAGAGACGGCCCAACAGCCGTCCCGACGGCGGCATGATCTCCAGGCAGACCACCCTGCCACCCGGCTTCACCACCCGCCGCATCTCCCGGAAAGCCGTGAGCGGGTCCGCCATGTTTCGGACGCCAAAGGCCACCGTCACACAGTCGAACCGCTCATCTTGGAAAGGCAATTCCTGGGCGTCGGACAGCACGAAGCGGATCTTGGACTCCAGGCCGGTCCCTGCCATCTTGCTGGTCCCCGGCGCCATCATGGCGGCGCAGGGGTCGATGCCGACGACCCGTCCGGTCCGCTCTGCCAGCAACAGGGCGAGGTCTCCGGTGCCGGTGGCAACGTCCAACGCCAGGCCGTCAGCGGGAGGAGCGGCGAGGCCTGCCACCTGGCGCCGCCATTGCTGGTCGCGCCCCACTGACATCAGCCGGTTCATGAGGTCGTAAGTCGGCGCGATGCGGGCGAACATCCGGCTGACCCGGGCGGTCTTCTCCAACGCTGCGGTTCGGCTCACGGGAGGGGGACTCCCTCCCGATACTGCATCTCCACCGGCAGCGCGGCGTCGACTCCCAGGGCCACCAGGATCCGCCCCACCACGTGCTCGATCACTTCATCGACGCGTTCGGGACGGGCATAGAAATGGGGCATCGGCGGCACCACCTTCACCCCCAGCTTGGCCAGCGTCAGGAGGTTCTTGAGGTGGATCACCGAGAGCGGGGTCTCGCGCGGCACCACCACCAACGGGCGGCTTTCCTTGATGGTGACGTCGGCGGCGCGCTCCAGCAGGTTGCTGGAGAGGCCGTGGGCGATGGCCGCAAGGGTGTCCATGCTGCACGGGACCACCACCATGCCTCCGGTGGGAAAGGTGCCGCTGGCGATGGGGGCGGCGATGTCGTTGATCGAGAAGGAGCGGCAGGGGGCTTTGGCCACCCAGCGCTTGAAGGGCTCGCCCAGTTCGTGCTGCCAAACGAGGGCGCCAGCCGCGGTGCAGACCACCAGCGCCCCGCGGCCGCGGGCCGCCAGTTGCTCCACGCAGCGCCGTGCCAGGGCGGCGCCGCTGGCTCCCGATATCCCCACTACAATGGGCGGCTGGTCCACTGACCCTCGTGATTACTTTCACACGTTGTTGCCATTACTCTAATGCGCCTCGCCGGTGATGTGCAACCGGGCTATAATCAAGTATCTGTTCAGACATGAGGGGGGCTGCCCTTCGAACGTTTGCCCCACCCCCCAAGAAAGAAGATGGTTTTGTTTCTGGGGGAACACCCCCAGGCCCCCGGCCCTTCGGCAGGCTCAGGACAAGCAGGGGCTTTGCCCCCTGCACCCCCGTGCCTGACCCCCGAGTCTGAACTCGTACGTAATCAAGACCGTTCACCCTGCTCGCGCTGGAGGCGTCATGCCGGAAGCTGGCGACATCCGGGAACTCCCGCTGTTCCTGCTCAATACCGTACTATTCCCGGGCATGGCGCTGCCGCTCAAGGTCTTCGAGCCGCGTTACCGCCAGATGATGGACGACTGCATGGCGGGGGACAAGACCTTCGGCGTCATGCTTATCAAACAGGGCCACGAGGTGGGCGAACCGGCCGTTCCCCACAAGATGGGCACCACCGCGCTGATCGAGGACATCGAGCCGCAGCGCGACGGCACCCTGGCGGTCGCGACCGAGGGGGTGCAGCGCTTCGCGCTGTTGGAAATGCGCCAGTCACGGCCATATCCTCTGGGGGTGGTGGAGTTCCAAGGGCCAGATGACGCCGTCCGGGATGGGGCGATGGCGGAGATTGTCCGGGACACCGGCGAGCGGGTTATGCGCCGTCTGATGGCGCTGAACCACGAATGGGTCCGCGGCCTGACCCTGCCACCCGAACCCGAGGAGTTGTCTTACCTGCTGGCGGCGCGGCTCCCGGTGGAAGCGGGAGTGAAACAGCGTCTGCTGGAATCGAACCTCACCGACCGGCTGCGCCGGACCCTGCGGGTACTGCAGGCCGAAGAGCGGCAGATTGAGCAGCAGCTCGCCGAGCGCACCTGGTTGCGGGGCGCGCTGCTCAACTGAGCGCCGGGTTCCGGGTGTAACTGCTCAGAACCAAGAGGCCGATGCGGCGTTGAGCACCGGCTCTCGCCCGTTCTCCCGCACCTCCCCAACAAAGAAAGAATTTTTCTTGGGGAGCACCCCCAACCCCCGGCAAAGGGCTACCGCCCTCTGCACACCTGCTCCGAAAGTCTCTGCCCTTTCAACTCTTCTCAGCAGCTAGGTTCCGCCTCCTGGTGATCTCCACGCCCGCATAGTCCACCGCTCCTGGCAGTGGCGCGGCCGGCTTCCTGATCCGCACCACCACCGCATCCACCCGGTCGAAGGCGAGCACCCGGTCCGAGATGTCGGTGGCCAGCGCCTCCAGCAGGCGCCGCCGGGGACCCTCCACCACCGCCTTGACGGCGTGGTAGACACCGACGTAGTCCACCGTGTCGGCCAGTTGGTCAGACCCGCCCGGCGTCTCAAGGTCAGCAGTCAGGTCGAGGTCCACCTCGAAGCGCTGGCCCAGGCTGGCCTCCTCGTCGCGCTGCCCGTGGTGGCCGAAGAACACCATGCCGTGGAGGTGGAGCTTATCCACTGGCGCCACGCTCTCCGGTTCCCTGCAACCCCAGGATCGGCGCAGCGTCCTGCATCGCCCGGATGACGAACGCGATGTGTTCTTCCATATCCACCTCCAGGTCCCTGACGCCGCTGAGGATATCCTCGCGGCTCACGTTGCGGGCGAAGGCCTTATCCTTCATCTTCTTCTTCACCGAAGCGGCGTCCACCTCGTAGATGCTCTTGGTGGGGCGGACCAACGCGGTGGCGGTGATCAGGCCGGACAGTTCGTCCACCGCGAACAGCACCTTGTCCAGCAGGTGGAGCCTGGGCAGTCCGGACGCGCTGTTGTGGGCGGTGACGGCGTACACCACTTCCTCCGGGTAGCCCCGCTCAGTCAGCACTCTGCCGCCGACGATGGCGTGCTCGTTCACGTCGGGGTAACGCTCGTAGTCGAAATCATGCAGCATGCCCGCCATGCCCCAGATATCGGTATCGTGACCGTACTTGCAGGCGTAGGACTGCATGATGGTTTCCACGGCCAGGCCATGTTTCACCAGGCTCTCGTTTTGGGTGAACTCGGTGAAAACGCCCCACGCGTCGTCCCGGGATTTGAGTGGTACGAGGGTCATGGGGATGGGGCCTCCTGATTTTCTGCGCGCCAAGTGCTGGGTAAGGCTGACGCCTCGCCGTCAGAACGTCGTGAACGCGTCGATCTCCTGGCCGATGATATTGATCACGCGGCGGGCGCACAGAAACGCCACGATATCGCCGATCTCACTGGCCTCGGTGAGGTGGCCGGTCACGAATCCGGCCCTGCGCTCACGCCGGCGCCAGCCTGTGCCAATGCGGGTATGTCCAAATGTTTTACATGGCCGGCGACCCCTTGCTGCAGGATCATACATCTGGGATCCCAGCGCCGACAAATCGGGCACTTCGCCCCAGCCCGGGCCGCAAGTGGCTCCCAAGGTTCCAGGAGCCATCATGGTATACTGGGCCACGGCCTCCACGGGCCGTTTATTGTTTTCCGCGTGTTACCGAAGGAGTTCTGGGACATGCCAGCCATCGTGGTGGTGGGCGCCCACTGGGGCGACGAGGGCAAGGGCAAGGTCATCGACATGCTGGCCGAGCAGGCCGACTTTGTGGTGCGCTACTGCGGCGGCAACAACGCCGGACACACCGTCAGCAACCCCCTTGGCCAGTTCGCCATGCATCTCATCCCCTGCGGCATCTTCCAGCCCCACACCATCTGCGTTATCGGCAACGGTGTGGCGGTTAATCCTGCGGTCTTCCTCCAGGAGATGGAGATGGTGGAGAAGGCGGGCGTCACGACGGCGGGGCGCCTGTTCGTCAGCGACCGCGCCCACCTCATCATGCCGTACCATCACCTGCTGGACGGCCTCGACGAAGAAGCGCGCGGCAGCGCCGCCATCGGCACCACCCGCCTCGGCATCGGGCCGGTCTACACCGACAAGGCCGCCCGCATCGGTGTGCTGGTGGGCGACCTCAAGGACGCCGCGGTGTTCCGGTCCCGGCTCCGTTTGGCGCTGGACCTGAAGAACCGCATCATCACCCAGGTGTATGGCGCCGCCGCGCTGGACTTCGACGAGGTGTACCAGCAGTACAGCGAGTTCGGCCGCCGCATGGCCCCCTATATCACCGAGACGGGGACCATGGTCCGTCAGGGGCTGTCCGACGGCAAATTGGTCCTGCTGGAAGGCGCACAGGGCACCCTGCTGGACATCGAGTATGGCACCTATCCCTATGTCACCAGCTCGCCAACCAGCGCGGGAGGGGCCGCGCTGGGCGCCGGGATCCCACCGACCCGGATCACCAAGGCCATCGGCGTGTTCAAGGCGTACACCTCCCGGGTTGGGGCCGGGCCCTTCCCCACCGAACTGCTGGACGCCACCGGCGACTTGATCCGCGAGCGAGGGCACGAGTACGGCACCACCACCGGTCGGCCCCGCCGCTGCGGCTGGTTCGACGCCGTTGCCGGCCGCTATAGCGTGGAGATCAACGATTTCACCGGCGGAGCGCTGGTCCGGCTCGATGTGCTGGACGGCTTTCCCACCATCAAGGTCTGCACCGCCTACCGGCTGCACGGCAAGACCATCACGCAGTTCCCGAGCCATCTGGCCGAACTCGAAGCCTGCGAGCCCGTATTCGAGGATTTCGAAGGGTGGATGGCCCCCACCGCAGGCGTCCGCCGGTTCGAGGACCTTCCTGCGGCGGCCCAGCGCTACGTCCGCCGCCTGGAAGAGGTGCTCGGCTGCCCCTTCACGCTGATCGGGGTGGGCCCGGCCCGAGAAGAGAGCATCAACCTCCGCCCACTGTTGTAGGTTCGCCTCGGGCAGGTCTCGGGCCAAGGGGCTTGGCCCGAGACACTCGGAGAAGGAGCGCTGCAACGGTGGCATCAAACCGGGAACTGGTGGAACGGTTCATCGAAGTGGTTTGGAACCAGCAACGGACTGACCGCATCGGCGAATTCGTCGCTCCGGACTACGCAGTGCCCCTCCTGGGAAGCCCCGAACCGGTCCGGGGAACGGACGTCATCGTCCGGGGCGTCCGGGCCTTTCATGGCTGGCGCGACACCATCGACGACATCTTCGCCGATGACGACCGGGTGGTGGTGCGCTGGACTGCCGGCGGGACCCACGCAGGACCCTTCGCCGGCGTTGCGGCGACAAACCGCAGCGCCACGCTGACCGGAATCGACATCTTCCGGCTGGAAGGCGGCAGAATAGCCGAACACGGGAGCCAGGCCGACATGGCCGGCTTCGTCAACCGGCTGAGGGCTGCTGACAAAGGAACTTAGCGATCTGGAGCGCGGGAGGTTCGGCGCCTCGGGCCGCCTTGCCGGAGCTGCGTAGTTCTCGCTGCGCTCGAACAGTATCAGAGGTGCGTGGCGCCACACAATACTCTTCGAGCCCAGCGAGAAGTTTCCCCATGAGGGACGCCCGGACCAAGCCACCCACCTCCCCTCAAGGTACGAACCGCTCGTTCAGCGCGCTGTCCGAGCCGCCGGGAGTGCGCCCGCCACCGATGGCGTAGACCGCGTCGCCCAGTGCCACCGCGGTGTGGCCATGGCGGGGCGACGCCATCGGCGCTGCGGCGCTCCAGGAATCGGCGGCGGGGTCGTATCGCTCGTTCTGGGGATAGACCCCGCTGCCCTGCTCGCCGCCCGACACGTACACCCTGCCGCCCACCACCGCGGCCGCGATGCCGCTGCGGGCGGTGGGCATGGGCGCCCGGGCCTGCCAGGAGTTGGTGGCCGGGTCGTACGCCTCCACCGCGGCGACGTTGCGGTTGAAATCGCCGAGACGGCCGCCGAACACGTAGACCTTTCCGGACCACTCAACCGCCGCCAGGTGGTCGCGCGGGGTCGGGAGCGGCGCCGCCGCCCGCCACGCGTTGGCGGCCGGATCGAACATCTCTACCGCGCCCGTGTTGCCGCCCCCGTTGACCCCGCCGATGGCGTACACCCTGCCCGATACGGCGGCGAGGGTCAGCGCGCCGCGGGGTGTCGGCATCGGCGGCAGTTCGCTCCAGGCGTCAGTGGAGGGATCGTACTCCCAGGCCCGTCTCAGCGGTTGGCCGTCTGCTGCGTACCCGCCGGCGAGATAGAGCCTGCCGTTGGCCGCCGTCATGCCCGGGTGATGGAGGGCGATAGGCGCCGGACGGCGTACCGTCCAGCGGTCGGCCGCGGGGTCGTATTCCTCCAGCGCGCCGGTGACGCCGCTGCTCGCCAGGCCGCCCACCACGTAGATGCGCCCGTTCAGGGCGGCGCCAGCCACCTCGCTGCGGGCGGTGGGCATGGGGGCACGGGCGGTCCAGACGCCCAGGAAGGCGGTGAGTGTGGGGGGTGGGTTCGCCACGGCGGCCGGGGAAGGAGTCAGCCAGGGGGAGGCCGGTTGCTGGGCGGCGCACGCGGCGAGGAGCAGTACCGGGAAGAGCAGCCCCGCCAGCGATCTCGCCTTCGCTCCGGAGTTGCCGCAGGGTCCGATCACACGAAGATCGGCTCCATCGCGAGCCGTCCCACCATCTCCTCCATCGCACCATCCGCCGTCACCGTCTCAAACCTCTCAGCCGCGTCTAGGACCTTGGGCAGCAGGCTCAGCTCCGAGGAGGTGATGACGAAGATGCCCGACCGGCCCAGCGCCCAGTGGACGGCGCGGTCGACATCTGGCTGTTCGGTGAGCGGGTCGTACCAGGTGGCGGCGCTGCGGGGCCGCCCCATCCAGGGCCGGTAGGCGATGGACTTGATGGTCTGCATGGCCACGTTGCGTTCACGGCACGCCGCTTGCAGCGCGTCGAAGTTCTCGGCGTAGTAGGGATGCCGCATGGTCAGGTAGTTGTACGGGAGCAGCACGGAGTCGAAATCGAACCGGGCGAGGCTGCGGCGGTGCGCCGCGGGCACCTGGATGCCGTGGCCGGTGACCCCGATGGCCCCCACCAGCCCCTGCTCGCGGGCCTCGACCGCCGCTTCGATGGCCCCACCTGGACTGAGGGCTGTGTCCCACTGGATGGGGTCGGAGAGGTTGTGGAGTTGCCACAGGTCGATGCGGTCGACCCCCAGGCGGTCCAACGACCGGTGCAGTTCTTCACGGGCGCCCTCGGCCCGGCGCTCGTTGGTTTTGGTGGCGAGGAAGAAGTCTTTGCGATGCTGCCGCAGCCAGGGCTTGAGGCGCAGTTCGGCGTCGCCGTAGCTGGCGGCCACGTCGATGTGGTTCACCCCATGCGCCAGAAGGATATCGAGCGCGGGGTCCGCCTCGTCTTGGGGCACCTTGCCCAGCGCCGCCGCGCCGAAGATCATCCGGCTGCTGAGATGTCCGGTCCGGCCATAGGGGAGTTGAGGGAGCGTCATGCGCCTATCCTATCGGTTCCGCACATGAACGTCCATCGGGCGGCGCCGCCGTAAGAGTTCAGACCTGGGGGCCAGCCGCATGAACCGCGCCCCCCACCCCGGAGAAAAGAGGAGAATTCTCTGTGGGGGGCACCCCCACGCCCCCGGCAGAGGGCTGCCGCCCTCATGCACTCCCGCTCCTGAGCCCGATAGTACCCTCAATTGTGAACTCTTACTCGCCGCCGTATCTATTCAGACGCCCATGACCATGGGGACACCACCGGATCATGAAAAGTCTAGGACGGCGACCTCACCCAAGATCACTCATGGCGGACGGGGCGCGTCCCTGACCCCTCCCCGCCGGAGGAGAAATAAAGAGATGGAGTGTGAGGGTCCACCCCTCACACTCCCCGCCAGCGGGAGACCCGCTGGACACCCCTGGAGGAGATGCTGTCCCTGGTGAGCCAGAAGTAGTCACGCAGGCGGGAAGATTTTCGCCAGCGTACAGTGCGGCTTTGGTCGGGTGCGGTCAAGGAAACAACGGCTGAACAGCCCGTGATTTCCCACTGGCTTGGAGGAGACCACCCGACACCATGGGGCACGGTGTTTGCGGCGGGTCGAGCAGCCAGCGGATCAGCGGGTTCGGTGCCCCTCCAACGGCTCGACGGCCAGCGTCATGTCTGGGAACGGCGTGTGTGAGGCGCCTGCCGCAATTTGTGTCTCGACCCGGTCTAGGTAGTGACTAGTTGACCAACTCCGTGAGGTACTTCAAGATCTCGGACGCCCGCGTCAAGTTCTCCTCGCGCGCCACAACAAGATACTGGCTGTTCTTGTCGATGACACCGTCGGGATCGAAGGGCGGGATGTCGACGCGGCGGCTGTTGCCGATGCCCGTAGCGTTCCAGGCAAGCTGACCTTCTTTGGTGAGCAACCAGTTGATAAACAGCTTGGCCGCGTTGGGATGGGGGGCGTTCTTCATCAGCCACAGCCCCCCAGCGCTCAGGGCCACCCGCGACTCCGGGAGGTCAATGGACTTGGTGTTCTTGCCTAAGCCCTTGTCTCGGTAATCCTGGATGAAGGCCTGCACCCGAGCGTTGGTGATGGCGATCTGGCCGCGTATCAACTGCTCGGTCACGGTGCGCTCGTCTCGGTTGAACACTGGTTGCTGGTCGACCAGCAACTGTTTCAGCGCCTCGTCGCCCAGGTTCTGCCGCACCGCCAACATGATGTTGAAGGTCGAGCCTGATCGGACGTCGATGATGCCGATTTTGCCACCCTTCCATTTGGGTGCCAACAGGTCCTTAATGGATCTGATCTCACCTTCCCTGACCAGGTCGGTGTTCACCCACCAGGAACTGGCGTACCAATTGAACATGTACACCGTCTTGGCGGTGTCGACCCACCCCCCATCGAACCCCCCGCTCCAGAGGCTGTCCTCCTTCACGTCGGAACGGAAGATGACCGGAGCGACGGAAACCACGTTGCCGGCTGGCTTGAGCGTGGTGAGGAAGCTGGTGATGGAGTGCTGGATGGCGTCGTAGGTGTACACGCCGGCGGCCTGCTCCTGCTGGATCTTGGGGATCACCAATGAACTGGAGGCGAACCCCTGGGTCTCCACGGTGACGCCGGGGAAGGTTTGCTCGAAGGTCTCGATGGCCTTGCGGAAGCCCTCGTTTTGCTGCTGGAGGATGAGGACCAGCTTGCCCTCTTTCTTCGCGGCAGCAACGGTATCGTCCCATTCTTTCTGCCATGAGGGTGCCTGGGCAGCGGGCTGGCTCGCTGCGGGCGCGGGGCCGGTAGGTGCCGCGGCCGGTGCGCATGCTGCGGCAATCCCCGCACCGAGCGCTGTGGTGCCCGCCTGAGCCAATAGGGATCGCCTGCTAACCGCGGTCGAATCGGACAGTGTCATCTCTGCCTTCTCTTGGGGGGTGATCAATACTGTGACGTTGTCTGCTGTGCGACTCGGATGACCCAGCGGTCGCCTGGATTCTTTCGTTCACCGCCTCGATGGCGCAACCCCGTGTTTCTTTGACAGTATACATCCCGGGTTTCTGGGCAGGTAAGCATGTCGATGAAGCGCAACTCCACCCGGTCCGAGCCGAGCGTCGCGTTCATCCCTATCGTTGGGCCCCGTCCTCCGCCGGGCCTGCATCCGGTTTTCGACGAAGAACTCAAGGTCGCCCGCGGCGTAGACAATAGCCCGGAGCCAGGCCCGGCCCCGGACCGGGTCGATCTCCAGCTTGTCCACTGTCTTGAAGTACTCGTCCTGCGCGTCGTAGCGCTCGGTGAATTGGTAGGGTTTGTCGAAAACAAAGCGGCGGCTCTGGTAGACGTTCAGGAAGATGCCGCGTCCGTCCATGCGTGGCCAGGCGCCCAGTTCGAGTTCCCGGGCGTCGTTGACGCCGATGCCGTGATGCACCGGGATGCCCTCCTCGGCCATGAAGCGCTCGTAGGGGCTATCGGGGCGTTTGAAATGGTGGTGCCCGGCGGGGGGTCGTCGCCCGAGGGCGCCTGGAACAGCGGTCCGGTGGTCATGGGAATGCTCCTGGCCAGGGTTGCGGGTTTGCAAGGCTGATGGTCAGAGGATAGTGATTTTCCGGCGATCCTGCCAGGGCCAACTCGCAATGTCACTACTCAGTCTTCGGCTGACAATCGCGGCGCCAGCGGCCCCCCGCCACCTGAAGGCTGAGTTCTTACCCATAACCATCCGCGTGAATTTCCCCGAACTGTGATCCGCGCCACAGTTTTTTCCCGCCTGCGGTGGTACCATACCGCGCACGGCAAGACGCGCCGCGCAGCCGGCGCGCTGGTGAGTTCAGGAAGGAGGGATTCGGATGTTATCTCGAATCAAGCGTTACCGCTGGGCGGTGGTGGCCGGGATTGCTGTCATCGCCATCCTCGGGGGCGCCATGCGGCTGGGGCTGGTGTCGCCCGACTTTGGGGGGCAGGCGTCGTTGTCGGTGGGAGGTGTCACCGGGTTGACCGGGACTCCGGAGCCCTCGGCTTCGGTGGCGAGCGGTTACACGGCGTGGCTCCTGGTGGAGGGAATTCCCGGCGCATCTACCACCAAGAGGGGAAACATCGACCTCACCGGCTACTCCTGGCGCGAATCCACGCCTCCCGGAGGGGGCAAGGTGACATTCGAAGCGTTCGAGTTCGAGGCCGCCACGGGCAGCGCCTCTCCGCTGCTGGCGGGGGCGCTGTACTCAAATACAGCCATTCCAACGGCGACGCTCACGGTGCGCAATCCCACGGCTGGGGACTTTCTCACCTGGACGCTCAGCAATGTCAATGTGACGGCGTTCAAGTCCAGCAGCGGCCTTGATAGCTTTGCCCTGACCGCGGGGAAATTCGAGGTGACGTACCGGATCCTCAATGCCTCGGGCGGTGAGACAGCTGTGTTCACTGCATCGGCGCCGCTAGGTGGCTGGTGTCAAATGGACCCACCCGGTAACATTTTTGCGTGAGTTGACACGACGGACCTGGTGAACTGAGCGGCGAAGCCCGACCTGGGCCGACCCCAGCCGACCCGCTGTGGGTGTCCCCGTGCTTGGGTGCGGTCCC
>SHYD01000006.1 GCA_009692945.1 Dehalococcoidia bacterium | reverse complement strand
CCGCGCCTCCGGTGCGGGGCGGCCCCACCGCGCCTGGTGAAACCAACATGCAACTGAATGGCCTGATGAACGTGCTCGGCGCGTCGCAGCTTCCGGGGGTCCGGCGGGCACTGATCGCGAGTTCTTCCACGGTTTACTCCGGGCTGCCCAAGGGCCCGTATCGAGAGGATATGCTGCTGCCGGTGGAATCTCGCAGCGCCACCGAGGCCTTCAAGAAGGCCACCGAGATCGTCGCGCTGCACTATGCGCAGCGGGCCGGGGCCGACATCGGGCTGTTCCGGATGCGGAGCGTATATGGTCCGCTGTACTACTCTCTCAACAACCCCTTCAGCCGCATGTGCCACGCGGCGGTGCACGGCGTACCGGCGGGCTTCGGCGGCGGCCCCGTTGCGGTACACGGCGGCGGGGCCGGCCACCATCCCGCACCCTATGAGGACGATGAGGCCGAGATCTCCTATATCAAGGACTTGGTGGAGGGGATTTTCCTGATGTGGCAGGCCGAGAAGCTGCCCAACCGTATCTACAACATCGGTCCCGGCCGGGCGTTCCGCTATCGCGACATGGCCGATGCGGTGCGGAAGGTGGTCCCCGGCGCCTCGATAGGGCTGACGCCGGGGAAGAACCCCGCGGGCACGCCGAAGCACGCGTTCCTAGACATCTCCCGGATCCGCAACGACCTTGGGTACCAACCACGGTTCAGCGACATCGATGCCGCGGCCTTCGATTACATCGGTTGGTTGAAGGACCACGAGAACTGAGCGCACACGGAGGGGTGGCCGAGCGGTTTATGGCGCCGGTCTTGAAAACCGTAGTGGGTAATACCACCGTGGGTTCGAATCCCACCCCCTCCGCCGTTCCGTCTGATTGGGGGCGGCCCCAGGGCACGTGCACATCATCGAACCGGCGGCGGGCCCCTCGCTGACGGCGAGGCCGCTGCTCGCGGTCCTCATCCCTCGACAGCGCACATCGTCGGAAGGAGCATCCATGAAAGTCCACGAATATCAGGCCAAGGCCATTCTGGCCGAGTTTGGGGTGGCGGTCCCCCGCAGCCGGGCGGCTTCGACCCCCGCCGAGGCCCGGGCGGCCGCGGCCGAGTTGGGCGGCCGGGTGGTGGTGAAAGCGCAGGTCCACGCCGGCGGCCGGGGCAAGGCAGGCGGTGTGAAGCTGGTCAACACACCCGAGGAAGCCGAGGCTTTCGCCAAAGGCCTGTTGGGCACGCGGCTGGTCACCCATCAGACAGGACCCGAGGGCGCGTTGGTCCCGATGGTGTTGGTGGAGGAGGCCCTCAGCGTTGCGCGAGAACTTTACATAAGTATTCTGGTGGACAGCGTCAGCAAGACCAACGTCATCATGGCCAGCGAAGCAGGTGGCATGGAGATCGAGGAAGTCGCCGCGGCCACCCCCGAGAAAATCCTCAAGGAATGGGTCGATCCGTTGATGGGGTACCAGGCGTCCATCGGCCGGGCGCTGGCCTACGGCATGCACCTGGACGGCGGCCTGATCCGCCAGGCGGCCGACCTCATCGAAGGGCTGTACCGGGCGTTCATCGCCCGGGACTGCTCCATCGTCGAGGTGAACCCCCTGGTGGTGACGGAGGACGGCCGCCTGCTGGCCGCCGACGCCAAGATCAATTTCGACGACAACGCCATGTACCGGCAGAAAGCGGTAGCGGCGCTGCGGGACACCACTCAGGAGGACCCCCTGGAGGTGGAGGCCACCACGACAGGGGTGAACAACTATATCAAGCTGTCCGGCAACATCGGGTGCGTGGTGAATGGGGCGGGGCTCGCCATGGCCACCCTCGACACCATCAGCCTGTTCGGTGGCGCGGCCGCCAACTTTCTGGACATCGGCACGGTGAACAACGTGGACCGCGTGATCAGCGCGATGCGCATCCTCACCAAGGACCCGGACGTGAAAGCGATCTACTTCAACATCTTCGGCGGCATGGCACGGGTGGACGTCATCGCCCAGGGATTGGTCGATTCGTATAAGCAACTCGATGTCAAGGTGCCGCTGGTCACCCGCCTCACCGGCAACGGACTCGAGGAGGGGCGGCGTATCTTGGCCGAGAACGGCATCGCCGTCATCGAGGCCAGCGACATGGCGGACGGGGCGAGGAAGGCGGTCGCTGCCGCGGCGGGCCGGTAGGGGGTAGTGTGTTTTGGAGGGACCATCCGTAGGGGCAGGTCTTGTGCCTGCCCGGACCAGGGCAGCCACGAGGGACCGCCCTTACCACGACGTGAAGGCGCCCGCCACCAATGTATCTTGACCAAGGGGGCATAATTTGAGCATTCTGCTGAACCGAAATACCCGGCTGCTGGTGCAGGGCATCACCGGCGCCGAGGGCAGCAACCACGCCCGGCTCTGCAAAGCCTTCGGCACCAACATTGTGGGCGGCGTCACGCCGGGGCGGGCAGGGCAGGAGGTGGACGGGATCCCTGTGTTCAACACGGTGGACCAAGCGGTGGCCGCGACCCAGGCCAACGCCTCCATCATCTTCGTGCCGGCGCCCTTCGCCACCGACGCCATCTACGAGGCGGTCGAGGCCGGGCTGAAGCTGGTGGTCTGCATCACCGATGGGCTGCCGACCTGGGAGATGGTCAAGGTGAAACGCTACATCTCCGGCAAGGACGTGGTGCTCATCGGCCCCAACTGCCCCGGCATCATCTCGCCTCCAGAGAAGGCCAAGGCCGGCATCATGCCCGCCAGCAGCTTCATGCCGGGCAAACTGGGTTTGGTGTCCCGCAGCGGCACGCTGCTCTACGAGGCGGCCGCGCAAATGACCGCCGCCGGCATCGGCCAGAGCACCGCGGTGGGCATCGGCGGCGACCCCGTGGTGGGCACCGATTTCGTGGACATCCTGAAACGCTTCAATGATGACCCGGACGTCGAGGCTATCGCCCTCATCGGCGAGATCGGCGGCGTCGCCGAGCAGGAGGCCGCGGAATACGTGAAGGCGAACGTCCGCAAGCCGATGTGCGCCTTTATCGCCGGGGCATCGGCGCCTCCCGGTCGCCGGATGGGCCACGCCGGTGCTATCATTAGTGGCGACAGCGCAACTGCCGACAGCAAGCTCAAGGCGCTCAGCGCCGCAGGCGCCGCGGTCACCCGCAACCCCGCCGAGATCGGCAAGGTCATGGCGGAACTGTTGGCAAGTCGAAGCTAGCGAGCGTCCCTCCCACCACCCGAGGAGACCTGCTTTCGGAGCGGTTCCTCGGGTGGTTTGTGTGTGGCGGTTGTTCGGCCGGCGATCAATACGGGCTTCGAGCCCGCCAGGAACGGAGAGATCCTATCGATGATAACGACAGTGGTGGGGAACTACCCCAAGGTGCCGTCGCTGGGCAACGGGCCCAACATGCGCACAGCGATTTCCCGGTTCGATCAGGGACGCATCACCGCTGAGGAACTGGCCAAGACCATCGACGACGCCAGTGCCGACGCGATCGGCGAACAGGTCCAGGCGGGGGTCGACCTAGTCAGCGACGGAAACCTGCGGTGGGATGACGAGATCACCTACTTCACCCGGTCGCTGAGCGGGGTCACCCTCAACGGTCTGCTGCGGTTCTTCGACAGCAACACCTACTTTCGGCAGCCGGTTGTCGAAGGGCCCATCGGATGGAAGGGCCCGGTATCCGTGGGCGACTTCGGAAAGGCCAAGGCGCTGAGTCCCAAGCCGGTGAAGACGATACTGCCGGGACCCTATCAGATCGCCTTCCACTGCCAGGACAAGCACTACGGCGACCCCGGCAAGCTCGCCCATGCTGCGGCAGAGGCGCTGAACGCCGAAGCCAGGGCCTTGCAGGATGCAGGCGCCGGCTTTATTCAGTTCAACGATCCGGTGCTGTTGCAGCACAAGCACCGGTTCTCCGAGTACCGGGAACTGGCCCGCAAGATGACAGAGGGGATCACGGTGACCACCGCCCTCTACACCTATTTCGGCGACATCGATGGATTGTACCCCCAGCTGTTCGACCTCCCGTTCGAGGTGTTCGGCCTCGATTTCGTGTGGGGCGAGGCTAACTTTAACCTACTGAAATCGTTCCCGAGCGATAAGAAGCTGGGGTTTGGCATAGCGGATGCCCGCAACACCAAGATGGAGAGCATCGAGGACCTGGTGGGACAGGTGGATGCCATCAAGATGGTGGTGCCCATGGACCGTCTGTACCTCAACCCCACCTGCGGACTCGAATTTCTGCCTCGGGCCAACGCGTATGCCAAGCTGGTCCGGCTTGCCGAAGCGGCCAAGCGCGCCCAGGAGGTGCTGAGTTGAGCCAGGGTTTATTGACCACGTCGGTCGGCAGCTTTCCGAAGTCGGCGGCCGTCCAGCAGGCCCGCAACCAGTTTGCCCAGGGCAAGCTCTCGGCGCGAGACCTGGAAGATCTTGAGAAGCAGGCCACGAGGGACTGGATCACCTTTCAGGAAGAGATCGGGATGGACATCCTGGTCGACGGAGAGCAGTACCGCGGCGACATGGCGACCCACTTCGCCGAACTCATGGACGGTTATACGATCAGCGGGCTGGTCCGATCCTACGGCAACCGTTACTACCGCAAGCCCATCGCGGTGGGCCGAGTGGGCCGGCGTGGTCCCATGACGCTGGATATGTGGCGCTTCGCCCAGGACCTCACTGAGCTCCCGGTCAAGGGGATGCTGACAGGCCCCTACACCATGGCTGACTGGTCATTCAACGAGTACTACCCAACCCGAGAGGCGTTCATCATGGACCTGGCCCATGCCATCCATGAGGAAGCCCTCGACCTCGAGCGCGCGGGCGCCAAGTACATCCAGATCGACGAGCCCGCGCTCTCGACGCGCCCCGAGGAGATGGAGATTGGTTCACGGGCGCTGGGAATCGTGACCGAGGGCTTGTCGGCCCACACGATTACCCACATCTGCTACGGGGATTTCGCCAAGGTCTTCAACACGCTCATCAACCTTCCGGTCGACCAGATCGACCTCGAACTGGCCAACAGCAACTACGCGCTGCTCGACTACTTCAAAGGGGTGAAGTTCGAGAAGGCCATCGGGTTCGGTGTCCTTGATGTGCATACCCACCGGACCGAGACCGTCGAGGAGGTGAAAGCGGGGATCAAACGGGGTCTCGAGATCCTCCGCCCCGACCAGATCTTCGTCGACCCGGACTGCGGGCTCAAAACGCGTACGGTTGAAGAGGCCCAGGACAAGCTGCGGGTCATGATGCAGGCGACCGCCGAGGTCAAGCGGGAATTGGGTATCAGTTAAGGCCTTCCGCGCTCTGATGGTCCCGACGAAAGCGACTTCGCCACCGCCCTCCAACCGAGGGCGGTGGCTTTTTCCCGGCTGGTACGTGGTGGCCGGGTCCATGCTGATCCATTTTGCGTTCAGCGTGGTGTTCTACTACGGGTTCTCGGCGTTTTTTGAACCCATCAGCCGGGAGTTCGATTGGCCCCGCGCCGTCACCGCCGGCGCGTTCTCGGTGCGCCAGGTGGAATCGGGGCTAAGCAGCCCTATCTCCGGGTTCCTGGTCGACCGTTTCGGGTCTCGGAAAGTTGCGGTGGGTGGTGTGGCATTGGGGACTCTCGGGCTTTTCGGCCTCGGATTGATCCAGGAAGCATGGCAGTTCTACCTGTGCGTCATCTTGGTGTCCATGGGATCGGGGAGTGCGCTCAATGCCTTCCCGTCCGCCACCATCAACTGGTTCCGCCGGCTGCGTGGCCGGGCCCTGGGGCTGATGAGCAGCGGCCCTGTATTCGCCGGGTTGTTCGTGCCGCTGCTGGTGGTCCTGATCCAGGCGTTGGGTTGGCGCGCCGCGATGCTCGTTTTGGCAGTCGCGGTGGGGTTGATCTGCTTCCCTGCGGCGATGCTGATCCGCCACCGCCCTGAGCCGTACGGCTATCGGCCTGATGGAGACCCACCAAGTGCTGGTTCGGCGAGTGCCGCGACGGGGGCACCTTCTGCGGGAGACAGCTCAGGCATCGGGGTCCGGGAGGCGCTGCAGACGCGGTCCTTCTGGGTGATCGCGGCGGTCCTTGGGGTCCATTACATGGGGCCCAGCGCGGTGTTCATCGTGCAGATACCATACTTCGAAAGCGTTGGATTTCCCCCTGAGGCGGCCGCCTCCACCGTGGGAGTGTTCACCATCCTCAGCGGGATAGGGAGGCTCGGCACGGGGTTCCTGCTGGACAGGTTCGACCGGCGGCTGGTGGTCATGGGATTGCTCGCCTGTGACCTAGTGGGGTTGTTGGTGCTGGTCAATGTCAGCAGTTACTGGATGGTGATCCCCTTTGCCCTCTGCTTCGGCATCGGGTTTGGTGGGATGCTGCCGACGCGCAATGTCCTCATCCGTGATTTCTTTGGGGCGCGCCGTTTCGCGTCGATCTACGGGTTGATGGGATCGGTGACGGTTGGCTTTGGGATCGTGGCGCCACTGCTGGTGGGTTGGAGCATGGACCTCACCGGATCGTACCGGCCCGCATTCCTCATCGTGACCGCGCTCATCGCTGCTGCGGTACCGCTGCCGCTGCTGCTCAAGCCGCGCCAGCTAACCTAAACCCCTAATTGACGGCGGTTAAGCCCCCATCACTTGGACCACCACCTCCCGCTGCCGGGGCCGGTCGAGTTCCACCATGAAGATCCGTTGCCATACCCCCAGGGCCAAGCATCCGTCGATCACCGGGATCGTTTCACTGGCGCCGAGCAGCAAGTGCTGGCAGTGGGCGTGTCCGTTGGGGCACTCATCATCTTCCATGTTCACGGTGCGAACGGTGAAATCGTTGTGGAAGTAGGCCGCGTCCATGGGGGAAAGCCGGTTCAGGAATTGCTCCATATCCTTGAGCAGTTCCGGTTCGTGTTCGTTGATCTTGATGGCAGCCGTCGTGTGGCGGGAGAACACCACCGCGATGCCATTTTGGACGCCGGACCTGCGCACCAATTCCTGTACCGGTTCTGTGATGTCGAGAAATTCTGGGGCCCGGTTCGCCGTGAGTTCCAGGGTGTCCCGCCAAAGCTGAACGTTCAAAGCCCCCAGAACCATGCTAACCTCCAGTGATACGACTCAATCCGGCCGGTTTCGAAAGAGTAGCGGGGAGGGGAGACTCACCGCCTATAGATTCTAGCATCGGGTATTGGGAGGGGCAATGCGGATGGGGTCTGGCAGCGGCGAGAGGCTGGTCTGATTAGCTCGCCGAACGCCAGCCTTTTTTGTCGACATAATCTTCGACGATGTACTCACCGAGTTGGTCGGCCGATGCAAACAGGACCCGTCCGCGGTTGGCGCGGGTGAGCTGGCTGACGAAGTTTCGGAGGTGGTAGCTCTGTTCCAACATGAAAGTGTTGATGGTGATGCCATCTTTGGTGCAGCGCCGGACTTCGGTGAGGGTTTCCCGCAACACTCTGGGGCCGGGGGGGTATTCGATGGCGAGGTGGCCGTTGTCTTCGAAGAATGCGGTTGGCTCGCCATCGGTGATGAGCACCACTTGCCGCTGGCCCAGGCGGTGGCGTGACAAAAGGCTGCGGGCCATCCTCAGCGCAGCCTGGATGTTGGTGCCTCGCCCAAATTCGCCGACGTTCAAATGGGGCAGTTCGTCCTTATCCAGTTCACGGGCGAAGCCGGAGAACCCGACGAGGTAAAGCACGTCTCGGGGGAATTGGGTGCGGATCAGTGTGCTCAACGCCAGGGCCACCTTCTTGGCGGCGACGAAGTTGCCCCGCATCGGCATCGACCGGCTGAGATCGAGCACCAACACCGTGGTCGTCCGGGTCATGTGCTCCATCCGCCGGATTTCGAAATCAGAGGGCGTGAGCCGCAGCGGCAGGCCACCGTTGCGCCGTAGCGCATTGAACAGGGTGCGTTTCAGGTCCAGGTCCAACGGGTCGCCGAACTCGTACTCCTTCGTCTGGTCCGCCGGCTCGACGCCATGACCTCGCTCCGGGGTCCGATGAGAACCCATCGTGTCTCGCCTGAGGCGCGCAAAGATGTCTCGGAGCGCCTTCTGCCCGATTTTCCGCATGGCGCTCGGAGTCAGCTTGACATCGCCTGCGTCTCCCTGGATATAACCCGCATCCCGGAGTTGCTGGGCCAGCCGTTTCAGCTCTTCCAGTTGGTTGGCGGCCTCGGGCCCCAGCACCCCTTTCATCAGGTCCGGGTCCACTTCATCCAGGGGTGAGCCGAAACGCGTCCGGTCCAACTGCCGTTCCAACTCCTCCATCTGGTCGAGCTGGCGCATCAAGTCCATGGCGTCAGCCAGCGAGACGTCCTCTTCACCAAAGAACGAATAGTCCCTCCCCCGGATACCGGAGGGATTGAGCAGGTCGAGGTTGGTGGCGAGTTCCGCCAGCTCCCGTTGGAACTCCGGATCGAACATCTCCGAACCGAGGGCGTCGAGCAGCGATTCGCGTTGCTGGTCGGACAAACTGTTGAGCAGCGATTGCATATGGCTCATCTGCCGTCGCATCTGCTGGAGCATGTCGTCCAGGCTGTTCGGCGGGTTGGGACCCAGGAGGTCCCCATATCGATCAAGGAATTGCTGGAAGTCCGGCTCCCCGCCCCGCAGTTTTTCCCGCATCATCTGGTTCAGCGCCGCCATCATCTCCTGCATGCGCCGAAGGTCGTCCCCGTTCATCTGTTGGAACCGTTGGGAGAGGTCCTTGAAGAACGAATCGAGGGCGCTCTGCCGGAGCATCTTCAGGAGTTCCTGGAACGCCGCGCCTGCGTCCGGATTGAGGAATTCGTACTCCCTGAGCTGCTGCACCGCTTCCCCCGGGTTATCAGAAAGGTGATCGAGCGCCTCCAGATTTCGCCGCGCCAACCGTTGCCGGAGGTCCCGGAGGGCTTGGTTGGGCGCTGCTCCCCCTTCGGGCTCGGCCGCATCGTCCTTCAGCCGTTCCTGCACGGTCTGGCGTTCCTGCCGGATGATGTCGTCGAGCCGTCGGCGCAGGTCCTCCTGAAGGGAGTCCAGGTTGTGGCGGGCCAGCATGTCCTGCCGTTGACGTCGGACTTTTTGCAGGAGTTCCTGGATACCGTGCATCTGGCGTCCCGATGACCCTTCGAAGCCGCGCTGAAGGAACTGACGGATGGCGCGGCTCAGGTCCCCGTAGCGCAGGACATCTTCCGATAGGGAATCGAACAGTTCGTCGAGACCGGGGATGTCTTGATATTGTGAGTCGTCCCACCGGCTGTACCGGTAGTGGTTGACCATGGCGCCCCCTCAGCGCAGATCGGGCGGTGGCGGATTGGTTCAGTATAGGCCAAGGCCGGAGGCAAGGAAACACACCCAACGGCGCCCGAGCAATATGAAACGTTTCGGAAACGACTGAGGGCGTCGATCCGAGGTCACGGTGCGGATGCGCGGTGGGCCAGCAAGGGCCGCTGGCTTTGCCGCGTATCTTTTCAGGGTCAGGCGTTCGGAGGATATGAGCCACTCCCCCCGGCCCAGGAAAAAAGAGGAGAATTCCATGTTGGGGGCACCGTATAGGAGTGGGTCGGTTTCTCCTCGGACAACCTCCAAGTCTGTACTTCCCACCCACCCACCCATTTCGTTTGGGTGTGGGGACACCCCATCCCCCGGCAGAAGCGGCTGCGCCCCCACTGCACACCCCTCCTCTCGAACCCCCATCCAGGCATGAATTCAAAAGGTGCCCACTCCTATCGGGCACCCCCACTCCTCCGGCCCTTCGACGGGCTCGGGACAAGCAGGAGGGTTGCCACCCTCGTGCACTCCCACTCCTGAGCCCGGCCACCCGTTCCTTGTTCTCGTCCGGTGCGGCTGATAGACTGTAAAGTAGCGGTCAGGATCCCCGCAACCACCGCTGGACAAGCATGCCCCCGATCGACGACATCAAACAACGCCTAGACATCGTGTCGGTGGTGTCAGGTTACGTTGCGCTTGGCAAGGCCGGGCGCAACTTCAAAGCGAACTGCCCTTTCCATCAGGAGAAAACGCCCTCTTTTTACGTATTTCCGGACCGGCAGTCTTGGCGGTGTTTCGGGGCATGCGCTACCGGTGGCGATATCTTCACCTTCGTCATGCGCCGTGAGCAGATCGAATTTGGCCCCGCGCTCCGGCTGCTCGCAGGAAAAGCCGGGGTGGAGTTGCCGGAGTACGACCGGGTTCAGGAAGAGGTGACTGCTGACGCCCGGTACAAAGAGGCGAATGAGGCGGCGGCCCGGTATTACCACAACCTGCTGATTAACGGAGCTGACGGCGCTCAGGCCCGGGAGTATGTGGCCGAGCGTGGTATCTGGCCAGAAACGTTGCGAGCGTTCCAGTTAGGATACAGCCCCCAGCGGCGTGAAGCCCTGAAGCAGTACTTGGTTGGACAAGGGTTCACCGAGGAAGAATTGGTGGCAGCGGGGTTGCTGATGGAGGGTGAGCGCGGTACCTATGACCGGTTTCATCACCGGTTGATGTTCCCGATTTCGGATATTGCCGGGCATGTGGTGGGGTTTGGGGCCCGGACGCTGGACGGCGCCCCGCCCAAGTATCTCAACTCGCCTCAGACCAGTCTGTTCGACAAGAGCGGTCTCCTCTATGCCCTCGACCGGTCCAAGGAAGCGATCCGGCAGGCACGGAAGGCGGTTATCGTCGAAGGGTACATGGACGCGTTGACAGCGCACCAGCACGGGTTTGCCAACGTTGTGGCTTCGATGGGGACGGCGCTCACTGAAAAACAGGTGGGCTTGCTCTCCCGGTTCACCTCCGAGGTCGTGCTGGCCCTCGACGCCGACGCTGCCGGCGAGGCCGCGACCATGCGTGGACTTGAGGTGGCGCCGGAAGCGATGGGGCAAGAAGCGACGGCGGTGCCCGATTGGGAGTGGCAGTGGCAGAGGAAGAACGTCAACGGGCGCCAGGTGGTCACCCGCGCCCTGGTAGGGGTGCCCAGGATCATCGGTAAACAGAAGGGCGAGATCAAAGTCCTGCGGCTGCCCGGCGCCAAGGACCCCGATGCGCTCATCCGCGATCACCCGGAGGAGTGGCAGGCCCTGGTGGACGGGAGCGTTCCCATGCTCGACTTCGTGTTCCAGTCGGTGCAAGACAAGGTCGATCTCACGTCGCCCAAGGGCAAGGCTCAGGCCGTGGAGGCGTTGTCGCCCTTTATCCAAGATGTGGCGAACCCAGTGGAACAGGCGCACTATCTGCAGCGTCTGGCCAACTTGGTTTCAGTGGACGAACGCACGCTACGGGACGCTTTCCCACGCAGGGCAGCGGCCAAAGGGCGATCGAAGGCCGGCACTGTCGCCCAGGCTGAACCGGGCGTGTCCTTCGCCGTTGACGTAGTGGAGGACTACTGTCTGGCGCTGTTGTTCAACAACGATTTTCTGGCGCCGGCGGCCGACCTGCTTAAAGCCGAGTACCTTTCCTCCACCGATGGTCGTGAACTGCTGGCGGCGTGGACGCGGAACCCTGGGTCTGGTCTGGATCATGTGGATGAGTGGCTGTTGCCCAGACTGGAGGCGGTTCGGTCCCAAACCCCGCCGGTGATGGCCGAAACCCTGATCCGGGCGGCATTTGCCCAATGCGTGCATCGCTTGGAACAACAACACGTGCGGCGTCTGAAAGCTATGCACCGTGCCCGGTTGGACGAGATGGAGGAGGATGGCCGGCTGCTACCGATGATCGGTCAAGACGTTGCTAGCACGGCTAGCGACGCCGGCGCGGCGTCCGATGCTGACGATCTCCGTTCCTTCGAAAGCCAGGAGTTGCAGTTAAATAACCAACTGCTCGCCCTCATGAAACGCCGGCCAGAACCGAGTGTCACAGAATGAACCTGCTACCGTTTCTGGTTGTGCCCCCCGCGAGGGGCGAGCCGCGACGAAACTGGGTCGAGTTTGAACGGCCAGACCGCTGCATCGTGCGGATCTGACGAGAAGGAAAGAAAAACAATGGCAGAGACACCCATGGAACAACCGGGCGCACCGACCCGCAAGGTTCCCGAGGGCACGATTACGATCTTGGAGGCGGAGACCCCCACCCCCAGTTGGCCGGAGCAGCAGATCGGCCGCGACGTGTGGGATGAACCCAAGATGGCCGACGATACGGTGCTCGAAGCCGAGGCGACGCTGGACCTGGAAAACCAAGAGGGGATTGATGATCCGGTCCGCATGTACCTGCGCGAGATCGGGCGTGTCTATCTGCTCACCGCCGCGGATGAGAAATTGCTGGCCCGCCGGATGGAGGAAGCGAAGGCTGTCCGTCTGCTGGAGGCCGCCTGGAATCGGACCCAAGGCCGCTCACCCAGCGCCGTCGAGATATCGGTAACGATGGTTCAACGGCTGCGCGACGCCGAGCCCGCCCTGCGTGCGTTTTCCCGTGAACTGGAGATCGACGAAAACCTTGAACTTGGGAAGCTCCTGGAACTTCCCGGTGTCCGCACCGCCATTGATAGCGAAATGCCCGAGGAAACCCTTGCGAGGGTTGCCCTGGCGGTCGGCCGCGAGCCGATGGCTAACGACCCGACCTTCGTGCAGGTGTCCACCGCGACCCACATCCTGCAGGGGCTGCTCACCCAGGTGGTCAACCGCAACGGAGTCTCAGTGAGTCTCAACACGCTGATCCAGGACCCGGACGCGGCCTCGTACTTCAGCACCAATCGCCAGTCGCTGGAGACCCATTACCGGCTCATGAAACTGGATGGGCAGGAAGCAGAGCGGCGGTTGACCGAGGCCAATCTCAGGCTGGTGGTCAGTGTGGCGAAACGGTACATCGGCCGGGGCATGTCGTTGCTGGACCTGATCCAGGAAGGCAACATCGGTCTCATCCGGGCGGTCGAGAAGTTTGATTACCGCAAGGGTTTCAAGTTCAGCACCTACGCCACCTGGTGGATCCGGCAGGCGATCACTCGGGCGATTGCCGATCAGGCGCGCACCATCCGGATTCCGGTGCACATGGTGGAAACCATCAACAAGCTCGTGCGGGTGAGCCGGCGGCTCGTCCAGGAGTACGGCAGGGAACCCACCTCTCAGGAGATCGGCGCGGAGTTGGAGCTGCCCGCGGAAAAAGTCCGGAACATCATCAAGGTCTCTCAGGAGCCGGTTTCTCTCGAAACTCCTATTGGTGAGGAAGACAGCCATCTGGGAGATTTCATCGAGGACCAGACCGCCTTGGCCCCAGCCGATGCCGCCTCCCACCAGTTGTTGAAAGAACAGGTCGAAGAGGTGCTCGACTCCCTGACCGACCGGGAACGCAAGGTGATGCGGTTGCGGTTCGGACTCGATGATGGGCGCAGCCGCACCCTGGAAGAGGTCGGCCGGGAGTTCGGAGTGACCCGCGAGCGCATCCGGCAGATCGAAGCCAAAGCGTTGCGCAAGCTGCGGCACCCCTCCCGGAGCAAGAAACTGAAGGACTACCTCGAGTAAACATCGCAGTCGAAAGACGAAGCGCCCGCTCCCTGCAGCGGGCGCTTCGTCTTTCTCCATATCCGAGGACGGCGCCATGGACTGGAAATTGTTTTTGATGACCTTCGGCCTGTTGTTCGTCGCCGAGATCGGCGACAAGACGCAGTTGGCGGTCATAGCGTTAGCAAGCGAGAACAGGAATCCGTTGGTGGTGTTCCTGGGGGCGACCGCGGCCTTGGTGTTGGTAACCCTGATTGGGGTGGTGGTTGGTCAGACGCTGAGCCACCTGCTGCCCCCAGGCGCTGCTTCACAAAGCGGCGGCGGTCTCGTTTGTCGTGATCGGCGGCCTGTTGTGGTTTGAGGTCATGTAAGATCGGAACCCCGTCAGTCAGCCGGTAAGCGACCGCTTCCCGCGGACCACCGGGTTGGGTAAGGGGTCCCAGTCCGCCAACGGTGATCCGATGGTCGGGAACTACGGGTCCAGACTCCCGATCGTCGGGCCGTGCTGCATCAGGCCGGCCCGCATCGTTCCCGGCGCCGTTTGATACGAGACCAGCATAATGACGGTGTGGCAGCAGGGTGGCGGTGGAGCGACATCACGATTCGTTGCGGGCGTGCCGCCGGCTTCCGCTAATACTCAGTGGAACCCGTGAAATCCCACGCGCCGATCTTCAGGGCCGGAGCCAGGTCGTACGCGAAAGACTCCTTGTTCAACATTGGTTCGCGCCCGATCCCGTCGACGCACCGCAGCGCATCGAGGTAGCTTTGGGTGAACCTGAGATTGTGGACCGGACCCACTATCTCGCCGTTTTCAATGAGGAAGGTGCCGTCCCGTGTCATCCCGGTCACGGTGATGGAGAGCGGGTGCACGGGTCGGGTGTACCAGAACCGGGTTACCAGCACACCGCGGCGGACCGACCGAATCAGGTCTTCGCGGGAAGCTTCGCCCGGCGCCAGATGCAGATGCATCGGGATCGGCCCGAAGGTCTGCCCGGCGGGGAGGGCGTGACCAGTGGATTCCCTGCCCTCCTTGCCTGCGCAGAAACTGTCGTACGCCACCCCACTGGCCACGCCCTGGTCGACCAGATTGACCCGCTGGCGCGGCACCCCCTCGTAATCGAAGGGAATTGGAATACCGACGGGGTCGAGCCCGTCGTCCCAAATGGTGATGTTCCCGCCAAGCACTTTCTGACCCAAGTGCCCCGCCATGAAACTTCGTCCTTCCTGCACCGCTTGGGCGCCGAAGCCCAAGTAGCCCAGAAAGTCCAGCATGTCACAGACCGCGTAACTTTCGAGCACCACTTCGCAGCGCCCGGGGTCCAAGGGGCGTGGGGAACGTCCAGCCACGGCCTTTGCCACAGCCTCGTCGGCGGCCGATTCGGGATCAAGCCGGGCGGCGTTGCCATCCAAGCGGGCAGCGTAGCCGGATGATGAATCAGACATCATCACCACGTTGATTTGTGATTCGGTGTAAGCATGATGTTGGAAGACTCCCAACGAATTGGCCACCGCGATCTGCGCAATGTCGGTACTGACATGGCCTGCGGCAACGAGCCCGGCATCTTTCGCTTTTCGGAGCACGATGCCCGCAGCCCACGCCCGGTCCTCGGGAGAAAAATCGGCGGTTCCCTCGTGAAACCCGCTCACCCGCGTGGCCAGACCAGGGGGCGGCAGGGTCTTGAAGTCGGGGTTCTCCACTTGAAACTGGGCTAGGTCGTTGGCCCGCTCGACCGCCATTCGTACCCCGGCTTCGTCGGCCCGGTTGAGGGTCGCAACCCCGATCTTTTTACCGAACACCACCCGGATCAGGACCGTCGTGTCGCGCTCCGCCACGTTCTGGTGGATCTCATTGTTGGCGAATCGGGTCAGGGCCGAATCGTTTTCGGTGATCATCACCTCGGTCTGATCCGCTTTGGAGTACGCCAGTGCGCTGCCGGTAATCCTTCTCAGTTCGATTTCTGTGAGCACGTCTCCCCCAGGTTCAGGATTCCGTAGGTGTTGCCTGGACACGATCATACCAGGAAACGGCCGAATCGCTGGGGTCGCAGGGTCGTGGACAATGATCCTCAGCCCAGCCTAGCTTGGGGGATGGCCGCCAGCCGCATCTCGACCTCCGAGGCGGGGCTGCTGCAGATGTCGATGGCGCTCAACCCCGGCGACAGCGGCGGCCCAGTGGTCACCGCATGGCGAGGTGATGGGGATGAGCATCGGCAGGGCCGAAGGAGCGAAGGGCCGCCTGGATCACGCGGTCGGGTTCGCCATCCCCGTGGAACGCATTCGAGCGACGCTGCGACAGTGGTCAGTCTTCAAGGGCTATTGCGAAATGCGCATCGCGCCGCGGCAGCCTGGCGTCCCGCTGCGGCCGCCGGTTGGACCGGCTACGCTCCTGATCCGAGGGTCAGCCGCCGTCTCAGCGCCTGAGCTTCGCTGATGATCGAGGCCACCTCATCCACCAGGATGGATCTGGCCTGGATGATTACCGCGAGGTCGGTCGGCGTCAGTTGGCCCGCAGCGTGGGCAGCGTCCACCTCGTCTTCGTCCTGAACCTCGACCGTCCCTTCACCGCTTACCACGACGTCCAGCAGCAGGTCCGTGAACTCAACCGCATCCGGTGAGCAACGGACATCCTTGCACACGTCGAACCGGTACCCGGCCACCTCGTTGTCCGATCCAAAAAGTTGGTACATCAGGTAGTTGCGGCCGGGCCAGAAAAAACCGTCTGAATGATGGATTCGGCTGGCATAGGGCGTTCCCGTTGCATGGAACCGGATGATGGTGACTTCACTGTCCTGGTGCAGCAGGTCGCAATGGAACTGCTGCACGCGCCCATCGAGGTGGCGCTTTATCTCGGTGATGGATTGGGGCATGAGACAGAACTGGTTAGCGCATCAACCCGACGCGGAGGTTACGGAACCGAGCCGGGGCTGCGCCGTGGCCAGTATGGGCCACCTGTTCGGGTTGGCCCTTGCCGCAATTGGGCGTGCCCCAAATCACCCAGTGGTCCCGGTTGCAGACGGCGTCACAACTCCCCCAGAACGCGGGGGTCATTCCGGTATACGTCGGGTTCTTCAACATGTCGCCGCGCTTGCCGTTCTTGATCTCCCAACCAATCTCCGTGCCAAATTGGAAGTTGAGGCGCTTGTCGTCGATGCTCCAACTCCGATTCGTCTGCATCAGGATGCCGTCATCAGTATCTGCGATGAGGTCTTCCAGGGTCCAATCGCCCGGTTCCAGGTTGACGTTGGTCATCCGGATCAATGGCAGCCGGCCCCAGCCATCCGCCCGCATCGCCCCGTTGCTGCGGAGCCCGAGACCGGCAGCAGTCTCTCGGGACATCAGGTACCCCACAAATTGGCCCCGGTCCACCAGCGGCCACCGTTGCGCCGGGATGCCCTCGTCGTCGAAGCCGAAGGTCCCCAGGCCGCCGGGGATGGTGGCGTCGGCCGTGAGGCTCACGGCGTCGGAGCCGTAGCGGAACCCCGCCAGCTTGTCGGTGGTGAGGAAGCTGGTGCCGGCGAACGCGGCCTCGGTTCCCAGCACGCGGTCGAGTTCCACCGCATGGCCGCAGCTTTCGTGCACTTGCAGCGCCACCTGAGAACCGTCCAGAATCACGGTGGTAACCCCGGGCGGGCACGGTTTGGCGGTGAGCAGGGCCACCGCCTCCTCGGCGATGCGGCCAGAGTTGCCCAACAGATCCCATCGTTCCACAAACTCCCATCCCTCGGTCCCTTGGTGGCGGCCCACCGAATTCGGATAACTCCTGTTCTGCACATCGTTCTCGCCCACCGCCGTCGCCTCGATGCCACAGCCGGTCTCGATGATCTCCTGCTCGATGAAGCTCCCCTCGGTGCTCGCAAAGGTCTTCTCTTCCTTCTGGAGTTCGAGGGCCGCCTCCGCCACCGCGATACCCGGGACCTTCTGCATGGTCTCCGAGGCATGGAGCAGCAGCGTGATCTTGTCGCTCAGGGGAACGTGGAATGGGTCGGTTTTCACGGGGGTCCGGTAGCGCCCGACATGTTTTTCGGGCCGTCCGATGTCAACGGGGTGGAGGTGCGTGCGGGCGGCGGTCTTGGCCAACTGGACCGCTAGTGCGGCGGTCCGTTCAATCTCAGGCTGGGATAGGGTGGCGCTGGCAGCGAAGCCCCAGGCGCCGTTGCACAGCACCCGCACTCCGAAACCGAAGCTCTCGTGGTGGGTCAGCGATTGGACCTGCCCATTCTTGACGGTGATCCCCTGGACCTCTCGGGCAATAATGCGGACATCTGCGTAGGTGGCGCCCTTCAGTTGGGCGACGTTGAGGGCTCGCTCGCAATATTCCTTCATGCTCGTTTCCCGGCCGGGTTCTCGGTGTAGTCGTAGAACCCCCTGCCTGTCTTGCGGCCAAACTGGCCGGCGGCCACCATCTTGCGCAGCAACGGCGCGGGCCGGTATTTGTCTTCGCCCAGTTCCCGGTGCAGCACTTCCAACACGTTGAGCAGGACATCGAGCCCGACCAAGTCCGCCAGCGTCAGCGGTCCCATGGGATGGGCCAAGCCAAGGCGGACCACGGTGTCGATATCCTCTTTGCTGGCGACCCCTTCCATCAGCAGATAGATCGCTTCGTTGATCATCGGACAGAGGATGCGGTTGGCGACGAACCCGGCGGAGTCCTGGACCAACACCGGGGTCTTCCCCAAGACGAGGGAGGTCTCCATCGCCAGTTCGGTGGTGGCGTCGCTGGAGTGGAAGCCGCGGATGACCTCTACCAACTGCATGATGTAGGCCGGGTTGAAGAAGTGCATCCCGACAAACCGGTCCGGCCTGCTGGTGGCGGCCGCGAGGTTGGTGATGGGGATCGTCGACGTGTTGGAGGCGAGTACCGTCGAGGGACTCATCAGCGGGTCCAGTTCGGCATAGACCGCTTTCTTCGCCTGGAAGTCCTCGAACACCGCCTCGATGATCAGCGGCTTGGATGCGATGTCCTCAAGTGCCGAACTGATCCCCAGGTGGGCCAGTCCAATGTCCGCGGCTTCCTGGGTTACCCGGCCCCGTTGGACGCTGCTGCGGTACAGACTTTCGATCGTGCTCTTGCCGCGCTCGGCCAACTCGCGAGTACGGTCGACCATGACGACGTTCAGCCCGGCCTGGAGTGCCGTGTAAGCAATGCCGGACCCCATGGCGCCTGCACCCAGGACGCCCAGTTCGCTGATGGGCATGAAAACCTCCGGATGGATTATGGAGACGTGGTTAAATACTACTATCAAACATGGCGGACGTCATGCTTGCAGCGTATCTATTCAGACGCCCATGACCATGGGGACACCACCGGGGCATGAAAAGGCTGCCTTTTCATGGAGTGTCAGGGGTTCGGGGATATGGGCCACCCCCCCCCAGGAAAAAATAGGGGATTGTCTGTGGGGGGCACCCCCACTCCCCCGGCAGAGGGCTGCCGCCCTCGTGCACTCCCACTCCTGAACCCGGCCGCCCCTCAACAGTGAATCCTTACCTTGGTGCATCCCTTCCTTGGTCAGACCGCCCTCCAGCGTGGCGCCTGTTGATCGCGGGCGCGATACCCCGTTACAATGTCCGCAGTTAAGGAGGGGGTGGATGCCATGCCGGTTTATGAATACTACTGTAGCTCCTGCAAGTGGCGGTTCGAGCAACTGCAGCCCATGAGCGCTGGCCAGAACTCTCAGTGCCCCGAGTGCGGCACGGTGTCCCGGCGGACGCTCTCGGTGTTCGCAGCGGTTGCCAAGGGCGGCGAGCCGTCGGATGCCGGATTCGAGGGAGGCTACTGCGGCGACCCGGGCGCAGGCGGCTGTTGTGGCGGGGGCTGTGCGATGTAGCCACCGCTTGCGGTCTTGCGCCCACAGAAAGCGGCCGGCGGGCCGCTTTGCGCGTTACCCGATCGCGCGCTGATCGAGCTACTCCACTGTCACAGTTTTTGCCAAATTCCGCGGCTGATCCACATCACAACCACGGCGTACGGCGATGTGGTAAGCCAGCAGCTGCAGCGGGGCGATCAGCAACAGCGGGGTAAGCAGCGGGTGGGTGCGCGGTACGTGGATCGCGAAATCCGCCAGCTCCGCGATGGCCGGATCGCCCTCGGAGACGACCGCCAGCACGATGCCATCGCGTGCCTTCACTTCCGACACGTTCGAGACCATCTTCTCGTACGTCGAATCGAGGGGCGCTATGGCCACCACCGGCATGTTGTCGTCGATGAGGGCAATCGGCCCGTGCTTCATCTCGCCGGCGGGATAGGCCTCGGCGTGGATGTAGCTGACTTCCTTCAATTTGAGGGCGCCCTCCAGGGCCACGGTGTAGCTGGGGCCGCGGCCGAGGAACAGGAAATCGCGGAACCGGTGGAAGTGGTTGGCCAGCTTGTGGTACTCCTCGTCTCGCTCGAGCACGCCGCCTAGGAGCGCGGGCAGATGGGATAGTTCGGCGACCATCGTCTGCATCTGATCGGCATCGACGGTGCCACGGACCTTGCCGAAATGGGCGGCCAGCAGGAATAGCGCGAGCACCGAGTTGGTCATGCACTTGGTGCTCGCCACTCCCACCTCCAGCCCGGCCCGGATGTAGACGGTGCCGTCAGCGATGCGGGTGGCCTGGCTTCCTTCCACATTGCAAATGGTGATTTGCCGGACGCCTTTGGCCTGAGCCTCTTCCATCGCCCCCAGGGTATCCACCGTCTCCCCGGACTGCCCCACCGAGATCATCAGCGTCTCGGGGTTGAGCCACGCCTCACGGTGGCGGAACTCTGAGGCGTTCTCCACCTCGGCGGGGATCTGAACCAACTGTTCGAAATAGGTCCGCCCCAACGTGGCAGCGTAGAAGCTGGACCCCATGCCCACCAACACCACCCGCTTGAAGCGTCGGATGGCTTCATCGGAGAAGGGGAGGTCATCGATGTGGATGCCGGGAGGATCGAAACTGACCCGTCCGCTCATCACGTTGGCGATGGCTTGAGGCTGCTCCATGATCTCTTTGAGCATGAAGTGCTTGTAGCCGCCCTTGGTGGCTGCCGCCGGGTCGAGGGCGATGGTCTGGGTGAGCTTGTGCTGCGGGTTGCCTTCGAGGTCGTAGTAGGCGACGCCCTTAGCCGTCACCACGGCCATCTCCCGGTTGGCCAAGAACGCGATCTGCCGGGTGTAGGGCAGCAGGGCCGGCAGGTCGCTGGCGAGGAACATCTCGTTCTTGCCGTAGCCCACCACGATCCCGCCGGCATTGCCCAGGCGCGCGGCAACCACCTTGTCCGGCTCGTCCCGCCGCATCGCAATGAGGGCGCTGGCCCCTCGGAGGTGGGCCAGCGCCGCCCGGAACCCCGTTTCAAGCGAGTCGCCTTCATTCAAGTGCTCTTCAAGCAGATGCGCCAGCGTCTCGGTATCGGTCTGCGAGGTGAAGCGGTGGCCTCGGGCGACCAAGTCCTGCTTCAGCGCTGGGTAGTTCTCGATGATGCCGTTGTGGATCACCACGACTTTGCCGGTGCAATCGGTGTGGGGGTGGGCGTTTTCGGTGGTGGGTTTGCCATGGGTGGCCCAGCGGGTGTGGCCCACCCCCATCAAGCCCTTGGGCGGCTCACCTTGGATCTGCTCCTCCAAGGCGCGGAGCTTCCCGACACTCTTGCGCACCGCCAGCGTACCGTTGCGGTCGATGACCGCGATGCCGGCGCTATCGTAGCCGCGGTACTCGAGACGGCGCAGTCCGTCCAGCAAGATGGGGGTGGCCGGTTTATTCCCCACGTATCCCATGATGCCGCACATGCTCTACCTCCGCCGCCGGGGTAAGGACTCGAAGAGTTGACTCATCTGCTTCACATAAACGACCGAGCGGCCCAATCGTTGCTCTATTTGGGCCGGCGTAACGTCATCCAGAAAAATTTCTCCAGCATCGTCCAGCGCATAGCGGGGCAGCACCACCACTTCCCCCAGCGGCTCATCAGCCAGCGCCGTAAGAAAATCGTGGGCCGGGAGCAAACCCGCACAGTTGATGCTTACACCGTAGGTGCGGTTGGGAACGGCCACCAAGCGGGCGTCGACTCCCGTCAACGCCCGCATCTCTGCGACCATTGGTTCCAGCACAGGAGCGATGAGGGTGCCGCAGGCGAGCGTCATCGAACGGGCCCCTGGGTTGATGGTACCCCGGGAAAAACGCGCCTTCGTCTTTTTCCAGTCCTCCATCAGCCATCGGACCATCCCGACCCCATTTTCGAACTGGGGATAGGTCCCGTAGTGGCGGGAATGCGGCAACGACGCGCCGGCCGCAAGGTAATACTCATCTGATGCGAATACCAGCGGATCGCCAAATGCCCGCAGAAACCGGCGCTGATGGGCCTGAACCTGATCCAGTGAGCGTCGCGCGTAGTCCGGGGTAAGTAGCTGATCCTTCAATGGTTCTGGGACCTTCAGTTTATGCGCGCCCCGGATCTGGTTCATCTCAGTGAGGCCCACCGGCACCACAGCGATGGACAACACGCCTGGATGGCGGGCCGCCAAGTCTTCAATGGAGCGGTCCAGGTGTTCGCCATCATTGAGGCCGGGGCAGATCACCAATTGGCAATGGCACTGGATCCCCATGCCCGTCAGCCGGTCGATCTGGGAAAGGATATCGCCGGAACGGGGATTGGCCAGCAGTTTGCGGCGCAACTCCAGTTCGGTGGAATGCACCGAAACGTAGAGCGGGCTGAGGTGCTGCTCTTCAATGCGCCGCCAATCGGCATCGGTCAGGTTGGTGAGTGTGGCGAAGTTCCCGAAGAGGAAACTGAGCCGGAAGTCATCGTCCTTGATGAATAAACTGCGGCGCATTCCCCGGTTGTTGCCCCCGATGAAGCAGAAATAGCAGTTGTTATTGCAACGGATGATGTCGTCGAACAGGGCGACCCCAAAATCGATACCGAGGGGTTCGTCCGGGTCTTTCTCCACCTCGAAGGTGAGGCGTTCGCCGTGACGGTAGATATCGATGGTGACCACGTCGGCGGCCGCGTGAAAGCGGTAGTCGATGATGTCCCGCAGCGTGCGCCCGTTGAGACTGACCAGCCGGTCCCCGGGCAGAACGCCGAGTTCGTCCGCGACGCTGCCGGGATCGACGGCAACGACGGCCGGATAGTCCTCGGCGTCGGTGAGGGTGGGGAGCGAGGGGAGAGCGAGTGCCACGGCGGTCCTGAGTGGGCGTTTCTGGGGTTCAGCTTAGCATATCGGGACTTCGGGTGATGCTGCCCTGCTCTGGGCATGCCAGTTCAGAGTTCCGGTTCGAACACGGGGGTGCAGGGGGCGGAGCCCCCTTGCCTGTCCTGAGCCCGTCGAAGGGCCGGAGGCCTGGGGGTGTTCCAGGGTGTTCCCCCAGGAATAAAACACTTCTCTGTCTTTTCCTTGGGGGGCGGGGGAAGCACCGGGAAGCAGCCGTAACGCTGCTGTGAAAAGGGGGTGTCCAGCGGGTTTCCCGCTGGCGGGGACTATGAGGGGTGTCCCCTCATAAACCTTTTCTTTTTTCCCTCGGGGAGGGGTTTGTGCTGAGTTCCGCGGCAATGAATGACGTGAACGGGGTTGCGCTGCTCATTCGCACCTTTTCATGGCCCGGTGGTGTGCCTGGTCATGGCCGTCTGAACTCTGACACCCATCATGAGCGTTGATTGCTATGAGTCCAATCATTGGTATGCTTTACGGATCAAGCTTCAATTGAACGCTTGGTCGAGTGCGGCAGGAGTAACCCTTCAACTTCGCTTGGTTACATTGTCGATCGGTAACGGCGGTCGCTTGCCAGCCGGTTGGGGTGACCCCGATCGCCCGATCGATAGAATGATCCTTTGTCCTGCTGGTTGTTGTACTATGGAACATGGCAACGCAACAATAAAAGGAGAAGGTGAATGGCAACCTATCAGGAATTGAAGCAGCAAGCGGCGGATCTGCTGGCGCAGGCGGAACGGATGAGGCAGCAGGAGAAGCGTTCGGTCATCGCAGAACTGAAACAGCGGATTCAGGAATACGGGGTCTCCGGATCCGAATTGGGTTTCGGAGCGACCGGGACATCTCCCAAGCGGCGTTCCACCGCCATTGTCAAGTACCGGAGCCCGGATGGCGCCACGTGGTCTGGACGCGGCCGTAAACCAAGGTGGTTGGCGGACGCTCTTTCCAGGGGACGTTCGCTGCAGGATTTCCTGGCATAGAGTTCATTTCAACGATTGGCCGGGAGTCACTCCCGGCCAATCGTTGAAATCGACGGGCCGGGGCTCGCTCCGTCAGTTTCTGCCCCAGACTTTGATTATTGAGGTCGCCGGCCCGAAGCCATCACGACCGGCATGGGAATCGAGAGCCCTTGCTCTACCTGATACGGTCGCAGCCCTTCACGAACGGCGGCCCTGATCCTGGCCATCGCTTCTGGCTTTTGGTTGACCAGCAACGCCCGAGTGCGAACCATGCCCTCCCCCACGGCCAGCAACAGGGCATCTGCCGAGGGTAATCGCCAGTGTTGGGGCACGATGGTCGTTTGCACCTCCCGGAAACCGGCTTCGCCCAGACATCGGGAACACTCGTCGGGGTCACTGAAACGGAACATGGGCGGCCCCACTGGTATTGAAACCTGCAGGGTCCCAAAATCTTGTATGGCTTGAAGGACCACGCCGAGACCCAACGCTTGATCCGGAACGTTTCACATCGTGAAGGCAAACCTGCCGCCCGGGGGGATACCCCGCCTGAATCACCGGCCCACCGCGTCGCCGGTGTACAGCCCCCAATACCGCTCCGGCAGCAAGTTGGCGATGGCGGTCATGATCAGGGCGGTGTCGGCCTCCAGGTCGCGAGGCTGGCGGACGGGTAGGTCGAAGGGGTCGCCGATGACCACGCGAAAGCGCGGCCTGGTGAACGCCTTGGTCAGCAGATCCGATGGCCGGTCGATGGCGTCGGTGCCGGCAATGCCGACCGGGAGCAGCGGCGCACCGGATAAACGCGCCAGCAGCGCGATGCCGGGAAGACCGGGTTTGAGCCGTCGCGGATGGTCCCGTCCCCTCGTTCCCTCGGGGAATACGCCGACCACGCCGCCGTGCTCCAGCACGGTGAGCGCGGTCCGCAGCGCCGGCCGGTCGGCCTGCCCCCGGCGCAGCGGAATGATGCCGATACCCCGGCTGAAGATCCGTCCGATGAGGTTCCCCCAGAGTTCAGCCTTGCCCAGGTAGCTCATCTGCCGGG
This sequence comes from Dehalococcoidia bacterium, assembly GCA_009692945.1. Lineage (GTDB taxonomy): Bacteria > Chloroflexota > Dehalococcoidia > SHYD01 > SHYD01 > SHYD01. The sequence continues at coordinate 28,911 of SHYD01000006.1, read as the reverse complement.
GGATGCTGGCGGCCAGCAGCGGCGGGTCCACCAGGCTGAAATGATTGGCGGCAACGATGATCGGCCCGGATTTCGGCATCCTTGCCTCACCCTCCACCTGCCAGTCGGCGAAGAGCGATGCCGCCAACGCAGTCAGCCGCTCGCCCAACCAGTAGCTGGGATAGTGCGGCGCCAGCGGGTACTCGAGCTTAGTTCTGGCAGGGCTGGAGGACAAGGTCTGCCACCTCGGCGGCGGTGAGTTGGTCGGTGGCGATGATGCGGGCGTCCGGCGCCGGGCGCAGCGGCGAACCAATCCGTTGGGAATCGATGGCGTCGCGTTGTTCCAGGGCGGCGAGCACCTCTTCGTAGGCGATGAGGTCGCCGCCCGCAAGCAGTTCGGCGTGGCGTCGCCGGGCCCGGGCGGGTGCGCCTGCGTCCAGATACAGCTTGAGGCCGGCCTCGGGCAGTACCACCGTGCCGATGTCCCGCCCCACCACCACGATCCCGTCTTCGGCGGCGATGGACCGCTGCTGAGCCACCAGAATCCTCCGGACGCCCGAGATCTGCGCCACCAGACTGACCTTGGCGTCCACCTCCGGCCGGTGGAGTTGAGGAGTGACGTCGGCGCCGTCCAACAGCAGCCCGCCATGGGGGTGCGCTAAGTCCGCCGCTGTGACTTCGATCCGCATGCTGGCCGCCAACCGCTCCAATAACGCCTCATCAGCGAAATCGATCGCCATCTGGAGCGCCTGCCAAGTCAGTGCCCGGTACATCGCCCCGCTGTCCAGAAACCGGTAGCCCAGGCGCTGGGCCAGAATCAGCCCGACGGTGTTCTTCCCGGAAGCGCCGGGGCCGTCGATGGCGATAACGCCGGGGATCGGCACCGGGCCCGGTCAGCGCCCCGTCCATTGAGGAGCCCGCTTTTCGGCAAAAGCACGCGGCCCCTCCCTGGCGTCTTCCGAACCCAGCACCACCTCCTGCACCCAGGGAACCCAACGGTAGGACTCGTCGATGCCGAAATGCCGCCAGTAGCCGGCGATGGCTTTGGTGCCACGGATGGCCAGGGGCGCGTTGGCAGCGATCATTCCTGCGATGCGCACCGCCTCGTCCATGAGCTGGCCAGCGGGCAGCACCTTGTGCACGAAGCCGGCGCGCTGCGCCTCCTCCGCCGAGATCAGATCACCGGTGAGAAGCAGGTACATCGCCTCGCCGTGGGGTATCAGCCGGGTCAGGTTGTGTACCCCATAGCCCGCCAGAATCCCGCGTTTGACCTCCATCAGCCCGAACTGGGCGTGGGCGGCAGCGATGCGGATGTCGCAGTCCATCGCCCGCTCCATGCCGCCGCCGATGGCGAGGCCGTTGACGGCGGCGATGAAGGGCTTGGGGTTGCGCGAAAAGTGGAACATGCCGTCGACCCGGGCCACGCGGGCGGACGGCGTCGCCACCTGGCCGCGGGCCGCCATCTCTTTGAGATCGGCGCCGGCCGAGAAGGCCCGCTCGCCTGCTCCGGTGAGGATGCCCACCCGCATCTCGTTGTCTATGGTGAAGTCTTCGAGGGCCTCGGCCAACTCCTGCCAGAGGACCTGCCCCAGGGCGTTGAGCCGTTGGGGCCGGTTCATGGTGAATACTGCATAGTGTTCCCGTTTTTCGTAGAGGAGGTCGGGCATAGGAGGCTCCTGGGGGGTGGCTGGCGGCCCCATTGTTGCCCAGGGGTTTTGGGCGTGTCAAGGTGGAGGTCGGGGCGGCCCCGTCCGTACCAGTTCAGGCTCGGGGTTCAGGCACGGGGCTGCAGGGGGCGAAGCCATCCTGCCGGAGGCCTGGGGGTGTTCCCCCAGGAACAAAACCATCTCATTCCTTGGGGGGTGGGGCAAACGTTCGAAGGGCAGCCCCCCTCACGTCTGAACAGATACGGGCCCGTCCCAAACCATTGCGCAGGTGGCGGGCGGCTGGTAGACTAACCGAGGTTTCCGGCGGGAAAACCGATGTTGCTCTCACTGAGAGCAGGGTGTTGCCCTCCCCTTTTGTGTGTTTGCGGGTTTTGGCCGGGCTCGATGTAGCAGAATCAAATAAAAGGGGTTAATGAAGAAAGACCTAACGTCTGTGGTTTAGTTTACGTTCTGGATGTGACGATTAGAAGGAGGTTCACGCATGGCACTTGTGCCTATCATCCCCATAGCTGGGATACTCGCCGTCCTGTTCGCGGTCTACCTTGCGAAGGACGTTCTTGGGAGGGATACGGGCACCCCCAAGATGCAGGAGATCGCCGACATGATCTTCGAGGGGGCCATGGCCTTCCTCAAACGCCAGTACAAGACCATCGCCATTCTGTCCATTCTGACCGCGGTGGTGATTTCCGTCATCGTGGGTGTGTTCGACCACAGCACGCAGATCGGCGTACTGACCGGCGTCGCGTTCCTGGTGGGCGCCTTCTGTTCCGCATTGGCGGGCTATGTTGGGATGTACATCTCGGTGCGCTCCAACCTGCGGACAGCGGCGGCCGCCCAGGTTAGCCTGAAAGCGGCCATCGAGACCTCCCTGCGGGGCGGCGCGGTGTCGGGCTTCCTGGTGGTGGCGCTCAGCCTGCTCGGTGTCTCCGGCATCTTCTGGGCGTACCAAACCCTATTCCAGTACCCGCTGGAAAAAGTGCCGTTCCTCATCGTCGGATTCGGCTTCGGCGCCAGTTTCGTTGCCCTGTTCGCCCAGTTGGGCGGCGGGATCTACACCAAAGCGGCCGATGTGGGCGCCGATCTGGTCGGCAAGGTCGAGGCGGGCATCCCCGAAGACGACCCCCGGAACGCTGCGGTGGTGGCCGACTTGGTGGGCGACAACGTCGGCGACTGCGCCGGTCGCGGCGCCGACCTGTTCGAGTCGATGTCGGCCGAAAACATCGGCGCCATGATCCTCGGTGTTGCCATTTACAAAGCGACCAATCAAGCCGAATGGATCATGTTCCCGCTGGTGCTGCGATCCTTTGGGATCATCGCCACCATCATCGGCCTCCTGTCGGTGTCTTTCTTCGCCGGGGAAAAGAAAGACCCGATGAGCGCCCTCAACGGCGGGTATTACGTAACGACAGCCTTAAGCATCGTTGCCTTGGCCTTCGTTACGTTTTCGATGATGGGCGCCAATTGGTTCCCGTTCTTCCTGTGCGGCATCATCGGGATAGCCACCGGGTTGGCCTTCGTGTTCATCACCCAGTACTACACGGCCGGGGGCTGGCGGCCGGTGCAAGAGATCGCTCAGGCTTCCAAAACCGGACCCGCTACCAATATCATCATCGGCACCGCAGTTGGCTTGGAGACCACCGCCGTCACTGCCATCACCATCGGCATCGCGTTGGTGTGCGCGTACTCGGTGGGCTCCACGGTTAACCTGCCCGGAGTACCGGTCCACGTTGCTGCGATCTTCGGAACGGCAGTGGCGACCATGGGCATGCTGATGTCCGCCGCTTACATCCTGGCGATGGACACCTTCGGTCCCATCACCGACAATGCCGGCGGCATCACCGAAATGGCCGGCGCTTCTGAAAGCGCGCGCCATATCACCGACTCGTTGGACGCGGTGGGCAACACCACCAAAGCCCTCACCAAGGGCTATGCCGTCGCATCGGCCGCGCTGGCAGCCTTCCTGCTGTTCAGCGCCTACCTGGACAAGGTGAAGGAAAAGTTCGCGGAAGTGGGCCGTATCAACCCCGCCACCGGCAAGATCTGGGATCTGACCGACAACCTTCCCATTGACCTCTCGAAGGTCGAGGTGTTCGTCGGGGCGTTGATGGGCGTGATGCTGGTCTTCTTGTTCAGCTCGCTGGCCATCCGGGCAGTGGGCAAGGCCGCCGGCGAAATCATCGAAGAGGTGCGGCGGCAGTTCCGCAATGACCCCGGCATCATGCTCGGGACCTCTCGCCCCGACTACGCCCGGGCCGTGGACATCACCACCACCGCCGCGCTGCGGGAGATGGTTGCCCCCGGCATCCTCGCCGTTGGGATGCCGATAGCCGTGGGAGTGGTGTTTCGCTTCACCCGGGGCGGCGACGCCGGCTGGGAGTCGGTGGCGGGTCTGTTGATGGTCGGCACCATCGCCGGCGTCATCCTGGCTACCTTCTTCAACAACTCCGGCGGAGCCTGGGACAACGCCAAGAAGTTCATCGAGTCCGGCGGCCTCAAAGAGGGCGGTCAAGTCCTCGGCAAAGGCTCCGACGCCCACAAGGCGGCCGTTGTCGGGGATACGGTGGGCGACCCCTTCAAGGACACCGCCGGGCCTTCGCTCCACGTGCTGGTGAAACTGTTGAGCACCATTACCCTGGTGCTGGCGCCGCTGTTCATCAGCTGATCCAACCAGGGGGTTGAGAAACGGGGCGGGTCGCAACCCGCCCCGTTTTCTTATAGTACGAGTTCCGTGTTGAGGTTCGGGTACGGGGGGTGGAGGGGGGAAACCACCCTGCCGGGGGTCTGGGGGTGTTCCCCCAGAAACAAAACCTTCTCTTCTTCTTGGGGGTGGGACGAACGGCGGGGAGGCTGCCCCTCATTCCTGCATAGATACTTCTTGTCCGTCGATTCGAAGCCGGAGGTGGGGGTTACACTAGAAAGGCGCCCGAAACGCTCGGAACAACTTCAAACGGCAGGTGACCACCTTGGCAGCAGAGCATATGGATAAGATCGTGTCGTTGTGCAAACGGCGCGGGTTCATCTTTCAGAGCAGCGATATCTACGGCGGCCAGGGCGGGGCCTGGGACTACGGCCCGCTGGGCGTCGAACTCAAGAACAACATCAAACGCGCCTGGTGGCGTTCGAACGTGCTGGAGCGCAGCGACATGGTCGGCCTGGATGCGTCGATCCTGATGCACCCCCGCGCCTGGGAGGCCAGCGGCCACGTGGGTCATTTCGCCGACCCCATGATCGAGTGTAAGAATTGTAAACACCGGTTCAGGGCAGACCACGTTATTTTCGCTTATGCGAAGAGAGGTGATAGCCGTATTCAACGGAGTTTTGTTGGGAAGACGGAACAGGAAGCGATATCTATAGTCCGTGAGGAGTTCGAGAGAAAGATCGGGGCGCCTGCGGTTGACTTTTTCTCATTCAGGCTATGGCCAAAGACCTCCTATAAGGTCGTGGTTTCTGAGGTTCCCTGCCCAACCTGTGAAATGCCGGCACTAATGGATGCCCGTCAGTTCAACCTGATGTTCAAGACCTTCGTGGGCCCGGTGGAAGAGACCGCCGCTCAGGTCTACCTGCGGCCCGAGACCGCCCAGGGTATTTTTGTGAACTTCAACAATGTGGTCACGGCGATGCGCCGCAAACTGCCCTTCGGCATCGGCCAGATCGGCAAGGCGTTCCGCAACGAGATCACGCCGGGCAACTTCACTTTCCGCAGCCGCGAGTTCGAACAGATGGAGATCGAGTTCTTTGTCAGACCGGGCACGGATGAGGAGTGGCACCGCCGCTGGATCGACGACCGCCTGCAGTGGTACATCGACCTCGGTGTCGACGCCGCACGGCTCAAGCTGCGGCCCCACGACCCGGAAGAACTGGCCCACTACGCCAAGGGGACTACCGACATCGAGTACCTGTTCCCCATGGGGTGGTCGGAATTGGAGGGCATCGCCAATCGGGCCGACTTCGACCTCAAGCAACATACCGAGTTCAGCGGCGAGAAGCTCACTTATTTCGACGAGGAGTCGAACGAGCACATTGTCCCCTATGTCATCGAGCCCTCGGCCGGCGCCGACCGGGCCACCCTCGCCTTCCTGGTCGATTCGTACGACGAAGAGGAGGTGCCCGGTCCGGGCGGGAAATCCGAAGTCCGCACCGTGCTCAGGTTGCACAAGGAGATCGCTCCGGTCAAAGTGGCAGTCCTACCCCTGAGCCGGAACGAGAAGCTGCTGCCCACCGGGCAGGAAGTCTACACCGCGCTGCGCCGCTCGCTCCGGGGCTCGCTGGTGCAGTACGACGATTCCCAGAGCATCGGGCGGCGCTACCGCCGGCAGGACGAGATCGGCACCCCCTACTGCGTCACGGTCGACTTCGAGTCGCTGGAAGACCGTGCGGTCACCATCCGTGACCGGGACACCATGACCCAGGAGCGGGTCGCCATCGCCGAGTTGGCGGCGGTGCTGCGGGAGAAGTTGGGGATGTGAGCCCCAACCGAGGGCAGGCTTGAGGGGACAGTTCGGTCTACCGTAATGGGCCAACGAATTGCACACCAAATCGCGTCCACCCGGCCAGGATGCGTTACAGCCAACAATGGGCCCTTGGTAGGGGCGGCCCCCCGTGGCCGCCCTCGTCGGAGGGCAGGGCACGGGGCCTGCCCCTACCGGATTCGTCGATGAGCACCCGGGTAAGGTGAACAGGGCGTTGTGTAAGAGTTCACATTCGCAGCGATCTCAGTCGGGCGACGCAGATTCTCGCTTCGCTCGAACAATAACGGGCCGCGGGGCGATCGCATCACTACTCTTCGAGCTCTGCGAGAAGTTTCCTTAACGTTCGGCGGCACCCTGGCTCGCTTACACCCAAATGTGAACCCTTACGGCGTTGTGCCCGGACGGGGAGTGCACGAGGGGCGTCGTGGTAGCATAGGTTCGGACGGGAAGGGGAAAGATGCGCAACGAGTTCACGGCTATCATCGAACGCGGCGACGAGTGGTTTATCGCGTATTGCCCCGAGGTGCCCGGGGCAAATGGACAGGGAAGGAGCAAAGACGAGGCCAGGGAAAGCCTCGCCGGCGCTATCGCCCTGATCCTAGAGAACCGCCGCGAGGAAGGGCTGAGGGGGCTGCCGCCGGAGGCGCTGCAGGAAACCGTTTTAGTCGGGTGAAACGCAGTACCTTGCTGCGCCACCTCTGGCAACAGGACTGCTTTCTCAAACGAGAAGGAAGCCGTCATCCGCTCTGGGTTAATCCCGCCACCGGCGCGGTCGAGCGCATTCCTATTGCTTCGTCCTGTCCTTCGCTATTCATGGCCGTCTCGCGGCAGATACGCCCGGCGGGCAGGTGCTTCCCCTTGTAGCGGCCCAAGTCAGAAAGGAGGGTCCACTCGATGGCTGTTTGGCAGCTTTGCGAGATAGGCATGTGGAATACAAGTTACTATGGTCGCGTCATTTTGCACCTCTGCACAGGGAACATACCACTTTGACCTAAAAGGCTCTGCGGAACCAACGGTAGAGGTTCCTGGTCTTTTTAGCTGCAGACTTCCCGACAACCCCAAACTCCGGAATTTCCACGGCGACGTGGTGCTGCAGGCGCTTCTTGGGGACGGATGGGAGCCGTTCGGATCGAGGATGGAGTGGCTTCTCCTCAGAAGATTGGCCCCGCAAACGGATTCCCACGAAAGCCGCTAGCGATCGGTGGGATTCCTGGATGGAGAACGGTCCGCGCAGATGGGCGGGGCGCCGTCGGGCGATCCGCGCGTTGCCACCGTCCCCACCGAATGCTATGCTGCCGCTGAAATTCGGCCAAGGAGCATGCTGATGGCTGGTCAAGAATTGCATATCACCGATTTTTCTTCCGAAGAACTGGCCCAGCGCGTCAAGCGCACCCAGGATGCGATGAAGACGAAGGAACTTGATGCCCTCATCGTGTACGACGAGGGCGGTTTCATCGGCTTCGGCAGCGTCCGCTACCTGGCGGGCTATTCTCACGTGGCGCCACCCATCCCCGCTTTCATGGTGGTGCCCGCCAGCGGTGAGCAGACGCTGGTGATCCACCGGGGCATGGCCGGCACCCAGCACAACATGGCCGATATCTACTGCCCCACCAAGAAGGTGAAGTCGCCGCCCGGGGGCCACATGGGACCCGACTGGGCGGCGGGCTTGGTTGAGGCGCTGTCGGAATCCGGGTTCTCGAAGGGCCGGCTGGGCGTCGACAGCCTGAACGCGTTGCGGTACCCGATGGTCGAAGGGCTCAAGGCCAAACTGCCAGATGCCCACATGGTGGACGCCCGCGGCTTGGTGGAGCAGGTGCGCCGCGACAAGACCGAGGCGGAACTGGCCAACTTCATGAAGGCCAGCCAGATCTCGAAGATGGGCGCCGACACCTTCTTCAACCTGGTCAAGGAGGGCGTGCCCCATGAACTGGCGCTGGCCGAGGCCGACCACGTGGTGCGCATCAACGGCGGCGAGGAACTGAACGTTATCATGGGCGCCGGCAACCCCTGGGTGTGGGGCGTCGGCGCGCGCGGCGACCTCACCTTCAAAGAGGGTGAACTGGTGGCCATCGAGTTGAACGCCCGCTACCACGGCTACTTCTCGCAGTACTGCCGCACGGTGGCGCTGGGCAAGGTGAGCGAGGACCGCCAGCGCGCGGTCACGGCCGTGCGGGCGGCACATGACCGGGCAGTCGGGATGCTGAAGCCCGGCGTCACCGGGAAGCAGTTGTTCAATGCCGCGCTGGAGGAAGTCCGCAAGCGTGGCTTCGACTACTCGCAGGTGCGCTACGGCCACGGTCTCGGTCTGACCATCGGCGAGGGCTACGACATCGCCGACGGGGACGACACCCCCATTCAGGAGGGCGCCTTCGGTGTCATCCACCCCTTCATCATCAACGAACCGGGCAACCGCGGCACCTTCAACGCGCTGTGGGGCGACCCGTGGGTGATGCGGGCCAACGGGCCGGAGTTTGTGGCAGAATAGCTTCGTGGGGGACACTCCCACGCCCCCGGCAGAGAGGTTGCCCCCTCGTGCACTCCCGCTCCCAGCCCGCCGCCGCCAGCCAGTCGCCCAAGGCCTCAAGTTCGCCGGTGGTCGTCTCGAAGGTGCGCACCTGCTTGACCACCCGGCCGCCGCGGTCCGGCACGCTGGTGCAGGCGACCACCGTACGCTTATGGACATCGAGTCCTGCACAACGCTCATACACCGCTTCCATCGGTCCCTCCTTTCGTCAGCATGAGCAGAGGATTCCCTGTTAAAGATTCTGCTATGCGTGCTACCCGGACGGGTGCAACAATCGGTGGTGCCTCGGAATTCTCGGGTCTATCTGAACTACGGGCTCGCAACACCAGTCTTGAGCCGGCCTCACCGCTCACGCCAGGTCGATTGTAGCGCCGTTCGGGTTCCCCCGCCTTTTCATGGCCCGGTGGTGTCCCCACGGTCATGGGCATCTGAACTCATATATCTGGCGATCTGGCGCCCTGTGTTGTAGCGGCGGGTAACGGGGCGTCATAATGGGACGCGCCGGTTCCGACGAACGGGAACAACTTCGCGAGGTGCATCATGAGCAAGCTGAAGATCAGCGTGGAGCGGAACGCCGCGGTGTTCGTATTGCCGTGGATCATCGCCCAGGAGTCGGGGTACTTCGCTGATGAGGATGTCGAAGTTGATCTCATCCCGGCGGGCAGCTATATGCTGACCGCCGACCGGCCGGAGGCGGACCACCGGCAGGTGAGCCCGCTGGCCGGCCAAACGGCCTTCACCTCGGGCCAGGTGGGCGTGTTCCAAGCCTGAGAGTGCGGACAAATACACCGGGCTCGTGTTAGCCCGCGCAAGAGCAAGATCGTCGGCCTCCGGTGCTCGGTCCCGGTCCAGGCCGTCATCGTGGCGCCCGGGTCGCCCTACGAGTATCCGGGCGACCTGGCCGGCAAGACGGTTGCCGTCAACTTCCACACCGGGTCGCACTATGGGGCGATCCACATGCTGGGCGGCCATTTGCTGAAAGAGCAGATCAACCTGGTGCACATGGGCGGGCCGCGGTCACGATGGGATGCGCTGCTGAAGGGCGAAATCGCGGCCACCCCCATGATGGAACCGTGGATCAGTTTCGCCCTGAAGGCAGGAGGGAAGACCCTGGCGGAGTCCCGCTACCGGGGGTCGGAGGTGGTCACCTGGGACACCACGCCGGAGCAGGTCCACGCCTTCGGCCGGGCGCTGAACCGGGCGGTGGCGGACTTCAATGCCCGGCCTGGCGCCTTCGTCCACCACATCCTGGAGGACCTGCCGGGCGATCTGGGCCGGCTTGAACCCCACGAATTCGGGGCCCACCGGCTGCGCTATCTGCCGCTGCGGCCCTACCCCAAGTCCGAATTCGAACGCACCTACCGGTGGTTGCTCAACTGGGACCTCATCGATGGTGGCCTTGCCTACGAAGACTTGGTGGACCCCGCCTGCTTCATGCCGGACCAGGGCGCGCCGATATCGATCCATTCTTGACATAATTATTAACCTGCCCAAATAGAGAGGCCTCCCCAGTAGGGGAGGCCTCTTCTTCAGTATCGTGCCCGATCGCGCTGCTTCCAGCTATTTGAGACCCGCCAACGCCTGGTTGATCGCATCGAAGTTCACCTGGGCGCTGGGCGCCACCACCTCTTTGTACCGGACGGTGCCGGACTTATCGATGACAAAGATGGCCCGCTGTGATGAGGTGTAGCCATCGAGCCCGAGAAAATTCGGGAATGCCACGCCGTAGGCCTCGATGGCCTTGCGGCTGTGGTCGCTCAGGATCGGAAACGTGAGTTGGTTGGCGTCGGCCCACGCCTTCTGAGCGATGGGTGAATCGACCGTTACGCCGACCACCTGCGCCCCGAGGCCGGTGTACTGCGCCGCGCTGTCGCGGAACGCGCACGCCTCAACGGTGCAGCCACCGGTGAAGGCGCCGGGGAAAAAGGCCAGCACCACATTCTGACCGGCAAACTCCTTGAGCGACCGCGGCTGCCGCGCCGTGTCCGCCAGCGTAAAGTCAGGCGCCGCCTGACCGACTTCCACTGCCATGTTGACACCTCGGCCTTTGGTTGGAAATTAGGGGCCTCTGGGCGACCCTCGTCTATTCTACGGGGAATCCGAAGCCCGGGGCAACACGGCGTAACGGCCCATGCTTGCTATAATAACCATTAAGTGCAACATAAAGGCGGGTTGGCCGTTTTGAACGAGTGACAAGGTCCCGGAGTCGCAAGGCCGGCGGCATCGAGACCCAGGCGAATTCGCGAGCACAGAGGTCTGAACATGTTGACGATTGGAGAGGCCCGGACTGATTACCTCGAAAGCCTGGCCGAAAAGAACCGATCCCAGGCGACCAGCAGCACCTATCGCTACGCCATCGACCGGTTTCTGGCGTTCCTGGCGGAGGCCGAATCGATCGCGCTCAATGCCACCATCGACCGGATGACGCAGGACCAGGTGCGCCGCTTCGGGATCGACCTCTATCGCAAGAAGCTGTCGGCATCCAGCAGGTCGACATACCTGGTGGTGCTCCGCACCTGGTTCCGCTACCTCGCCCGCCGCCCGGACCTTCCCGGCGGCTCCCCGGTCAACCCCGACCTCATCGAACTGCCCAAGCACACCCGCCCCGTGCCCAACCCCGATGAGCGACTTCTACTTATGTTAACTACGCTCCCGCCCGCCCCGGATGAGTGGCGGGCCATCATCCGGCGGCGCGACCAGGCCATCCTGGAGACGCTGTTCTCGACCCAGCTGCGGGTGAGCGAAGTGGTGGGCCTCAACCGCAGTTCGGTGGACTGGTCCCAGAGCATCGCCATCGTGACCGGCAAGGGGCGTAAAACCCGTACGGTGTTCTTTTCGCCCCGGGCGCTGGAAGCCATCGACGCGTACCTCTCGGTGCGTACCGACAACTTCGTCCCCCTGTTCATCCACCACGACCGGGCGCATCAGGCCGCCCCCAAGGACAAGGACGGAGCGACGATGCGGCTGACCCGCCAAGCTATTGAAGGCATGGTGCGGAACTACGCCCGCCGGGCCGGGGTGGAGGCCACCCCCCACACCTTTCGCCACTACGGCGCCACCGAACTGCTTCGCAACGGCGCCGACATCCGCACCGTGCAGGAACTGCTCGGACACTCATCCGTCCAGACCACCCAGATCTACACCCATGTCAGCCCCCGCCGGCTCCAGCAGGAATGGCGGCGCTACCACCCTGCCGCGGGCGGCGGAAACCCTCAGTCCGGGGAGTCAACGCGGCCGTCCGGCCTTGCCGGAGACCCCGGCCCGCGGTAGGTTGCTGCGTATCCGCATGAACCTGGCCCGATTGCGCCGTCGGCGTGCGGCCCGGAACGCCACGGCGCAATCGATTGTTCATTGCTTCACGAACTCTTCCAGAGCCCCGTATGCGTCTGCTATACTACTCACCATCCACCTAGCTTGTGCGGAACAACCCCTTCGACGCCGGAATTTCCGGAGCGAAGCAAAGGGCGGCACCGCCCAGACTTGCCGGGAGCGGCGATTGCGGGGTCGATTGGCCCCGATTCTTGCACCGGATAGCCTGGGCATTTACTATCCATATAGAAATTGTCAAACTCACCCATTGATGATGGCGGTATGGTAGTTACGGTACTGGTTTGGCGAGCCTCAGGGAACCAAAGATGAGCGCACCGTACGAACATCCAGAATTGCGCCGGCCCGAAGCGGGCGGCCTGTATCACCCCTCCCAGGAGATCGACGCCTGCGGCGTTGGGTTGGTCGCCAAAATCAATGGTGAGCGTTCCCATCAGATCATCGATAAGGGGATCGAAATCCTCGTCAACCTGGAACACCGCGGCGCCACCGGAGCCGACGCACATACCGGTGACGGCGCCGGCATCCTGATCCAACTGCCTCATGAGTTCTTTCACTTGGAGTGCGCCAACCTGGACATCGACCTCCCCGCCCGCGGCGAGTATGCGGTGGGGATGGCGTTCCTCCCTCAGGAACGGGAACAGCGCCACCGCTGCGAGGCAATCATCGAACATGCCGTCCACGCGGAGGGTCAGGGGTTCCTGGGCTGGCGCGAGGTCCCGGTCAACCGGGACGCCATTGGGGTGCTCGCCCGCCAGGTGATGCCCCGGATCCGCCAGTTCTTCGTCCACCGGGAACGGACGATCCACGATGAGGCGACCTTCGAGCGGAAGCTGTACCTGATCCGGAAGCAGATCGAGAAATCTGTTTCCGGATCCGATATGGCAGAGAAGGACGACTTCTATATTTGCAGCCTCTCCTCCCGCACCATTGTGTACAAGGGCCTGCTCATGGCGGGCCAATTGAACGAGTTCTATCACGACCTCAGCCACCATTCGATGGTCTCCGCTTTCGCGCTGGTCCATTCCCGGTTCAGCACCAATACCCTCGGCACCTGGAAGCTGGCGCACCCCTACCGGTTCGTGGTCCACAACGGCGAGATCAACACCCTCCGGGGCAACATCAACTGGATGACGGCCCGCGAGTCGATGTTCGAGTCGGCCGCAATGGGAGAGGACGTTCACAAGCTGGTGCCGGTCATCACGCCCCACCAGAGCGACACCGCAACGCTGGACAATGCTTTGGAGTTGCTGCTGGCCACGGGCCGGACCCTTCCCCACGCCATGATGATGCTGATCCCCGAGGCCTGGGCCGACCACATCCCGATGGACCCAGATAAGCGGGCCTTCTACGAATACCATTCCTGCCTCATGGAGCCATGGGACGGGCCGGCACTGGTGGTGGGGACGGATGGGTCGCAGGTGTGCGCCATCCTGGACCGTAACGGGCTGCGACCCTGCCGCTACCTGGTCACCCGGGATGGCCTGCTGGTCATGGCCTCGGAGACCGGCGTGTTGGATGTCGCCCCCGAAAATGTGCTGTATAAGCGGCGCATTCAGCCCGGTCGCATGTTCCTGCTGGACACGGCTTCGGGACGGCTCGTCGACGATGCTGAGATCAAAGACGAGCTGGTCCGTCGGCGGCCCTACCGGCAGTGGCTCGATGCCCAACGGGTAACGTTGAGCCAGTTGCCGCCGCCGCCCCCCGAAGAGTCCGAAGACGAGCCACTGTTGTTCCGGCAGAAGGCCTTCGCCTACACCCAGGAAGACCTCGAAATCACCCTGGAACCCATGGCGCTGACGGGCGGTGAACCGATCGGATCGATGGGGAACGACACGCCGCTGGCCGTGTTTTCCGACATGAACCCGCTGCTGTTCACCTATTTCCGGCAGCACTTTGCCCAAGTGAGCAATCCTCCGCTGGACGCCATCCGTGAGGAGCTGGTCACCTCTTTGGAGACCTTCATCGGCCCGGAGCGAAATCTGTTCGAGGAAACTCCGGAACATTGCCACCAACTCAAACTCATCGAGCCGTTCCTCACTAATCACGAACTGGCGAAGATGAGCAGGCTGAACGTCGGCAACCTGCGGGCCAAAAAACTGTCCACCCTGTTTGATGTGACGCCTGAGTACGGGTCGATGCGGCATGCCTTGGACCGCCTGTGCGGGGAGGCGACCAGAGCCGTGGCTGAGGGTTACACGATTCTGGTCCTCTCCGACCGGGGGGTTAACCGGCAGTTCGCCCCCATCCCCAGCCTTCTCGCCACCGCCGCCGTCCATCATCACCTGATCCGGGAGGGTTCCCGCACCAAAGTTGGGCTGGTCGTGGAGTCGGGTGAGCCGCGGGAAGTGCACCATTTTGCGATGCTCATCGGCTACGGGGCCGGTGCGGTCAACCCTTATCTGGCCCTTGAGACGCTGCACGACCTCAGCGACCGGGGCGCCATGCTGCGCCAAATCGACCCCAAGACCGCGGAAAAGAATTATGTCAAGGCGTTGCACAAGGGCGTGCTGAAGGTCATGTCGAAAATGGGGATATCCACGCTCCAGAGCTATCGTGGCGCCCAGATCTTCGAGGCCGTCGGGCTCAATCAAGCGTGCATCGACCGTTTCTTCAGTTGGACCACGTCCCGCATCGGCGGCGTGGGAGTGGTTGAATTGGAGACGGAGGCACGGGCCAGGCACGCTTTCGCCTATCCGCAGCGGCGTATTCCAGGCAACCTCGAATTAAAGCCGGGCGGCCTGTACCAGTGGCGGCGCGACGGCGAACACCACATGTACAACCCGGACAGCATCGCCTTGCTGCAGCACGCAACGAAGTCCGGGAGTTTCAAGACCTTCCAGGAATTCACCGACCTGATAAACGACCAAAACCGGCGCGCCAGCACCATCCGCGGCCTGTTGCAGTTCAAGCCGACCGTCGGCATCGCCCTCGACGAAGTCGAGCCTGCCAGTGAGATCGTGAAGCGGTTCGCCACCGGCGCCGCCTCGTTGGGCTCCATCAGCCGCGAGGCCCACGAAACTATGGCCATCGCCATGAACCGGATTGGCGCACGCAGCAACACCGGCGAGGGTGGCGAGGATTTCCACCGCTATATTCCGGACTCCAACGGCGACTCCCGGCTGAGCGCCATCAAGCAGGTCGCCTCCGGCCGCTTTGGCGTGACCATCAACTACCTGGCCCATGCCACCGACCTCCAGATCAAGATGGCCCAAGGCTCAAAACCCGGCGAGGGCGGTCAACTTCCCGGCCACAAGGTGGACGAGTACATCGGTTGGGTGCGGCACACCACTCCCGGAGTCGAACTCATCTCGCCGCCACCGCACCACGACATCTATTCCATCGAAGACCTGGCGCAGCTCATCCATGATCTGAAGAATGCCAACCCTGTGGCCCGTATCCACGTCAAGCTGGTGTCGGAGGCCGGGGTTGGCACCATCGCAGCGGGCGTCTCGAAGGCCCATGGCGACGTGGTCCTGATCAGCGGTGACAGCGGCGGCACCGGCGCCTCGCCCGAATCGTCTATCAAGAATGCTGGGCTCCCCTGGGAACTGGGGGTTGCCGAGACCCAGCAGGTGCTGGTGGCCAACGACCTGCGTGGACGCATTGTGGTGCAGACCGACGGTCAGATCAAGACCGGACGAGACGTGGCCATCGCCTGCCTCCTGGGCGCCGAGGAGTTCGGTTTCGCCACCGCCCCGTTGGTGGTCCTCGGCTGCATCATGCTGCGCAAGTGTCACCTCAACACCTGTTCTGTAGGGATTGCCACTCAAGACCCAGAACTGCGAAAGCGGTTCGCCGGTAAACCCGAGCATGTCATCAACTATTTCTTCTTTGTAGCGGAAGAACTGCGGCAGATCATGGCCCAACTCGGGTTCCGCACCATCAATGAGATGGTGGGCCGGGTGGATATGCTGGACGGTAGCCACGCCATCGACCACTGGAAATTGCGGGGCTTGGACTTCAGCCCCCTGCTGCACCGGCCCCGGGTCCCGGCCGGCATCGCCACCTACTGCAAGCAGGCCCAGCATCACGGGCTGGAGCGGGCGCTCGACAACCGGCTGATCGAACTTGCTCAGCCCGGCCTGGACCGCGGCGAAAAAGTCAGCGTTGAGCTTGAGATTCACAACTCGAATCGTACCGTTGGGGCCATGCTTTCTTACGAAGTGGCGACCAGGTATGGCGAAGAAGGCCTGCCCGAAGACACCATCAACCTGCGGTTCCGTGGCTCTGCCGGCCAGAGCTTTGCAGCGTTCCTCGCTCCGGGCGTGTCCATCGAGTTGGAGGGCGACGCCAACGACTACTTCGGCAAGGGGCTTTCGGGGGGGAAGGTCGTCCTGCGACCCCCTGCAGCATCTCCCTTCGTACCCGAGGAGAACATCATCACGGGGAATGTGGCTCTCTACGGTGCCACCGCCGGCCGGGTGTTCATCCGGGGCCTGGCCGGTGAACGGTTTGCCGTTAGGAATAGCGGCGCCGAGGCGGTGGTGGAGGGCGTGGGCGACCACGGCTGCGAGTACATGACCGGGGGGAGGGTGGTCATCCTGGGGCCGACCGGCCGCAATTTTGCCGCGGGAATGAGCGGGGGCGAGGCGTTCGTGCTGGACGAAGCGGGCCTATTCTTCGGCCTCTGCAATCCAGACATGGTCGACCTTGAATCCGTGGCTTCGGATGAGGACCGTGGGCATCTCCGCAGGCTGATCGAGGAACACTTCGCCACCACCGGGAGCGCCAACGCCCGGCGAGTCCTGGCGGAATGGGATACGATGCTGCCCAGGTTCGTTAAAGTGATGCCGCGGGACTATAAACGGGTCCTGGCCGAACGGGCACGGCAAGAGGAGCCTTCCTTCCAAACGGTTGCAGGTTAGAGGGGATCATTTGGGCGAAGTTACCGGATTCAAAGATAAGTCCAGGCAGGCGCCACCGCGGCGGCCGGTGGCAGAACGCGTTGGCGACTACAGCGAGTTCTACCTCCAGTGGACCGAGTCCGAGGCGCGCGCCCAGGGCTCCCGCTGCATGGACTGTGGCCTCCCCTTCTGTCATAAAGGGTGCCCTCTCGGCAACATGATCCCGGACTGGAATGATTATGTCTACCGTGGCCAGTGGCAAAACGCCCTGGCAATGCTCCACGCCACCAACAATTTCCCTGAGTTCACCGGGCGGATCTGCCCCGCCCCGTGCGAAGCATCCTGCACCCTTGCGATTAACCAGGACCCGGTGACCATCGAGTATATCGAGAAGGCCATTGCCGACCGTGGCTGGCAGGCCGGATGGATCGTGCCGGAACCGCCCGAGACCCGTACCGGAAAGCAGGTCGCCGTCATCGGTTCGGGGCCCGCCGGCATGGCCGCGGCACAGCAGTTGAACCGGGCGGGTCACTGGGTGACCGTATTCGAACGGGCGAACTACCTCGGCGGTCTGCTTCGGATGGGTATCCCTGACTTCAAACTGGAGAAGGAAGTGGTCCAGCGGCGGGTCGACCAGCTGGCTGCGGAGGGAGTGACCTTCCGCACCGGCGTTTACGTTGGACGCGACATCCCGGTGGACCAACTCCGGGGAGAATACGACGCCATCGTGCTGGCGATCGGGTCGACCATTCCCCGGGACCTCGACGTGCCGGGGCGGGACCTCGATGGTGTTCATTTCGCAATGGACTATCTCACCCAACAGAACCGCCTCAACGCAGGCGAAACCGTGCCCGACGCAGAACGTATCTCGGCCACGGGCAAGCCGGTCATCATCCTGGGTGGGGGTGATACCGGGGCCGACTGCCTGGGCACCGCCCACCGGCAGGGGGCCGCGTCGGTGCTGCAATACGAAATCCTGCCCCAGCCGCCCGAGACCCGGCCCCAGGGCAACCCCTGGCCGCAGTGGCCGTTGGTGCTGCGTTCCTCTTCGGCGCATGAAGAGGGGGGTGTGCGGGACTACAGCATCCTGACCAAACGGCTTTCAGGCTCGAACGGACGTCTCGAAACCCTGCACGGCGTGCGTCTCGAATGGGCGACCGATGCAAATGGGCGACAGCAAATGCACGAGGTTCCCGGCAGCGAGTTCGCAGTGCCGGCCGGCCTGGTGCTGCTGGCCATGGGGTTTCTCCACCCGGAGCGAACCGGCCTGGTTGAAGCCCTCGGCGTCGAACTGGACCCTCGGGGCAATGTGCGGACCAACGCCACCAAGATGACGAACGTTCCCGGCATCTTTGCGGCGGGAGACTCCTCCCGTGGCCAATCGCTGGTGGTGTGGGCGCTGGCGGAGGGCCGCGAAGCGGCACGAGGTGTCGACCTCTACCTCATGGGTGAGACGTCGCTGCCCCGTTCACTCTCGAACGCCTAACGTCAGGAGCCCCCACTCGTCCGGTCTCAGTCGGGCTGCTGCGATAGCCATCGGCTTCCTCGTCCCGATCCCCCGTCGAAAAGCTCAGCGGTTGGCGTGGGCGCCGGCCCGCCTGACCGCCTCAATCAAGGAGTTTGAGCCGCTTCGGTCACATGATCATGCCCGCCGACGCGGCCTGGACGCCAGAGTCCTTCCGAAGAGACCTGGGCGACCTCCAGACCCCGCGCTCGCAGGGTCTTGCGCACCTCACGGACCACACTCGTCTCCCCCATGACGTACGCGTGGCACCGGCCAGCCGGCAGGGGATATTCAGCAGCCGCCTCAGGGAGCAGCCTGCTCTCATGAGCCGGCATCGGGCCTCGGAAGCGCCAGTTGACTTCGACCTCGGCCACCGCCTCGTTTTGCAGTTTGTCACGGGGACCCGCCACCTCGGCAAAGACGGTGGCGCGGGCAGTCGGCGGGAGCGATTCGAGAATAGCGCACATCGGCGGCAGGCCGGCCTCGTCGGAGAAGAAGATGTGCCAGTCTGCCGTTGGGTCAGCCGCAATGCGGCCGTGGGGGCCAGCCGCCTGCACGGCATCCCCGGGTTGCACTGCGGCAGCCCACCGGGCGCCCGGGGCATCACCATGCACCAGAACGTTCAGTTCAAGAGTTCTTGCAGTACGGTTCAGGCGCCGGATGCTGTAGAAACGCCGCACCTTTTCATCCTGGCCGGCCGGCATTATCAGCACCAATTCCTGCCCCGGCCGGTATTCAAAGGTGGCGAGGGCCTCGCCAGTCAGAATGATGCGCTTCATCCGGGGGGTGAGGTTCGAAACGCTAAGGACGGTCAGGTCCATCAGGGCGCCCATCTTGGGGTTGATGCGCCGGGGGGCGGGTACGGCCGGCTTCGAATCCGCACCCGCCTGGGCCTGGGGGTCGTCTGTTCCTGTCAATGGCATGGGGACACCGCTCCTGGAGGGAAATTGCAGGGGATCGCTCTTGTTAGTGTACGCCATCGCCAGACGGGAACGGGGCGGGCGGCGGCTTCTGGTAGGAGTTCACAATTGAGGCACTATCGGGCTCAGGAGCGGGAGTGCATGAGGGCGGCAGCCCTCTGCCGGGGGCTTGGGGGTGCCCCACACAGAGAATTCTCCTCTTTTTCCGGGGTGGGGGGCGTGGTTCATGCGGCCGGCCCCTGATTCTGAACTCATACGGATGCTGAAGCAGCGCTGCCCAACGGACGCTCAAACGCGACCCGGAATCGAGAACTCGCGAACTCGCCTGAGCTATTACCTGCGCCGTCACCTCTGCTACACTAGACGCACGCTCCATGTCCAACACCTACCTCTTCGACTACTCCCCGGTGTTCCTTGGCGTCCTGTTGGGCGCAGGCTTGGTCGGCTCCCTCCTGCTCCTGGCGCGCCTCCTGGCGCCCCGCCGCCGGGAGGCGTTGAAAGGGGCTACCTATGAGTGCGGCATCCTCCCTGTTGCCGGCCATAACTGGATGCAGTTCCACGTCCGGTACTATCTGTTCGCCATCCTCTTCCTCATCTTCGAGGTGGAGACGGTGTTCATGTTCCCCTGGGCGGTCATCCTCCAAACATTGGGAAACACCGCATTCATCGAGATGATGTTGTTCCTCGCAATCCTGACGTTTGGGTTGGCCTACGCCTGGAAAAAGGGCGTGCTGGAGTGGGAACGATGATCTGCGGCCGCCTGCCGGTTTCCACCCATGAGTGACCTCTTCGAGGAAGCGCAACTGATCCCGTTGGAGTTGGACGGGCGGATCAAGCAGCGTCCCCAGACGCAGCCCGAAGGCTTCTACGCCCAGCTTCCCCGCGATGGGCTGATGGGGGTGTTCACCACCAAGACGGACCTGCTGTTCGCCTCGGCTCGAAAATCGTCGCTCTGGCCCATGACCTTTGGCCTCGCCTGTTGCGCCATCGAGATGATCGCCACCTACATGTCGCACTACGACCTGGACCGCCTGGGTGTGGTCACCTGGGCCTCGCCCCGTCAATCGGACGTGATGATCGTTGCGGGGACAGTCACCAAAAAGATGGCTCCCGCCATCAAGCTCCTGTACGAACAGATGCCCCAGCCGAAGTGGGTTATCGCCATGGGAAGCTGCGCAACCAACGGCGGGCCCTACGCGCAGTATTCGCGAGTGCTGCAAGGAGTCGACCTTATCGTCCCGGTCGATGTATACGTTCCGGGCTGCCCTCCCCGGCCTGAAGCGTTGTTGGATGCGATCCTCAAGCTCCAGGGCAAGATCATGATGGAAGCGCGCGGGACCATTATCGACCCCAGCGCCGTCCCCGCCGTTCCGCCGCCCGTCACCAAACAAGCCGAAAAACCGGCCCGCTGATCCGCCGATTATGGCAGACCTCGACGAGCAGTCTCAGCCCACGCCCAGCGAACCGGCGCCTCCCGCCCGCCCAGTTCCTGCGAGAGCGCCGGCGGGGCCTCCTCCGGGAGAGCGCACCCCCGTCAAGCCCACGGCGCAGGCGTTGGCAGACCACTTGGCGCTGGCTTGGCCGGACGTCGAGCACCATGCGAGGTTCAACTTCGGCGACATCGAGTTGACCATGCCAGCGGGACAACTGCTGGCGGCCGTGGAGCGCTGCCGCAACGATCCGGCCCTGGCCTTCGACTATCTGATGTGCGTCAGCGGGGTGGACTACGAGACCTCGATCGAAGTCGTCTATCACCTCTACTCCTACCAGCACCACCACCACCTAACCCTCAAAGTCACGCTGGCCGACTGCGACCGCCCGACGCTCGATTCGGTGACGGCGATCTGGCCCGCCGCGGACTGGCACGAACGGGAAGCTGCGGAGATGCTGGGCATCACCTTTCTTGGCCACCCCGACCCTCGTCCGCTCCTGCTGGACGACGATGTGGACGAACACCCCCTCCGGCGCAGCCACCAATTGGTCGCCGTCTACGCGGACCGGCCCGGCATCGTTGAGGAGCCCGATGACGACTGAACGGGCCCTCCGCACTGTCGATATGCACATCAACGTGGGGCCGCAGCACCCGGCCACCCACGGCGTGTTCCGTATGGTGCTGGAGGTGGACGGGGAGCGCGTCGCTGGCTGCACCCCCTACATCGGCTACCTGCACCGCGGCTTCGAAAAACTCGCCGAGAACGAGGAGTGGCAGGAGGTCATCATCCACCTGGACCGCACCGACTACATCTCCCAGTTCAATAACGAACTGTGCTACGCCATGGGGATGGAGCGGCTGCTGGGAGTGGAGCCACCGGAGCGGGCCGAGTACGCCCGGGTGATCCTGGCCGAATTGAACCGCATCGTCAGCCACATGATGTTCTACGGGGCCTTCGGGGCCGACGTTGGCGCTCTGACGCCGTTCCTCTACGCCTTCCGAGAACGGGAACGCCTGCAGCGGCTGTTCGAGGCGGTGAGCGGCGCCCGTCTGATGCACTTCTATTTCCGGGCGGGCGGCCTCAAGGAAGACCTTCCCGAGGGTTTTGCCGACGAACTCCGCCGCATGCTCCCGGCCGTCCAGCACGGCATCGATGAATGCGACCGGCTGTTGACCCAGAACGAGGTGTTCCTGAGCCGTACGGTGGGCGTCGGCAAGCTGGCCGCCTCGGAGGCCATCGCCTACGGGTGCAGCGGGCCGGTGCTGCGGGCCAGCGGCGTGCGGGAAGACGTGCGCCGTTCGGACCCCTATTCGCTCTACCCGACCCTCGATTTTGACGTTCCGGTGGGCAAGAACGGCGACTGCTTCGATCGCTACTGGGTGCGGCTGGCCGAGATGCGGGAGTCGGTCCGAATTGTTCAGCAGTGCCTCGACCGGCTGCCCGAGGGTCCGATCCGGACCCCCGTGCCACGCTACCCCCACTTCAGGGTCGAGCCGGGCGAGATCTACGTCCACACCGAGAACCCCCGCGGCGATTACGGACTGTATCTGGTGAGTAAGGGAGGCGTGCAGCCCTATCGGGTCAAGCTGCGCAGCCCATGCTTCTGCAACCTGATGGCGCTTGGCCCAATGCTACGCGACTCCTATTTGGCCGACGCCGTGGTGATCCTTGGGTCGCTGGACATCGTGCTGGGAGAGGTGGACCGATGACGCTTCCCGCGGACATCGATGCCCTGGTGCGGCTGTTCGTCGTGGCCAACGTGGTCTTGTTGGTGGTCCTGGTTTTGATCTACATCGAACGGAAGGTCCTCGCCCACATCCAACAACGGCTCGGCCCCATGCGGACCGGGTTCCACGGGATCCTCCAAACGCCGGCCGACGCCATCAAGCTGTTGATCAAGGAGGACTTGACCCCGCAAAGCGCCGACCGTTGGGTGTTTCAATTAGCCCCCTTCCTCGTGTTTGTGCCGATTTTCATGATGTTCGTCACCATTCCGTTCACCGGAGAACTGGTGGTCCGCAACCTGGATTTGGGTATCTTCTACCTGGTGGCGTTCTCCTCGCTGCACGTGGTCGGCCTGCTGATGGCGGGCTGGGGCTCGGACAACAAGTACGCGCTGTTGGGCGGGGTCCGCGCCGCGGCCCAACTGATCAGCTTCGAACTGCCGCTGGCGTTCGCGATCCTCGGCGTGGTGGTCTGGAGCGGATCGCTCAACCTGAAAGAGATCGTGGAGCTCCAGACGGGAATCCCGTTCCTGTTGCTTCAACCCTTGGGGGTGCTCATCTTCCTGGTGGCATCGCTGGCCGAGTTGAGCCGCACCCCATTCGATATCCCCACGGCCGAGTCGGAAGTGATCGGCGGGCCATTGGTGGAGTACAGCGGGATGCGCTGGAGCATCTTCATGCTGGCCGAGTACGCCAGCCTCTTTGCGACGGCAGCTATCGCCGCCGCCATCTACCTGGGCGGCTGGGAGTGGCCCTTTGCTCCCCGGGCAGGCGAACTGGATGGATGGGCAGCTCGCCTGGCCGGAGTGACTTGGTTCGTTATCAAAACCCTCGGGTTGATCATTCTCGTGTTCTGGCTGCGGGGCACCCTGCCCCGCCTCCGCATCGATCAACTCATGGGCTTCGCCTGGAAGATGCTGATCCCCTTCTCATTCATCAATCTCATCATCACGGCAGCGGCGGTGGTCTACGGCGGCGTCATTCTGTTGGCAGGCTGGCTGGCGACCGGCGGCTTCGCCTACGCCGTTTACATTCGGAGCCGGAGGTAGCTCGATGCTTGGCGTATTGAAGGGGCTGGTCACGACCTGGAAGACCCACTGGCGGGCGCCGGTGACGGTGCAGTACCCCGACGAACGGCTGCCATTGCAACCCCGCTACATGGGCTTCCCCGGCCTCATGTGGGATGCCGAACACGATGAGCCGTTCTGCACCGGCTGCCAGGTGTGCATGCGCTATTGCCCCACCGGCTGCATGTTCGTCGAGATGAAGGACAACCCCAAGTTCGCAACGGGCGAGAGCAAACGGAGGAAGATCGTTGCCGACTTCACCATCAACCTCAGCCGGTGCATCTCGTGCTCGATCTGCGTCGAGGTCTGCAATTTCGAAGCGATCGAGATGACCCACCACCATGAACGGGCCGGTTACTACCCCGACCAGGTGGCCGGCCTGCCCACGCTGTTCCAGATGTCTGCGGACCACCGGGCGGGGGTTGGGCAAAAACCCGGCCACGAGACGAGGAACCTGCTGTGATCCCTCCGGAGTGGCTGTTCAGGGGAATCGCGACGCTCGGCCTGTTGGGCGGGCTGGGCCTGGCCCTGACCCGGAACGTGGTCCACGGAGCACTGTTCCTCGTTTTGGCACTCCTGGCGGTCGCAGGGCTCTACCTGGCGCTGGCCGCGGACTTCGTAGCGCTGGTCCAGGTGCTGCTGTACGGGGGCGCCGTGTCCATTCTCATCCTGTTCGCCATGATGCTCACCCAAGTGCGGGAGGAACCGGAGACCACGGACAACGGTCAGCAACCAGTCGCGCTGCTGGTCTCGCTGGCGGCCTTTGCCGCGCTGGCGGCCGCAATCAACACCACCGAGTGGCCGGGAACCACCGCCCGCTCGCTGGCTCACATCGATTTCGACACCATCAGCGCAGCGTTGTTCACCACTTGGGCCATCCCGTTCGAGATCGTGTCGCTCGTGTTGCTGGCAGCCCTGATCGGAGCCATCGTCGTGGCCCGGCAGGAGCCGCAGGAGTGATCCCGATCCAGCAGGTGTTGACCATCAGCGCTGGGTTGTTCTGCCTGGGGCTGTACGTGGTTCTGGCGCGGCGCAACGCGGTGCTGGTGCTGATGGGCCTCGAACTGATGCTCAACGGTGTTGCCCTGAACTTCATCACCTTTGCGGTTTACCGCGATCCGGAGCGTTTCCTCGGGCAGATCTTCGCCCTCTTCGTCATCGTCGTGGCGGCCGCCGAGGTCGGACTGGCGTTGGCTATCATCCTGCGCCTCTACCGGCTACGGAGAACGGCGAACGTTGACGAAGCGAACACCATGCGGTGGTGACCCCTTGACCATCGGCATGGAACAGGCATGGCTGCTGCCGGGACTCACCTTCGGCGCCTTTACGGTGTTGTCGCTGGCGTCGCTCACCGGCCTCGCTCGGCGCATACCGGGCGGCGGCGCCTGGTTGTCCATCGCCGCCGCTTTGGTGAGCTTCGTCCTGTTCTGGCCCGTCGCTGCCGACGAACAGGCCCGCGGCACCCACAGCTTCGCCATCCCCTGGGTCCAGGTGGCCGGCCTCGAACTCACGGCCGGAATGGCCATCGACCCCTTAACCGTCCTGATGCTCGGTCTCATCACCTTCGTCGCCCTCTGCGTCCAGGTGTACTCGACCGGATACATGCGCGGGGAGAGCCGGTATTCCTGGTACTTCGCCGCGCTGTCCCTGTTCGTCACAGCGATGCTGGGATTGGTGCTGGCCGATAATTACCTGCTGCTCTATATCATGTGGGAACTGGTCGGCTTCTGTTCATATCTCCTCATCGGGTTCTACTACGACCGGAAGGCGGCGGCCGAGGCGGCGAAGAAGGCCTTCGTCACCACCCGCCTCGGCGATGTCGGCTTGCTGATCGGCATATTGCTGCTGTTCCGCGCGACGGGCACCTTTCAGATGTCGGGGGTGTTCCATGCCGTCGAGACCGGGGCCATCGAACCGGCGACCCTCTCACTGGCGGCACTGCTGCTGTTCCTCGGAGCGATGGGCAAGTCGGCCCAGTTCCCGTTCCACGTCTGGCTGCCCGACGCGATGGAGGGTCCGACTCCCGTGAGTGCGCTCATCCACGCCGCGACCATGGTTGCGGCAGGAGTCTATCTGGTGGCCCGCTCCTATCCGTTGTTCAGCGCGGTTCCCGGGATGCTGATGTTCATGACTCTGGTGGGGCTGATCACCACCATCATGGCGGCGGGGATTGCGCTGGTGGTCACCGACATCAAGAAGGTCATCGCCTATTCGACCGTCAGCAAGCTGGGGTTCATGGTAGCGGTGCTCGGCGCAGGAGGCGCGGGGTTCACCGCCGCGATCTTTTACCTGGTGACTCACGGCTTCTTCAAGGCGTTGCTGTTCCTCGGTGCCGGCAGCGTCATCCATGCCACTCACCGCCAAGACCTCCAGGAACTGGGCGGACTCGGCAGAAAGATGCCCCTCACCGCGTCGGTGTTGCTGATCGCCACCCTGGCCCTGGCCGGCCTGCCTCCGCTGAGCGGCTTTTGGAGCAAGGATGAGGCGCTGGTGGCCCTATCCCAGCGCGGACCGCTGGTCTACGGACTGGCTATCCTCTCCGTGTTCCTGAGCGCCATCTATGGCGCCCGGCTGTGGTTCCGGCTGTTCACCGGCCCCGCCCCCACCGCCGATCACGAGTCTGGACCGGTGGCGGAGGACGAATCGGAGCCTGGGACCCATGCGCTTGCCACCCACGATGCGCCCGTTGCGATGGCATTGCCGATGCTGGCCCTGGCGGCCATGAGTGTCGTCGGTGGTGTGGTGGCGCTTCCCGCGGTGGGCGCACTGGTGGGGATGCCTCAGGGTATCGGCTCCTACCTGTTCTTTCATGAGCCTGAGCCGTTCTATTTCGATGCCGGAGTCGCCGTGACCTCCACCACCGCTGCCCTCCTCGGGCTGTTCGTGGCCTCGGGCCTGTACTGGTGGCGCATATGGTCTCCAGCGGCGTTGCAGGCCCGGTTCTCCCGGGCCCACGCCTTGCTGGAGCGCAAGTTCCTGGTCGACGAGGTCTACCAGTGGGCCATCGATCATATCGTGCTGGCCTCCGGCCGGCTCGTGGCGCTCTTCGATCGAGCGGTGCTCAACGATGCCGGCGTCAACGGGCCCGGGGTGGTGACCGTAGCGCTCAGCGCTCTTCTGAAATACACCCAGACCGGACGGCTGGCGAACTATGCCCTTATCATGGTGATCGGGCTGCTGGTCCTGTTCGCTGCCGCCTTCGGTTTCGCCATGTGACAACCGTCCCCGTATCTATTCAGACGCCGATGACCATGGGGACACCACCGGTTCATGAGAAGTCCAGGACGGCGACCTTCCTCCAAGATCACTCATGGCGGACGGGACGCCCCCCTGACCCCCCACCGCCGGAGGACAAATAAAGAGAAGGAAGGTGAGGGTACACCCCTCACACACCCCGCCAGCGGGAGACCCGCTGGACACCCCTGGAGGAGATGCTGTTCCTGGTGAGCCACCGCCTTTTCATAGCAGGGTCGGGGGTTCGGGGGTATGAGCCACTTCCCCCATCCCAGGAAAAAAGAGGAGAATTCCATGTGGGGGGGGCACCCCCACACCCCCGGCAGAGGGCTGCTGCCCTTGTACCCCATTCCTGAGCCTGGTCACCCCTCAACAGTGAATTCTTACTCATGATCGACTCCAGCTTCGTCCAGACCGGCGACGTCCGCCTCGAATACTTCGAGCGCGGCTGCGGGCCGGAGATCATCGTCCTCGTCCACGGCTACATCTCCTCAGGCCGCATCTGGAGCCTCACCCAGGACCGGATCGACCCCGCCCGCTACCACACCATCGCCTTCAACAACCGCGGCGCCGGCGACTCGGAACGGAGGGGCGGCGAGGACGCCTACACTATCGAGGCCTTCGCCGCCGATCTATCGGCCGCGGTCGCGGCGCTCGGCCTCCCCCGCTTCACCCTGGTCGGCCACTCGCTGGGCGGCGCCACCGCCGCCCGCTTCGCGCTCGACCATCCCGAACGCCTCAAGGCGCTGGTGCTGCTGGACCCGGTGCCGCTGGACGGCATCCCGCTGGAGCCGGGGTGGCGAGAGCAGGTGCTGGCGCGGGCACAGGCCGGCGTCCACCCCCTGGCGCCCGACCCCCACGCCGGAGGCACACCGCCGGACGGCGCACCCAGCGAGTTCTTCCGGCTGCTGCAGGCCGACATGGCCCGGGTCTCCCCCGAACGATTGCTCGGAGGCAGGCGATCGATGGGTGAGGTCCGTCTCCGGGCCCGCCTGCGGGAACTCACCATGCCGGTGCTGGTGGTGGCGGGCGACCAGGATGCTACCGTCGGCGTCGAGCCGATCCTCACCGACTACCTGGCACTCCCGCCGGCCTCCCGCGCGCTCCACGTGTTCCACGGCGTTGGCCACTCGCCCAACGTCGATGCGACCGACGGGTTCGTGGAGGTGATCGAGAGGTTCATGGAGGGGGCAACGGGGCACCACTGAGGCTCGGGCCGGGGATGCGTCTTTCCTATCACCGTTGCTAACATCCCCGCATTGACCCCACCGCCGTTTGTGGCATGATCTCGGTCAGGGGTGCGACCACGGCGCCGCGCATCCCAATCTCAACCGAACACAGGTGGACCCATTGACCCAACCCATCGATTTCACGTTAAAGGACCGGGTGGCCATCGTCACCGGGGCGGGGAGCGGCATCGGCCACGGCATCGCGCTGGCGCTGGCGGGCGGCGGAGCGCACCTGGTGGTGGCGGGCCGCACCGCCGCCACCCTCGATGCGGTGCGCCAGGAGGTGGAGGCCATCGGCCGGCGGGCGCTGGTGGTGGCGGCCGATGTCACCAGCGCCGGCGATATCGACACCATCGTGAGGCGGGCGCAGGAGAGCTTCGGCCGCATCGACATCCTGGTGAACAACGCCGGCGGCGGCGGCGGCCTCGGCCAGAAGTTCCGCCGTGCCCCGCTGCTCGACACCTCCGAGTCCGAGATGCTGGCCACCTTCGCGCTCAACTTCAACAGCGTGGTGCTGCTGAGCCGGGCGGTGGCGCCGCTCATGCAGGCGCAGGGCGGTGGCAGCATCATCAACGTCGCATCGATGGCGGGGCGAGACCTCGATCACCCCATGCCGGGCGGCGGGATGTACGGGGCGGCCAAGGCAGCGGTGATGACCATCAGCCGCTACATGGCCGTGGAGTGGGCACCGGACATCCGGGTGAACTGCGTCTCCCCGGGAATGATCACAATCGACACGCCCCGGGTGGTGGCGCTCCGCAACCCGGAGCGCACCGCCAGCATGCTGGCCACTGTCGCGATGGGAAGGGGCGGGTCGCCCGAAGACGTGGCGGGCGCGGTGGTCTACCTCGCCTCCGACGCTTCCCGTTGGGTGACCGGCACGGTACTCGACATCCACGGCGGTCTCAAGTCAAGCTGGCTGCCCGCGCCGGTGGTGAAGGTCTGAGCGGCACCGCTCGCAACCAGGAGCGGACCCTCCAGTTTTTG
>SHYD01000071.1 GCA_009692945.1 Dehalococcoidia bacterium | reverse complement strand
CTTGTCCGACCCCATCTGATATCGTGTCCCCATAGCGTACCCTTCCTTGCTCGCCCCTCATTGAGGCGGTGTTGCTCTTCACCTGGAAGGGTACGCTCCTTTTTCGACCGGAGCCCAATTTCCACAACTTCTGATGCTAGCTCGGGCGCAACTCCCGAGCCGTCTTACGTAGCGGCGGCTAACTTCCTAGTGCCGTCATCGTGAACGACGGATAGGCCGCGGTTGACGAGGGGCTGACCACGCCGGCCACCGTCTTGAAATGGGGCTCGCCGCCCGTCGCAGGCGTGGGTTGAGGTCGAACCGCCGACGGTGGCGTGCCCCTCCCCCCTACCGCCCCGCCCGCAGCGCCGCGGTGCCGGGCTGGTTGATGGTACGGGATGCCGGGTCGATGGCCACGCCGTATTCGGTGCGGGCCGCTTCCAGAGACACGTAGCCGTCCACCCAATCCCCCAGCACGTTCTCCGGATCCCGTTTGAAGGGGTCGCCGTAACCGCCGCCGCCGTTCATGGTCACCGTCAGCCGGTCGCCCGGTTTCAGGATGACCTCGATGGCCCGCTCCGAAACCGGCACGCCGTTGACCGCGACGTCGCCGGGGCGCGCGGCCTTGCCGCCGGCCACGCCCCAGGGCGGGGCCAGGCCGCGGCGTGCGCCCTTGGCGGCGTCCACCGGCACCGACACGTCCTCCAGCACTTCGTATTCTCGCAGGCTGCCCAGGCCGCCACGGAAGTGGCCGGGGCCGCCCGAGTCGGTCCACACTTCGAAGCGGGTGACCCGCAGCGGGAACTCGGTCTCATGGATCTCGATGGGGCCGGGACGGAACTGGCCCATCCCCAGCGTGCCATGGATGAGCGAGATGCCGTCGGCGGTGCTGGTGGCGCCCAGCGCGGTGTCCAGCAGTTCGAGCAGCACCCAGGGCTTCCGGCTCGCCGCGCCGGCACCCCGCAGCAGGATGCCGCCACCGCCGCCGGCCGACCCCACCGCCTTCTCCGGCCACAGGCCGCCCAGCGCCGCCAGCACCACGTCCGAGGCCAGGTAGGCCAGCGGCACGTAGTTGTTGACCGCCGAGCCGGGGCGGGGGCACACGATGGTGCCCTCCTTGAATGCGGTGCGGGCCACTTCGACAAAGCCGTGGTTGAAGGGCAGGTTGGGGTCGGTCATCGCCATCAGGCCGAAATAGCAGCAGTTCTTGATCAAGGGGGCAATGCAGTTGATGGGCCCCTTGGCCTGGGGGTCGGACCCGGTGAAATCGAACAGGATGTCGTCGCCCGTCTTGGTAACTTTCAGCCGGCAGTGCAGCGGCCGGTCGAAGTCGATGCTGTCGTGGTCCAGCATGCCCACCGCCTCGAAGGAGCCGTCGGGCAGCGCGCGCAGTTCTTCCCGCAGCCGGGCGGCAAGGCGGTCCATGAGTTCTTGCGAGGCGGCCTCGACCACGTCGGGGCCGAAGCGTTGGCACAGTTCCTTGAGCCGCTCGGCGCCCACCCGGCAGGAGGCCACCTGGCCCCGCAGGTCGCCCAGCGTCTCCACCGGCAGCCGGCTGTTCGAGGCGATGAGCCGCTCCACCTCCCGGTTTACCTGGCCTCGGGAGTAGAACTTGATGGGCCGGATCACCAGCCCCTCCTCCCATAGGTCGCGCGCGTTGCCCTTGCTGCGGGGGCCGCCCAGGTCGGGCTTGTGCGCCAGCGATGCGGTGTAGCCCACCAGGCGCTTGCCCGCAAAGACCGGCATGAGCGTGATGGTGTCCGGGGGATGGGTCGCGGCGCCCTCGTAGGGGTCGTTGAACAGCAGGACGTCGCCATCCTCCAGTTCATCCTGGGAGTAGTACTTGTGCAGATGGTCCCGGATGGCCGAGAAGGACCCGAAGTGCAGCGGCAGCTTCTTCGAGGTGGCGACGGTGCGGAGCTGGGCGTCCAGCAGGCCGCAACTGCCGTCCTCCGACTCCCGCAACACGGTGGAGTAGCCGCTGTGGAACAGTACGGCCCGCATCTCATCCACGATGCCGGTCAGCTTGGAATTGATGAGTTCCAGGGCGATGGGATCGATGGTCGTGATGGTGCTCATACCTGCCCCCCGCCGATCTCGATGATGACGTTCTTGAAACGGTCGACCCAAGCGTTCTGCCCCGGGTGGACCACGATGGTGCAGTCGGGTTGCTCGATGATGGTGGGTCCGGCAAAGCGATGGCCTGTGGCCAACTGCATCCGATCGTACACCGGCGTTTCCACCCAACCCGCTGCCCCAAAGTAGGCCTTGCGGCGGCCCTTGAGCGCGGCGGAGGGGTCAGCCGTGCCGGGGGTGTACACCGGCAGGTCGGGTTTGGGCAGCTTGACGCTGGCGGTGAGCCGGTAGCTGACGATCTCGACCGATTGGTCCGGCGCCCGGGTGCCGAAGGTCTGTTCGTGGCGCTGGTCGAACCGCTCCCGCCACTCCGGCTTCTGCGCGTCGGAGAGCGATCCTGCGGCCACCGGCACCGGCAGTTCGTACTTCTGGATGCTGTAGCGCAGGTCGAGGGCTCGGTCGCAGGTGATGAGATCGGCGGCGATACCCTCGCTGCTCAGTTCCTCTCGCGCCGCGGCCTCCATCTGCTCGAAGCGTGCCTGGATCTGGGTGGCTGGGACCTCCCGCAAGTCGTTCACGTGGGTGTGCACGTGGTCCCGTTTGAGGTCGGACACCAGCAGGCCCATGGCGGAAAATACCCCCGGCGCCAATGGCACCATCACGCGGGGAACCTTGAGTTCTTCGGCCAGCGCCGCGGCATGCACCGGTCCTGCGCCCCCAAAAGCCACCATGGTGAACTCCCTGGGGTCCTCACCGCGGGAAACGGTGACCAGACGCAGCGCTTCCACCATCTGGGAGTTGACGATCTGGATGATGCCGTCGGCGGCGGCCGTCACGTCGAGCTCCAGGGGTTCCGCCACGTGGGTGCGGACCGCCTCCCGAGCCGCGCCGGCGTTGAGCGCCACCTCGCCGCCGAGGAAGTACTCGGGGTTGAGCCAGCCCAGCACCACGTCGGCATCGGTCACCGTTGGTTCGAGCCCGCCCTGCTGGTAGCAGGCGGGGCCGGGGTCGGCGCCGGCGCTATGGGGCCCAACCTTCAGCATGCCGCTGCGGTCGATCCAGGCGATGCTGCCGCCGCCTGAACCGATCTCCACCAGGTCGAGCGAGGGGATGCCCAGCAGCCACTCGCCCGCCTGGAAGCGGGAGACGGTGCGGGGTTCGCCGTTCTCGATGATCCCGGCCTTGGCGGTGGTGCCGCCCATATCGAAGGAGATGATGCGGGGAGCGCCGGTGAGCCGTCCCAGGTAGGCGGCCGCCAGCGCTCCGGCCGCGGGCCCCGACTCGATCATCGAGACCGGGATGCGCTTCAGGATGCCGGTGGTGAGGCAGCCGCCGGTGGAGAGCATGACGTAGAGCCGGTGGCGGAAGCCCCGTGCCGCCAGCGCTCGTTCGAGGTCTTCGATGTAGCGCACCACGATGGGAGCGACGTAGGCGTTGGCCACGGTGGTGACCAGCCGCGGGTACTCCCGGATCTGAGGAAGGGTCTCGGAGGAGATGTACACCCGGGCGTTGGGCGCCGCCTCTTGGACCAGCGCCCGCACCCGCTGCTCGTGCTCCGGGTTCATGAACGAGAACAGGAAGCAGATGGCCACGGCATCGACCTCGGAGGCGCCGAGCCGCTGGAGCCGGGCCCGGGCGTCCGCATCGTCGAGCGGCGTCAGCACCTTTCCCTGAAAATCGACCCGCTCCCGGATCTGGACCGTCTGGCGGGGCGGCGCCAGCAGCCGGGGCTTGGGGTAGGCGAGGTAGTTATAGGAACCCAGCCGCACCTCGCTGAGTTCTGGGGTCTCGTACACGCCGCTATAACCCTCGGTGATGACCAGCCAGGTGTTGCCGCCCTTCTGCTCCAAGAGCGCGTTGGTGGCCACGGTGCTGGCATGGAACAGCAGCGTGACGTCTTCGGCGGTCCGCCCCCCACTCAGGAAGCCCTCGACCGCCTGCATCACGCCCTGCGCCAGGTCGCGCGGCGTGGTGGAGACCTTGCGGTTCATGAACTCGCCGGTCTGCTCATCCAGCACGCAGAGGTCGGTGAACGTCCCGCCGATGTCGATCCCAACCCGGTAACGGGCCATGTGCTGATGGACCTCCCTTGTCGCGGCCGCGCGGCGCCCGTTGGGACTATCTCAGTAGATACTCGTACCCGCTCGCCGGACGGTGGGAGCGGTATCACCTCGGTCCCCGCGGGCGCCGTTGCCAATCCTACCAGAGGGGGTGAGTGCTGGTAAACGTGAATCGGTACCTATTTAATGTCAGGGGTTCGGCGGCATCTGCCACTCCCCCCACCCCAAAAAAAGAAGAGAATTCTCTGCGGGGGGCACCCCCGCGCCCCCGGCAGAGGGCTGCTGCCCTCGTGCACTCCCGCCCCCGATCCTGGCAGCCCCTCGAATGTGAACTCATATCGAGGCGGTGCGCGCGGCGGCTCGTTACTGTTCGAGCGAAGCGAGAATCTTCGCCGTCCCAACTGAGATCCAGTCGAATGTGAACTCTTACCCCGGCTCCGTTCAAGTTGACAATAGTGAGAGGCCAATCTTAAGATAAGGGTGTCTTCCAGCCAGGGTTTTTCGATTCCTGATGCGAGATGAGGGTAGCTAATTTAGGGGTGAGGAAGCGAGGATACGATGCCCGATTTCATTTGGGTTGTCGCCGTTCTCGTGGTGGCAGTTGGGGGTGGGGTCCTTGGGTTCTACATCAGCACGAACGCGGTACAGCAAAAACTCCGAGCATCACGCGAAGAAGCGGAGCGCCTGCGGGCGCAGGCTGAGGCAGAAAAGAAGGACCTGATCCTCCACGCCACCCAAGAGGCGATGACGGTTCGCGGCCGGGCCGAAGAAGAGGTCCGGGAGCGCCGCCAGGAACTGCAACGCATTGAGCGGCGGCTCACACAGAAGGAAGAGAACCTCGACCGCAAGGTCGAGCAGAACGAGACGCGCGAACGCCAGCTCGTTGACAAGGAGCAGGGCCTCGACGGTCTGAAGGCCGACATCGAAAAGGTCAAGGACCGCCAACTCGAGGAACTGCAGCGGGTCGCCGAACTCACCACCATCGAGGCCAAGGACACCCTGCTCAAGATGGTGGAGCAGGAGATCCGCGAGGATGCCAACCGCAGGCTGATCCAACTCGAGAAGGCGTACCGCGAGGACGCCGGGCGCCGATCGAGAGAGATCCTGGTCGAGGCGATTCAGCGGGTCACTTCCGAGGTGATCTCCGACACCACCACGTCCGTGGTCCCCATCCCCAGCGACGATATGAAGGGGAGGATCATCGGTCGCGAGGGCCGCAACATCCGGGCCCTTGAGCACGCCACCGGTGTCGACATCATCATCGATGACACTCCCGATGCGGTCACGCTGTCGTGCTTCGACCCGGTCCGGCGGGAGATCGCCCGCCTCTCCCTGTCGAAGCTGGTGACGGACGGCCGTATTCACCCCACCCGGATCGAGGAAGTGGTGGAACGGGCCAAGGCCGAGGTTGACCAGGTCATCATCAAAGAGGGCGAACGCGCCATCTACGAAGCCGGGCTGCCCGACATCCATCCCGAACTCGCCAAGTACCTCGGCCGGCTGAAGTTCCGCTACAGCTACGGCCAGAACGTGCTGGAGCACTCCGTCGAGTCGACCAAGTTCGCGGGCATCATCGCCTCGGAGTTGGGCGCGAACGTCAACATCGTGAAGAAGGGTGCTCTGCTGCACGATATCGGCAAGGGGATGGACCACGAGATGGAGGGGCCGCACGCCCTAATCGGCGCCAGCTTGGTGGAGCGCTACGAGAAGTCCCGTGAGGTGGTGATCTGCGTGGCCAAACACCACGATGACTGGTTCACCAACACCCTGGAGGGCTCCATCGTCCAGGTGGCCGACGCCATCAGCGGTGGCCGGCCGGGGGCCAGGGCGGAGTCGATGGACCGCTACGTCAAGCGGCTCCAGGCCCTTGAAGAGATTGCCAACGGTTATCCCGGGGTGGAAAAATCGTATGCGGTCCAGGCTGGGCGTGAGTTGCGCATCCTGGTGAAGCCCAGCGCCGTCGATGACCTCGGGGCAATGCGGATGGCCCGCGACATCGCCCGCAAAGTCGAAGAGTCGCTGGAGTATCCCGGGCAGATCAAGGTGACGGTGGTCCGTGAGATCCGCGCCATCGAGTACGCTCAGTAGTTGACAGCAGACAGGCGGCTCGGAAAGGTGCGCCAACGGGCGCACCTTTCCTTTTGCGCCCGTAGCGAGGAACAAATTGCGGTATCCTGGAATTCAGCGGTGAACGGAGTGCCCGAAGTAGACCGGCTCGAAGACTTGAAAACGGCCCAGGAGCGGGTTGACGCCCTCCAAAGCGAGGGTGTCGAGATGAATTCGCCGGAAGCTCGCAGCGCGGTGAACCGGCTGATCACGTTGGTGCGGGGGGCCACCCCCGAAGTATTGCAGGCCTTCGACGCTTGGAAACAAGCCAAGAAGGCTGGGGGCGATCGATGATCTTTGACTTCCACACCCACACTGTCCTGAGTGACGGCGAACTTTCGCCCGTCGAGTTGGTCCGCCGGGCGATGGTCAACGGCTACCGGGCGATGGCCATCACCGACCACGCGGCCATGGGGACCGTCGAGCGGATCACCAAGGAACTCATCGTGGAATGCGACCTAGTCATGCGCTACTGGGGCATGGTGGCGCTTCCAGGGGTCGAACTGACCCACGTGCCAGCGGCCGCCATCGCCGAGTGCGCCGCCCACGCGAAGGCGTTGGGGGCTCGGGTCGTGATTGTGCATGGCGAGACCACCGTCGAGCCGGTGGAGCCGGGCACCAACCGGGCGGCGTTGCTCTGCCCCGATGTGGATATTCTGGCCCACCCGGGGTTGTTGACGCCCGAGGAGGCGGAGATCGCCGCCGAGCGGAATGTGTTCCTGGAGTTATCGGCCCGCCGGGGTCATAGTCTTTGCAACGGCCATGTGGCGGTTACAGCATTGAAGGCGGGCGCTCGACTGGTGCTGGACTCGGACGCTCACGCTCCCGGCGATCTGTTGACCGAGCCATTCGCCCAGATGGTAGTTCGGGGGGCGGGTATCCCCCCGGAACTACTGGCGAATGTGCTCCGGGAGAACCCCTTGTTGCTATTGAAGAAGGTGGGGATTACGCTGCCGGACTGACCGGCAGCAACGGCGCTAGGCTTTCCCGATACGGAAGACCTTGGTGCCGCAGACCGGGCATACGCCCGAGGTGGCCGGGCGGCCATTTTTCAGGGCCACCTGGGTCGGGTTTTTGATCTCCTGGGATGCCCTGCACTTCACACAATATGCCTGCGCCATTCCCTTACCTCCGGTGAAGATTTCGTAGCTGAGGCGTTGACCTCACGTTGATAATACACACGGTCACGCCTGTGTCAAGGCCCGCCCAGCTCCGAACTTCCCCCGTAGCTTAGATGCGGTGCTGGTTGAACTCCCGTGGTTGACCGCGTCAGTGCGACGATTTCTTGCCATTCGAGGCTTTGCCGTCGCTCTGGAGGCCCCAAACGATGGAGACGGCGATGATAATCATGCCACCGGTGATGAACACCGGCGTTTCCGATTTCCCAATAAACCCGGCCGCCAGCAGGGCCGCCCCAATCAAAACCCCGATAATCGACATCGTCTGACTCCTTCGATTGAATTCGTGCCACATGGCTGAGTCGTAACAACTCAGGCTTCGGGGGTCGTATGTCGCTCGTGGCGAGGTCGCAGGCGTTCTACCGCCCCACCCCGACCACAATTGAGAGGGTTTGTTCTTGGGGGTGCCCCCCAAGAATCCCCGGCAAAGGGCTGCTGCCCTCTGCAAACCTGCCCCAAATTCTTCTCTGCCGTAATTTCTGTGGATTTACGTTGAGTCAACTCCTGTCCTGGAGCGGCTCAGACGAGCAGCGCCTGGAACCGGGCCGGCACTTCGATCTTCCCTTCGGCGATCTCCGCCAGCCGCGCCTCGCCGAGCGGAAAGCCGAACTGCTGATTGCGCATCCGAAGCCGCTGCCGGGAGATGGCGGCGACCATTTCTTCCGCGAGCTTCCAGTCCTCTTCGGTACTCGCTGCCTGCACCATCATCTCCACCCCGTGATGGGCGTGGTCCATCTCATCCTCGTACACGCTGCGGCAGGCCGCGGCAATGCTGTCGCTCACCGGGTCGCCGCTGATCTGCATCCCCTCGTAGAACAGCGAGGCGCCGCCGCCCTCACAGAATGAGGAGGCGGCCCGGGCAAGTTGGCCGTGCTTCTGGATGTAGTCCCGGCGCATCGCCGCCAGGCGCGTCTCCTCGGGTACCTCGTAGCCCGCCAGTTCCTCTGTGGTGAGTTTGGACCCGGTGATGGCGTCGATGACGTCGGCGAAGAGGACGTAGTGACGGAACTCCTCCAACAGGAAATCGATGGTCTCCAGGTACTCCGTCCGGTTGGTCTTCTCCTCCAGGGTGTAGAACCCGTCCTTCAACTGGAGCACCAGCCGTTCGATCAGTCCCTCGGGTTTCGGTTGCAGTTCCTTGAACGCCTGCATCCGGAGCCAGCGGAGATGCTCGCCGGGTGTACGGGTACGGCTGAAGAAGGTGTGCACCACCTCGGCCTCGCCGGCCCACCAGCGCGATGCATACCGGAGCAGGTCGTTGCCCCGCTGCCGTGCTTCGTCAATGTGCATTCGAGTCCTCCGTGATCCATCAGCCGCCCTGATGGTTGTTGTGCTCCGTCCTATTGTACCCGGCGCCGCCCACGCGAGTCATCAGGGCACGACCTTGCGTAACTGTTCGGGTCTGGGACACGAGACGACATTGACAACCATCGCTCCCCTGCTCTCTACCCCGCCCCCAGAAAAAAGAGAACGATTTTTGTGTGTGGGGGCACCCCACACCCCGGCAGAAGGGGCTCCGCCCCCTCTGCACATCCCCGTCCTAAGGCCAGCATCCAGGCATGAATCGAAGGGTGCACACCCCTATGGGGGCCCACCTCTGATGACTCCCCGTGCCCGCTTCGAAGGGCTCCATCACGGTAGCGACTTCAGGAACGCGTAGATGTCGCGGACCTGCTGGTCGGAGACGGTCTCCGGGCCGAAGGGGGGCATCCCTTCCCGGGGTGAGCGCAGCTGGCCGAGCACCTCCGCAAAGGAGAGGTTTGTATTCGCAATGCGTGGCCCGACGAGGCCTGTGCCGTCGGCCCGATGGCAGGTGGAACAGCCCACCGTTACGAAGACCTGCCGCCCGCTCTGGAAGTTGCCCGCCGGAGGAGGCGGCGTTGGGGTGGGTGGCACCGGCGTCTCCGTGGGTGGGCGGGGCGTGGGCCGCAGTGGGGGCCGTGGCGGGGATCGGGATGTCTGTCGGCGCCGCGGTTGCGGCTGGTTCCGGCGTTGGGGATGGGGACGCGGTGGGTGAGGGGGAGGGAACGGGGGTTGGTGTGTTCACCACCGTGGTGGCCGGCGCCGCCGGGGCCTGGGTGGGCGACGCCGGCGCCGCCTGTCACGCCGTCACCAAAGACAGCGCGACAAGGGCAGCAGCAACTGCGATGCTTCTGGGAAGTCCGCCTTGGATGGTCATGCTGCTTGGCATAGGGAAGGGGCGCGCGCATCACGCGAGCGCCCCCTGTGGTCGCAATGCTCCGCCGGGCTAAACCCGGCGTCGCCTAATCCAGAGGCCCGACCCCAGCGCTCCGGTCCCGGCCAGCACCGCGATGGCGGCCAGCCGCGGCAGATGGCCGTCGCCGGTGTTGGGGAGCGCACCCGGCGTTGCCGGAGCCAAGGGGACGGCGGGCGCCGGCGCTGCCGCCGGGGGGCGCGGCGGCGCCCGCCGGGGCGGGCAACCGCGGGCACACTCTGCAGGAACGCGATGAGGTTGTAGGCCTCGTCGTTATCAAGGACGCCGTAGGCGAGGCCCGCCGATGGCATCACAGGCGAGAGGCGCTTCCCTCATCGTCGATGCCCTCCCGCAGCGCCCGAACGCAAACCCCTGGGCGGAGGGTTTCGAGAGCAGCTTACAAAACGCTCCCCAGGCTGTCAACCGCGTTTTGGGGGAGGCAAGAGTTCACTGTTGACGGGTGCCGGGCTCAGGAGCTGGAGTGCACGAGGGCGGCAGCCCTCTGCGGGGGAGTGGGGATGCCCCCCACATAGAATTCTCTTCTTTTTTCCTGGGGTGGGGGGAGTGGCTCATACCTCCGAACCCCTGACACTGAGCGGATACTTGGGGAGTAACTATGCTGGCTTCGGGAGCCGAACGGTCACTGGGGATGCGAACGCAACCCTTCAGTTGCCCCACCCCAAAGGGCTGCCGCACTGCACGCCTGCTCCCAAGGTTTCTGCCCCTGCTGTTCTGAGTGTGTGATATCCCAGTGCGGCGGCTACCCGGCCGCGCCGCACTGGGATATGGGAACCGGCTAAGCGCCTTTTACGTTCATTGCTTTGGGGGTGCCGCGGCGTTCGTCCTTGCCCAGGTCGTAGGAGACCCGTTGCCCCTCCCTCAGAGCGTCGAACCCGTTTCCGGAGACATCGGACCGGTGGAAAAAGAGGTCGGCTCCTCGCTCCGGCGTCCCATCGGGGAGGAGAAACCCGAACCCACGATCGCTCACCAATTTTTTGACCGTGCCTTCTGCCACTGGTGCACCCGCTTCCCGCCCGTTGGGCCTATGAATCAGCGTTCAAACATGCAATACTACACAAGTTGGGAACAGCATCGTTCCACGGTACCAGCCTCCCGGATCAACGTCAACCGATTGGGGTCCGGCCATGAACACAATGCCACAGTGGAGCTTTCTTACCAACCACGCCAAGGTGTTGCTTCACGTCAGCCTGATCCCGGAGAACACCGGACTGGAGATCGCCCATGCGGTGGGCATCACCGAGAGGGCGACCCGCAAGGTCATCGCTGACCTCAACGCCGCCGGATACCTTGATCGTGAAAAACTCGGCCGGCGCAACCGCTATAATGTGGATATCCAACGGCCCGTCGACCGCATCCAGGACCGGGATATCACGGTGGGCCGGCTGCTGGACCTGTTGTGGGCGCCTGATGCGGTAGAGATGGCTGGCGTCACATCTCAGCCTTCAATCGGATAGCGAGCAACCATGCCTTTCCGCGGCGATACCCAGCGAGAACCCGCCTCCCAGCAGCTCGACACCCCAGCGCTGGCCGATGCATGCAACGATGATCCGCGTTTCCGTGCCGCCAAATGGGTGGAAACCCCCGTCTCAGTGGAGAGCCTGTTCTTGAGCAAGGCCTTTGATACGGCGGTGAGCCAGTTGGTGGTCTCGGGAGCCCTTCCGGGGATGGCGGTTCTGGTGGCCGCGGCCTATCGCTGCCGGGTGGCCGAGTGGAGCCTGATGCACCGGAAGAAGCCGGTGGTGCGGTAGCGGCCCGGCTGCAGAAGTGGCACCCAGGCGGCCGCTGCCTTAAGGGAGCGGCTGGCGCATTGCAACGTGGTGCGGATCGAATCCGTGCCGGGAAAGGCGGGGCGCCATGTGGAGTTGGATGGATCGATCTGATGTCCGGCCGCTGACCCAGGTGGTGCGCGTCGTGCTTCTGCAGGAACGAGGACTGACCGACGTTGCGGCTGTGCCCCTGCGCATGGTATTGCAGAAAGGGCGGTACGCGGGGCGCAACGTCACCTATTTTCGGGTGTTCGATCCGGCGGCCCCGGCGGCCGGAGCCCCGGCCACCAAGCATTACAGCGATCTCGATGGAGCAGCCGCTCTTTACAGCGGACATATCGAGCGGGAAGGGCATGTGATCCTGAACCGTTAGGTCGCTGGCCCGTCATCGCTACGAAAAAACAGCATTTGGAGGAAGCATGTCGAAAAAAGGCGGGAATACGGCGAAGAAACCCTCGAAGCCGCCCATGGTGAATAAGGGCCCCAAGAAGAAGTGAACCAGCTGGCAGGGAGCATGATCCTTGGCAAGAAAACCTTCCGCCTACCGCCGCCGGCCGCGCCGGGTAACGAGCCGGCCGATTGACAAAGGTGACATAAACGAAGCGGCGGCCCAGGAACTGGCGGCTGGGCGCACGCTGGATGAGCTGCGGACCCTGGCGGACGAGGCCGAGGATGCTCATGACCTTGCCGACCAGGAGGCACGCGACCAACCGGGGCCCGACGCGCTGCGACGTTACCAGCAGGCAACACGTGCGCTGGGCGAGGTCCGGCGTGCGTTGGAAATCAAAGAGAACTAGACCGGGGCAGAGCACGGCGATGCCCCCGGGAGGTGTCGGTTGGCAGGAAAACGGGTGCGGGTGGATGTGACCTCACAACAGTGGGACCGGCTCCGCAAGGAGGTTCTGGGGCAACCGGGACTCTCCGGGGAGCAGCGCCGGCGCGCCGCCCGCCTGCTGGTCCCCCTGCCCACCAATGGCGCAGGGGTGGACCTCTTCTGCGACGGGAAGTTCGTCGGCGCGCTGGGGTAGGTTGACCGCGGCCGCGCCTCCTCCGGCAATGTTCGGTATGCGATAAAGAAAGGCCCCGCCTTACAGGCCCTTGGAGCTAGCATCAGAAGTTGTGGAAATTGGGCTCCGGTCGAAAAAGGAGCGTACCCTTCCAGGTGAAGAGCAACACCGCCTCAATGAGGGGCGAGCAAGGAAGGGTACGCTATGGGGACACGATATCAGATGGGGTCGGACAAGG
>SHYD01000070.1 GCA_009692945.1 Dehalococcoidia bacterium | reverse complement strand
GGGTGTCCCCACACCCCAACGGAATGGGTGGGTGGGAAGTACAGGCTTCGAGGTTGTCCGACGAGAAACCTGCCCACTCCTATGGGGTGCCCCCCACATAGAATTCACCTCTTTTTTCCTGGGGTGGGGGAAGTGGCTCATACCCCCGAACCCCTGACATTGATTAGATACATCCAGATCGGTCGCCGTTCAGCGCGATCCGGGCGGCACTCCGGTTTGGGCGCCGGGAGAGGCTGCCGCAGTGGCCGCCGGAGTGGCCGAAGGCACGGCTGCCGGCCCCGCCGGCTGCACCGTCACCGTTGCGGTGAGTGCCACCTGTCCGGACTCGTTTTTCACGGTCAGGGTGTACACCGTGGTCTGTTGGGGGCTGACCGTCACGCTCATCTGAACGGTGGGGCTGGCCACGGGTTCGTCGAGCGCCACCGACTTGTCGCTGCCGGTGATGGTAATCTGCCGGGCGTTTTGAACGCTGAACAGGAGCGTCGTCGACTCACCCTTGTTCAGCACCGGGTTGACCGCCTGGAAGAAGTCTGCTTTCACGGCCGGCAGGCCGACGTTGACCGTAACCTGTTTGGTGGCCGGCTGCCCCGACCGGTTTGGTCCGTAGGCGGTGAGCGTGTATTCGGTGGTCGCCTCGGGTTTCACCACCCGGCTCGTCTCCCCTGGGCCAATGATGCCTCCGGGTTGCAACTCGAGCCACGCTGCGCCCAGGGCGTTCCAGGTGAGGGTCACCGGATCCCCTTTGGCAACCGATACCGGCTGTGCCGTGAACGTCACAACGTCGATGGGCGCAACTTTGAGCTTGATCCCCTGCTCCACGAATCCCCCTGCGTTGCCCGCCCGGATCAGGTACTCAACATCGCAGAGCGCGGTGACCACGAGTTGGTTGAGGTGCAGGTCCAGCGGCGAGACCAGCGGCGCTGGAGCCGGGGTGGGCGTCGTGCAGAGGCCTCCTGCCATGGGGGTTCCTGCCGCCTTGGTCACCAGCGCTAGGTTCGTCGCATTCTGGGTATCCCACTTGAGCAGCACTTCCCCTCCCGGGTTGACCTGAGGGACCGCTGCCGAAAACGCGGTGATGACCGGCTTCTCCACCACCACCCGCAGGACACTCATCACCACGTCCGGCAGGTCACAACGCTCTTTGTTAAGCAGTTTCGGCTTGCACTGAGCGAACTTCAGTTCCGCCGAAGCGAGCCTCGATTTGCGTGCGACGCAGGCGTTGACCTCCTCCAGACCGGAACTGCATTGGACCAGGATCCGGAACATGGATTCGGGCGTCGGGTCCTGGTCGGCGATGGCAGCCAGCAGGAGGTAGTCGGTCGTCCCGCTGCGCAGCGTGTCACTGATGGCGCCGGCGACCTGGGTGATGGGCACGTTCAGGTCGCGGGGAACCGACTCGTCCACCGCACCGACATTGTCGACACGCAGCACCTTTACTGCGTTGGCCCCGCGGGTTTGCCAACTCAATTCCACTGTTTCGGTCTCTTTCTTCAAGCGAGGGGGATCGACCTTGAAGGAGACCACTTCGGGAACCGCTACTGCCGGAACGTTGAGGTTCTGGCTGCTGGAGATCCCGAGCAGGTTTTGCGCCCAAACCACCAGCGTCAGCGGCTGGGCCTGGAGCGGAGCGATCCCGTTCCAGACCACCGGCCGGGCGACCCACGGCAACGCGGCGGTGAGCCCGCCCCAGAAGCCGCAATCGGACCGCCGCTCTCCTTTGTCGTTCACCAGCGGGAAATCGCCCGGGCCGCCCTCCACCTTCGGTGTCACGCAGGGGCGGTCCAGCAGGGCGGTGAGGCTGACCCGGCGGCCCTGTTGGATCTCGGTCTTGAGGTTCAAGATGTCGGGGGGGCGGAGGAACAGGTACGCGAACACCAGAATCAACACCAGCAGGATCACCGGAGCCAGCAGCGCGTAGAACGTACCCCAGAAGGCCTGGATCCAGGCGGGTATGCGCGGCGGCACGATGAGTTGCGCCCGCTGCGGCGGGGGCTCAGCAATTCCCGCCTTCGCCGAGATCCAGAAATTGTAGCGGAAGTCCACTCCCTGCCAGTGCCGGCTCTTGGCCTGGGCTATCAGGTCGACCACCCGGCGTTCCCCATTCTCGACCGCCACTTCCGCCAGGGGTTCGCCCCAATCAAAGGCGAGACCCTCTCCCGCGGCCTTGAGTTGAACGGACGCCGTGGCGTTGCCCAGGTTCCTCAATTCCACTTTATAGGCGGCTTGAACACCGCGAATTTCGTCGGGCTCGACTGCCAGTTCGAGTTGCTCGAAGGGCTCAACGCG
Source organism: Dehalococcoidia bacterium (assembly GCA_009692945.1). Taxonomy (GTDB): domain Bacteria; phylum Chloroflexota; class Dehalococcoidia; order SHYD01; family SHYD01; genus SHYD01. The sequence goes on along the minus strand of SHYD01000070.1, from coordinate 10,440 downwards.
CAATATCGCGTCAGCCGACCCCCGCTCTCGCGGCTCTCCAGAGGTGGTGGCGATCACCTGAAAAGGGTACGTGCCGGCCGTCGCCTTTGCGTCCCGAGGGGGCTGAATGATCAGGCGGAGGCGCTGCCGAGCCTCAGGAATGGGCACGGCGCCCGGCGGCGAGTTCAGCAGGTAGACGGCCGGGGTGGAGACCATGGCGTCCGGCAGGTAGAGGCGGTACCACGACGGGGGAAGCCCGATTGCCTCGACCTGGAACCGTTCGACCCGTCCGGTATGGTTGGTCAGGGTCACCAACACTTGGACCGGCTCACCGGGGATCACATCGATCTCCGTCGATTCCAGTTCCAGGCTGATGACGTCGGGCGGGGCCTGTTGGAAGGGGTGGAAGGTGAGGGTTACCCCGCCCAACTGCAACTGATCTGCGGCCCCAACCTGCGATGGAGCACGATACTCCAGAACGGCGCCGTTCAGCAGCGTGGGGTTGGCGGCCGAAGCGTCGGGCTCCAGCAGCCAGTGGCCATCCCGGTGCGACAGATACGCGTGCTTGCGGGAGACGGTTCGCCCGCCGGGAATCTCACCGAGATCGATATCCGGGGCTGCGTCTTCACCCTCGGTCCGGCGGCCCAGCAACAGGCGCTGGGTTCCGGCGACTCTCACCTGGATCCGGCGATTCCCCGTGCGTAATTCGGCGATGAATGACTCGGCATCCGTTCCGGAGGGGCTGGTCATGTTCAACGCCACGGAGTGCAGACCCTTCTCAGTTCCGGTCTACCCATCCAGCGTGAGGGCGTCGAAAGGACGCTGACGGCGGAAGGCATGAACGGCGGCATTGACCCCCACCTCCAGGGCGCTCCGCACCGTTTCTCGAGGGAGGGGTGAACCGGCGGCACCGCCCTGCCAGGCACATCCGAAGTCCCCCGGCGTCACCACGATGCCGTCGCCTTCGAGCACATCGAGGCCGGGGCCACCGATGACGGGGGGAAGACCAAAGACGTGCCGGAGGGTCAATAGGGGATGTCCCCGCTCGATGGCCGAGAGGCGCCGCCCCAACTTGCTCGTCAACTCCCGTGCTTCATCGGCGAACCCGGACGACGGGGAAGAAGAGCAGCAGTCGATCCACAGGATACCGCCGGTGAGGAGGAAACGGCGGAGGCCATCCAGCGCCGCACCGTCGACGGCAATCGGCCCGGCCGAGGTGACATAACAAAGGGTTGCTCCGGCGTGGATGGTCGAAAGCTGGGTCGCCCCCGCCCAGCGCGGCCGGAGCGATGTGGCGTTGCCGATCTCATTCAACATGAAACGCAACCCTGTTTGATGGGCCGAGTCTATCGCATCGGGTTCACCGCCCAACAGTCCCTGGGTCACGATGAACTCCATACGGCGCCGCCCCGCCAACACTTCCCTGTAGCGGAGGTCGATCTCCCCGGTCTGGGGAGCGAAGGGGTCCGCTGCATTGCGGGGAAACCCCCGCAGGAAGAGCCGGGCCAGTTCCATGGCGGGCGGCGCAGGGATGGTGCGCTCTACGGAGATGCTGGCCGATTCGATGATCCGGGCGAACTCGTCCTGGCCGTTTCCGGGATTCTGGGGGGCGCCGGGGACCTCCTGCCACTGGAGTGTTACGAAGGCCATGCCGCCAGCCGATGATCCCGGCTGGACACGCCGTTCTTCTGCCGAGATTATGGTGCGCCCGGCCGGATCGATCGCGACTCCCGGCCGAACCATGAACCCACCCGGTACCGCCGCATCCGCCACCACTTCCAGGCCTTCAACGATGCCCCAGCCATGTCCCGCCAGTTGATGAAGGTTGGCCTGACGCCGGTGGTATTCATGGGCATCAGCCCAGACGCCTTCATCAATCATCAGGCCGCGGAAGGGGTTGACCCGCTGCATGGGACCGGTCCCCGCAGCAGCGGTCAGGGGCTGCGGGGCCGGCGCCCACGGCGCCCAGGCATTCGGGGCCGGGGGCTGCTCCTCCGGCGCCGCCTCGCCGGGCGCCCGGATGTCGAACAGAAGATGGAGGTCGCCGATACGGACTGCGGCCTGCGAACCCAAGGCGACCGACTCGCCGGGTGCAATGAGGCGGTCGGCCACCGTCACGGGGTTGTGAGTCTCCAATTCGACATGCAGGAACCAGCGGTCCCGCTCTTGAAAAAGGCGGGCATGGCGGCGCGATACGGTCCTGCCCCCCGGGAGGCCTCCGACATCCAGCAGCAGCGGCTCACCCGGCGCTGGCTCGCCACGGCCGATGAGGCAGCCCTCGGCAGGAACCTCGTAGGTCTGTCCGTCCGATGCGGTCAATCTAGGCATCGGTGGCTCCTTCGAGTTCGGCGACCGCAATAATCCGCAGTGAGTGACGCACGAACACCGGCTTCATCTCATCGATGAGGGCGTTGATCCGTGCCGGGTCAGGGATCCTGGTTGGCGCAGCCACGATGGTGACGGCAATTGAACCGGGCTGGCGTTCTCCCAACTCCGAGGTGATGCCCAGTGCGGCGTCGAATCCGAGCCGGAGCCCGTCGAAATTTTCGGAGATGAGCACCGTCCCTCCGGTCGCCATCTCCAGCGCCTGCCGCAATCCGCGCCGCGTCCCCTTCCAGCTGCTCAGTTCTGCCGCCTGCCGGATATGGTCCCGCTGGTAGCGTTCCTCGGAGTCCGGATCAGGCGCGACCCCCACCCACCTCGAGAGCCAGGGAAGAAACCTGGACGGAGCGAACTCCGGGTCGAGGTACAGGTCGGTCGTATTGATCATCTGTTCGATGGGGTCGAGGACACTTTGGAAAATCAACAGAAAACGGGCCATGAACGGGTCGTGGTCCCGGAATACTGCCGGGAGATACTCGATCAACCGGCTGCGCATGGTTGTCCCTCCGGGTGGGAGGACCCGCAGGCGGGCGGGCACCGTGGAGCTTTCGCGGGATTGCCCCAGGGGGCTCCACTCGATGTTGAACGGGTAGTCCCCGCTTGGAGCCGAAGGATCGCCATCGGGCGGGTGCAGGATCAACAAACGGGCTTCATTCCTGCCGCGGTCCGGCCGGGGCGGCCGTGCCACGGTGTACCATGCCTCCGGCAACCCCTCTACGGACAGCGGGCTCCCGGCATCGGCGATGGACCTCGCCTCAAGAGGAGCTTCAGCGGTGATGAGTAGTTCGGTGATGGCGCCGGATTCTACAGTCAGGATGGCGGGACTCTGAGGAAGCGCCGCTTCGGTGGTGAGCGCGTCACTTATCAAACGCACTCCCTGTGACTGAAAACGCCGTTGGGCCATAGATATTACGCCCGGCCTACGGCTCGACCAGGGTGATCCGGTGTTCGTATGAACAGAGCACTTCGCTGGGGTCGAGGGTCAGCAGCGCTTCTTCGTGCCCCAACACCGCCCTTCCGCCCGCGAACCTGACCGGTCGGAATCCGACATGGTCGACGTAGCGCACGCCGGGCACGCTCTGGAGCAGCCCAAAAACATCGGCCTGGGTCAGGGACCGGCCGAAAGGCCAGCCCCTGGCGGAAGGCCCACCCTGGGACGGGTGGAGCAGGTTGTTGAGCCGGACCGATGCCTCCTCCCGGATCCGCACCCGCATCGCCTCCAACTCAAAGGGCGCCAGGTCCGCGTACCGTTGGATGGCCAATTGGGTTGTGACGCTCACCCAAACGTAGTCCGCCAGGGTCACGGTTAGCTCGGTAGTCAGCGGAGCCCGCTCTTCGAGATAGCTCTTGACCCCCCGGCACAATTCACGGCCCTGCTGCCCCAGCGAGACATCGTTGGGACGGAGCAACAGCCCAGGGGCAGGCAACACAGGAACCAGCATCACCCGAATGCCGGGAACGCCCGCGCTGGCGTCGGGCGTCGCGACGCAGTGAACGTTCGCTACCTGCGGGAACTGCTGGCGCACTAGGCGCTCGAAATCACCGCGGGTGACGGCAACATCCCGGGTGCGCACGAGGTCCGGTCCGCGCAGCAGCAACTCTTCGAGGGTTTCCCCGTCCCTGCCGCCCACCGCAGGCCGCAGGTTGGTCACCGCGTTCACGTAATCCAGGTTGGAGGACGAACGGGGCAATACCAGCGTCCCCCGCCCGACGTTGCCCATGCTTCCGCCCCCGCCCCGGTACTGCGAGAACCGGATGATCCTGCCGGCCGGTGGCACTCTGCCGTACCGGTGCTCCTGACCACCTGCATCGCGCACGCTGGGGCCAAACCGCACCTCGCCACTCAGGTCGTCCAACATGAAATGTGAATCACCCGGCCCGGAATTCCCGAAGGTGATGACCTCCGCCCAGGGTTCCATCATACCATCCAGCCCCTCGGCCAAGACCGTTTCCACATCGGTGTTGGGCGTTCTAGGCAGAATCGGGGCATGCTGAAGCCGGAACACCTGGCCCGAAGTCCCATCACTCCGGCCCAGTTCTTCATCCAACACCGTGAAGACATGGCTGGCGGACACCATCCCGCCGATGCTCTCGGTGGTGAATCCCTGTACCACCGGTGAACTGTCGTAGAAGGGTTGCGCTGGGTGGCGATGGTAGGCGCGGCAACGCAGCCAGCATGCCTCGATATGGTTCCCGCTGACGTTCAGCACTTTCATGCTGGAAGTGCGGGGGAGCAGCAGGATGACGCTCCCGCTTTCGTTGAGACCGGCCGTGGCGTCCAATCGGTTGCCCATCGCGGTCCGTTCGCCGTCGGTCAAGGGCAGCAGCGCAACGTGTTCGGGGTCGGGCATCAACGAAAGCCAGGCCGACCCGTCCCAGAACTCCCAGATGATCGGGGGGTCTTCCGGGATGATGTTGAATCCCTGGGCGGTTGCGCACCGTAGGTTGAGCCGCAACACCTGCCCGCCGAGGTTCTCCTGAAAACCCAGATAGACCGCATCCCCGGGCCGCGGCCGTGCCTGGAACACCGAGAGTTGGGCGTTGTTCAACTCGAGGGATGCTGAAACGTCTCGAAGCTCGCCCTCGTCGTCGTCTCTTCCGTCGCGCGCCCAGGATGTTACGCAGTAACTGAGGCTCGGAACTCTGATCCAGAGGTCCTGATCCGTTGAAAAGGTCACCCGTTCCGCCGCTGTTGACTGCTGGATCGTGACCTCAGTTCCTTTAGGGATCAGCTTGCCGTCGGTCTGGGGTGCGCTCAACCAGAATGTCAACTCGGTTGATGCGGGAACCGCGGGGCGCGGCTGGGCGCCGATGAGCTTCAGGAACTGCCGGAAGTCCCGCTCCGGTACGTTATTGAGCCGGTACCGGATCAGGTCCGTCATCCAAGCGAAGAGTTCGATCAACGCGACGCCGGGATCCCCCACGTTGTGGTCGGTCCACTCTGGGCAGTACTGAACGATGCGCCGCTTCGCCTCGTCGACGATGTCCTGAAAGTGGCGGGGGTCGATGAAGGGAGTCACCGGGGCAGTGGTCATCAGGCCTCACCGGGGATGAAATAGAAGGGGTACACCAGATTTCGGCGGTCATTGGTCGCCTTGATGAGATAGGTCACCTCGATGAGCAGGCGGGCGTCTTCGTCCGGGTCGGGATGAGCGTTGACGTCCAACACTGTGATCCGCGGTTCCCACCAATTGAGGGCCTCGGTCACCTCGTGCTGGACCAGATCGATGGTGGTGGAGTTGTTCGGCGCAAAAACGAACTGATGGATGCCGCACCCAAAGTTGGGGCGCATCCGCCGTTGCCCTTTGACCGTGGATAGGATGAGGAAGATGGAGCGTGAGAGGGCATCCTCCTCGCTGACGAGGGCAATCCGCCCCCGCCCATCCGTTCTCATAGGAAACGCCCAGCCGGAGCCCAGATAGCTCCGGGCCGAGGTGAGGTCGCGGTTCTCCGCCACGCCTGGACCGCCCTACCCGATCAAGACCGTGCCCACGGCCACGACCGTTCCGGTGGGCAGGTCTGACGGGTCGTTGCAGGTCATCGCTTTGTCACCCATCCGGGCGGCGGGCTTGTTGTTGATCAGCACCGTGGCGCTGCCGGCGATGATGGTCGCCTGGTTGCTGGGTGGCTTCTGAAAGGAGCCGGGGGCGGTGGGGATATGTGGGGGCGTGTTTTGTGCCTTGCTTCCCAGCACGGCTGCGGGCATTCCCATGATCTTCACATTGCTGCTCAGGCTGCCGTTGATGATCCCCGCGAAAGGGTGGGGCAAAGGGGTGGGCACGGGGGGCGCAGGCGGCGCCGGCACCATGATGATATGGATGTCTACTGCGACGACTTGATCGCCCTGTTTTGCGGCCGGCAACCCCATCTCATTACTCCGGTGCTGGCCGCCCCGCCATCAGGGGCAGAGGCGGCTAAGCACCTTTCGCCAACTATAGCACGCTTGCTCTCGTGCCTAGCGGGTGATGAACTCCTTGTCGAGGCTCTTGAGGGTGTCGATGAGGCCGGTGTACGCGATCTCGGTCTGGGACGCCATGGCCACGCCAAAGAAGCCCTGCCGCCGCATCTCAATCGCCTTCTGCTGGATATGCAATCGGGTGGCGTCCCACGTGACATCTCCAAAAAAGTCGACGTAGTTCTTGGCGAAATGCCCGTTGCCGTCCATGGAAAAGCCAATGCAGGACACGATGGGCAGGCAGAAAATGCCTGCGACGGGGGTGTTCAGCGCCACCGGCATGATGGGCATGGTGTGGGAACCTCGGGCGTCACCCGTCACGTAGTGGCCAATGACGTAGGGCTCTATGAGCTCCTCGGGCGCGGGAAAGATACCCTGGTTGCGCACCAGCGCTATCGGGTCATCCTTGCCGGTGTATTTCCCCGCGATGTTGTGGAGCCTGGTGGCCGAGATCGACGCCACCTGCTCCTCCGGGAACGCTCGCGAATGAATCGCCTCGATCGCGAACCGGTCCATGTCGCGCAGCAGGGCGCACACGTCCCAGATGCGCTCCGGTACGTCCAGTTTGATGACCCGGTCGCCGCCCTTATGGTCCATGTCGATGATGGTGAGGGTGAACCCTTCGTGGAGCCGCGGGCTCAGGAGCAGGCCGCCGTTGTGCATGGGGTCGCAGAACGCCAAGTACAACGGCAGGTTGTAGGCGCCGGGGGCGCACTTATCAGCGGCGTACACCATGAAAGACTCCGCGGGCCGGTGGTTGGGCAGCAGGTCAAACTCGATTTCAGCCACCGCGGGTCCTGCGCCCCGGACGTTGCCCGAGGGAGCATCCACCAGCAGGTCTTGGCCGGCGCCGTAGTTCCCCTGTTCTTTCGCGACGTTGGTGGCCGAAATGAAGGCTTTCCAGGCGAGGCCGACATGGATGTCCTGGTTAGCCACGCCCTTGGTGTGGGACATGATGATGGCGATGTCGTCGCCGGTATGTGTTACCCGGCCGTCGATGACATCTCCGCGGGCAATGCCCGCCGCCAATTCGGCCCGGACCGCATCCATCATCTCGGGAGTCGGCTTGGTGTGCCCGCCGATGGAACCGACATCGGCCTTGATGACGCTGATAGTGACTTTCATGAAAAGGGACCTCCGCGGGGTTGGGCGAACAGAAGAGTCGGGCCGCCCTCTGGAGGAGGCAGCCAGACCTGAAGTCTAGCAACCGGTCAATTTGACTGTCAAGGCGTGCTATAATGCCGCGGGTTCCGCCCCCGTTCTTTACAGACCCCGGATGCCCCTGTGACCTACGACCAGGCCCTCGCGTATCTCTACTCCTTTGCCGACTTTGAACGGCATGACAGCCGTGAGGCGGCCCGTTTCGACCTGCGCCGAGTCCACCATATCCTGGACCGGTTGGGCAACCCTCACCTCGGCCGGCTCACGGTCCATATCGCCGGTACCAAGGGCAAGGGAAGCACCGCGGCGTTCCTGGCCGCCATTCTTCAGACGGCCGGCTACCGCACCGGGCTGCTGACTTCGCCACACCTCTGCGTGTTCCCAGAGCGGATCAGGCTCGATGGGTCGATGATACCGGAGACCGCGCTCCCGCCGCTCATAGCGCGCCTGGAACCGGAGGTCGAGCGTTACCACCGTGATCCGGCCTGGGGGACGCTGACCACCTTCGAGTTGGTGACCCTGGCCGCTTTCATGTACTTCGCCGAATGTGGGGCCACTGCCCAGGTGCTGGAGACCGGCCTGGGTGGGCGGCTGGACGCCACCAACGTGGTCCCCAACCCAGACGTATGCGTCATCACGCCCATCAGCCTCGACCACACCGAGGTGCTTGGCAACACCATCGCAGCCATCGCCACGGAGAAGGCCGGCATCGTCAAGCCCGGGACGCCGGTGGTGTCCGCGCCACAGCTTCCCGACGCAAGCGAGGTGATTCGAACGCGGTGCCGGGCCCAAGGGGATCGCCTGGTCGACGTGGGTCGAGTGGCCTCGACCCGTCTCTTCAGCCGGGATCTTGACGGCCAGCACTTCGAGATAACCACTTGCAACCGCCGCTACGACCTGTTCACCACCCTCTTGGGCGATGTCCAACTGGAGAACGCCGCCACCGCGGTAGTCGCGGCTGAGCAGCTGCCGCTGGGGGCCGATGAGCGCGCAGCCCATGCCATCGTGGGCGGAATTGCCTCCGCCCGTTGGCCGGGACGCCTCGAAGTGTTGTCGCACGATCCTCTGGTGATCGCCGACGGGGCTCAAAACGCCGCATCCGCCGAGCGGTTGAGCGACGCGCTAGGGACGCTCTCCCGGCGACGCGCTATCCTGGTAGTGGGGACATCGAAGGACAAGGACGTCGGGGCGATGGCTTCAGCCCTCGCCCCGGTGGCAGATCGAGCCATCGCGGTGCGGTCAGAGAACCCGCGGTCAGCCCCCATGCACGCCGTGGCGGCCGCGTTCGCCGCCGCCGGGATGACCGTTGAGCCGGGCGGGAGCACAGCGGAGGGGATTCGACGGGCCATCGAGATTGCGGGACCGGACGGCCTGGTCTGCATCACGGGATCGTTGTTCGTCGTTGGAGAAGCGCTGACCCACTTTGGACGCAACCCGGACGGACTGCAGGTCTACGTACCCCCGAGCGCCGCTCCTGCCACAGAAGGTGAGACCGGCGCCCTCCTCCGGAGCATCACGTGAGAGGCGGTTGGTAGCGAATGCCACAGACCAAGCGGCCTGACGGACGTCCCCGGGTGGTGATCACTGGCATGGGCGCCCTGACGCCCGTGGGCAATACCGTCGAGGAGTACTGGGCTGCACTGTTGGCAGGGCGGTCCGGCGCCGGCCCCATCACGCAGTTCGATGCCACCGGCTACACCACCCGCATCGACGCCGAGGTCAAGGGATTCAGCCCGGCTCAGTTCATGGACGCCAAAGAGGCCCGCCGGATGGCACGGTTCAGCCAACTGGCGGTTGCGGCATCGAAGATGGCGGTCGAGCACGCCCGGCTCGACCTGAGCGCCGAGGATCCGGACCGCATGGGGGTCCTGCTGGGGAACGGCAACGGCGGCATCCCCAACATCGAAGAAGAAGTCCGCACCATCATCGAAAGAGGCGGCAACCGGGTGAGCCCCTTTTTCATGCCGATGCAGTTGCCCAACATGGCGGCGGCCGAGGTCAGCATTGCCCTCGGACTCAAGGGCTATAACTCCACCATCATCACTGCCTGCGCCGCCTCCACCCAGGCAATCGGCGAAGCCATGGAAGTATTGCGGCGGGGCCGTCTCCGGGTGATGGTGACCGGCGGCACCGAGGCCGGCATCAGCGCGATCGCCCTGGCCGGTTTCTGTGCGTTGCGGGCACTCTCGACCCGCAACGACGACCCTGCCCTGGCCAGCAGGCCCTTCGACAAGGACCGCGATGGCTTCGTCGCAGGCGAAGGGGCGGGGATCGTGCTCCTGGAAACCCTGGAGCACGCGCTCAACCGGGGAGCCCCCATCCTGGCCGAACTGACCGGGTACGGCGCCTCGGCCGATGCGTTCCACAAAGTGGCCCCGGACTCCCAGGGGCTGGGAGCGGCCAAAGCGATGCGGTGGGCCCTCGAAGACGCAGAGATACCACCCGCTGAGGTGGACTACATCAACGCCCACGGGACCTCGACGCCGCTGAACGACCAGGTGGAGACGCTGGCAATCAAACAGGTATTTGGCGAGGCCGCGTATACAATCCCCATCAGTTCTACCAAGTCGATGATCGGACATCTCCTGGGGGCGTCAGGTGGGGCCGAAGCCATCGCCACCGTGCAGACGATCCGGGAAGGGATTATCCACGCCACCATCAACCTACAGACCCCCGACCCGGCCTGCGACCTCGACTACGTGCCCAACGTCGCCCGCCGCGCCCCGGTCCGCATCGCCATCTCCAACAGCTTCGGCTTTGGGGGCCAGAACGCCTGCCTGGTGTTCCAGGCTTACGAAGGCTGATGGAGGGCGCCAACCTGCTTGTCATCGGCGGCGCCGGTTACATCGGCAGCGTCACCACCGAACTGCTGATTGAGAAGGGGACCAGCGTGACCGTGCTCGACAACCTTTCGACCGGTCATCGCTCTGCGGTGCACGAGAGGGCCCGGCTGGTGGTTGGTG
>SHYD01000069.1 GCA_009692945.1 Dehalococcoidia bacterium | reverse complement strand
ATGGCGGATGAAACCTTGGTTGCGGCGATCCGGCGTGAAGGGGCGGCCGGTTTGGCTGTGTGGAGAGAGGCGCATCCAAAAGAACACCTGCGGGGGGCCGACCTCGTTCAAGTCGACCTATATGGGGCCAACTTGAGCCGGGCCGACCTCAGTGGGAGCATCCTCAGCAACGCCGACATCAGCGGAGCCGACCTCAGCGGGGCCCAACTAATTGACGCCAACCTCAACGGGACCAACCTCGGCAGGGCCGACCTCAGCGGAGCTGTTGTTGTTGGCTGCGACATGAGTGCATGCGTGGGGCTGGAGTCGGCGCACTCCGACTTCCCTTCATCGATTGGGGTGGATACCCTTATTCGAACGCTCCGTTCGATGGGCGGGGAATTCAGCGCCGAGCAGCGTCACTTCTTCATTGAGTCGGGTGTGCCGGAAACCCTGCTGCTTTACCTGCCAAGCGCACTTACGGCGGACCCCCTGCAGTTCTACCCGTCGATGTTGAGCTACGCGAACGAGGACCCCGCCTTCACAGGCCGGCTCTACCGGGCGTTGCAGGCGCACAAAGTCAAGGTCTGGTGGTTTCCCGAGTCCGCGCTGGGGGGCCGGCCCGTCTGGGCGAACATCGACCGGGCGATTCAGAGCTACGAGAAGCTCATCGTCGTGTGCTCGGAGGATTCGCTAAACAACGACCACGTCCTCCGCGAGATCGAGCGTGCTCTGGAGAAGGAGGCAGGCCTGTTGCGCCGCAAGAAGGACCACCCGACGATTGACGCTGATGTCCTCATCCCGCTGACGCTGGACGGCTTCGTCTTCGATGGCTGGCAGCACCACCTGGAAGCGGACGTGCTTCGTAAGACCCTGATCGACTTCCGCGACATCGGCGCCGAGGAGGGCTACCAGGCGGCGCTGGGGCGGCTGATGCGGGCGCTGAATCCGAGGGCGTGGCCGGTGGGGTGAGGGCGAGATAGAGGGTCCCGTGCTGACCACCTTTCATCCCAGCGGCATCTGCTCCCGTTCCGGGTCCGGCGCCAATTCGCAAGCGTTGATGATGCCGGCCAGAATGCCATATTGCCCCATAAGGCACGTCATCTCCACCATCCAGGGCACGCCGTGCCGGTTCCGTATGCGATCGAAGAGCACCTGGGGTACCCGGTTGGTCCGGAGCAGTTGCCGGACGTATTCCGCCGTATCGCGGTCCGCCTCTGGCAGGGCGGAGAGGTCGCCACGCATAGCAACGGCGGCGATCGTTGCTTCGCTCAGGCCGAGTTGGCGGGCATAGGGTACGTGGGCGGCCCACACGAAGCGGCAGTCCTTCTCCCGCGCTGTGGCCAGCATGATCAGTTCCCGCAGCGGCCCTTGGAGCGGAGACTCGGTGCGGAGGTAGCTGTCGAGGTCGACGAATAGTTTGGCGAGCGGCGGGCTGTGCATGACAAGGGCAAAGGGTCCGCGGACCGCGCCGCGCGCCTGGATGATAGCGTCGAAGATGGGTTGGTGCTCGGCTGGCACCATATCCCGGTCGTTCACGAGTGGCACCCTGGGTTGGGCCAGCGGCGGCGCCACCGGGGACCCGGTGGGCGGCGTCGTGAACGGCATGGCCGGCAGGGGTTCGCCTCCCTCGCCGGCCGGCACCTCGAAGGCGTTGATGAGGCCCGCCAGGGCGCCGTATCGCCCGATCCAGGCGGTGAGTTCGATCAACCAGGCGGGCCCGTGCGCGTTCAGCAAGAAGTCGAAGACCGGCTGTTGGACCCGGTTTTGACGCAACAATTGGCGGGTGTAGGTGATCACCATGGCGTCATGCTCCGGCAGGCCGGTGGTGTCCGTCTTGCCCCGCGCACATTCGATGGACGCTTCGGGGACGCCCACCCTGCGGCCGATGCGCACATGGGCCGAAAAGACGTACTGGCAGTCCTTCTCCCGGGCGGTGGTCATCACCGCCAGTTCGGCATGCGGGTCCTCCACGATGCTCTTACGGTGCAGGTACTCGCTGATCTCGTTCCACGGGCGGGCCAGCGGCGGGCTGTTCAACACCACGGTGGATGGGCCGCTGATGAGCCCTCGAAGGGCGGCCAGTTCCTCGAATAGCGGGTAGTGTTCCGGGGCGATGTCTTCTTTGTTTCGGACCAGGTGGATTCGGGCCATGGTACGGTTCCTTTCGCGCACGGTTCGCTGCATCCCGGCGGTGGCTGCCGGAGCGCCCTCAGTAAACCACAGTTTGGGGAGGCAGCATACCCATCACTGCCGGAGGTATCTATTCAATGCCAGGGGTTCGGGGGGGGGTATGAGCCACTCCCTCCACCCCAGGAAAAAAGAGGAGAATTCTATGTGGGGGGCACCCCCACTCCCCCGGCAGAGGGCTGCCGCCTTCGTGCAGTCCCGCTCCTGAGCCGGACAGTACCCTCAATTGTGAACTCTGACTGCCGGAGGGGTTGGCCGCCCCCCACAAACGGGGGTGAGCGTCGCGTTACAGGTGCTCGACCTGGTCTTCGGTGAGTCCGAAGAAGTGGCCCACTTCGTGGAGCACGGTCTTTCGCACCTCGTCGATCAGCTCCTCGGGGGTTTCACAAACCTCTTCAAGCGGGCCCTTGAAGAGGTAGATGCGGTCCGGTTCCGTCATGCCGAAGTCGCGGCCGTAGGTGGTGAGGGGGTCGCCCTCGTACAGACCGAACAGGGTGTCGTCCTCGTCCATTCCCAGGGACTTCAGCAACTCAGGGTCGGGCCAATCCTCGATGAGGACGACCACGTTGTCCAACAAGCCTTTGAACTGGTCGGGCAGCGACTCGAAGGCCTGTTCGACCAGTCGCTCGAATTCCCTGCGGCGCATCCGCCCTCCGGGCAAGAGATGTCCCCAGTATAGCAACGTGCGGGGTGAGGGCTCGGCGCGTCTGGCGGCCAATTTCAGCCGCCGGGCCGTCGGCATCCACCGTGTTACCATGAAGCGGCCCGCACTACGCGCACCCCCTGAAAGCCTTCATGACCTCCCTCGTTCCGCGGCCAGTGTCGTTCCTGCGCCGCAACTACCACTGGCTGCTCCTTGCCACGGTGACCCTGACGCTGGGAACGGCCCAGGGCTTCCGCTACCAGTTCTCGGCGTTCTACGTGGCCATGCTCGAGGAGTTTCATTGGGATCGTGCCAGCGCGGCCGGGATAGGGTCGGTCAACGTGCTGACCTACGGCGCACTGGTGGTGTTTTCTGGAATCGCGGTGGACCGGTTCGGGCCGCGGCTGCTCATGCCCATTGGGTTTCTGGTGTACGTCCTGGCCATCCTCTGGTCGGGTTTCCTGGATCAACTGTGGCAGTTCTATGCCGTCACCGGAGTGCTGGCGGGGGCCGGCTTCGCGTTCAGCGGGTTCATCCCCGGAATGGTGGTGCTCACCACCTGGTTCGTGCGCCGCCGGGGTCTCGCCTTCGGCATCGCTCAATCGGGAAATGGGTTGAGTTTTCTCATCGCCAGTGCCGCCCAGTTGCTCATTGCGGCAGTTGGGTGGCGGGCGGCCTATGGGATCATCGCAATCGGTCTGGGGGCGCCGGTCCTGCTGCTGATCACGCTGATCATCCGGCGGCGGCCGCAGGACCTGGGTCTATTCCCGGACGGCGAACGGGACCAACTCTCCAACCCATCGGGAGCGGCCCGCCGGAGAAGCCTCAGGATTGTGAACCCTGCCTGGGGGGAGCGCCGCTGGACGCTGCGGACGGCGCTGCGGACCTACCAGTTCTGGGCCCTGTTCGCCGCCAACTTTCTGGTTTGGGGCGTGTCGTTTTCGCTGGTCACCATCCATCAGGCGGCGTACGCCCGGGACAGCGGCCATAGTGTGGTACTGGTGGCCCTGATGCTCGCGGTATACGGGGTTGCCAACCTGGTTGGGGCACTGTGTGGTTTCCTGGCCGACCGGTTGGGGCGGGAGGTCACGTATTCCATCGGCGGGGCCATCGCATGCCTGGGGCTGGTGGCCCTGATCTTCGCCAACGATCCGTCGCGAGAATGGCTGCTGCTGAGCTACAGTGTCCTGTTTGCGTTCGGGTTGGGCCTGCTGGCTCCCGCGATGAGCGCCACCCATGCCGACCTCTTCCAGGGCCCGCATTTCGGCGCAATAAATGGCCTGATCGTCACCGGGTTCGCGCTGGGAGCTACCATCTCCCCCTGGGCGGCGGGCTACATCTACGACAACTTCCACAGTTATGTGCCGTCGTTCCTGTTTTCCATCGCCGCCATCGTGGGAGCGTGCGCCGCCATCTGGGTGGCCCGGCCGGGCGCCGTGCGATCGGTGTTCCCTGCGCCGGGAGAGGGTTGACCGAACCTGTCCTCGGTTGGTATCTGTTCAGACAGGAAGGGGTGCCGCTTGATCGTTTGCCCCACCCCCAAAGAACAGAGATGGTTTTGTTTCTGGGGGAACACCCCCACTCCCCCGTCAGGATGGCTTCGCCCCCTGCACCCCCGTGTCGGAACCCCGAGAATGAACTCGTACCTCCGCTGAGGCCGCGGCGGGGCACGGGTGCCCGTCTGCTACAATGAGATGTAGATGACGCCCTGTCGGGCGGTTCCGCCATTTCCGAATTCCGCAAAGGTTGGTTGCATGCCCCCTACGATCCGCAATATCGCCATCATCGCCCACGTTGACCACGGCAAAACCACGCTGGTCGACGCCCTGCTCAAGCAGAGCCACATCTTCCGTGACAACGAGCAGGTTGGCGTATTGATCATGGATTCGAACGAGCTGGAGCGGGAGCGGGGCATCACGATCCTGGCCAAGAACACCGCGGTGGACTACAACGGGCTCCGGATCAATATCATCGACACCCCCGGCCACGCCGATTTCAGCGGCGAGGTGGAGCGGGTGCTGAATATGGCCGACGCCTGCCTGCTGCTGGTGGACGCCGTGGAAGGGCCCATGCCCCAGACGCGCTACGTGCTCAAGAAAGCACTGGAGATGGGGTTGCGCGCCATCCTGGTGGTTAACAAGATCGACCGGCCCATGGCCCGTCCCGCTGAGGTGGTGTCCGAGACCCAGGACTTGTTCCTGGCGCTGGCCACGGATGCCGACCAGTTGGACTTTCCCATCGTGTACACCAACGCGAAGGGGGGCACGGCCACTCTTGACATCAGGAATCCCGGCGTCGACATGGTGCCGCTGTTCGAGACCATCATCGACCACGTACCCCCGCCCGAGGTCGACCCCGAGGGGCCCCTGCAGTTCCTGGTCACCACGCTGGAGTACGACAGTTACCGGGGTACCGTAGCTATCGGCCGCATCTTCCGCGGGGCGATCCACCCCGGCGACAGCGTGCTGCGCATCGACCGCGATGGCAAGCAGATCCGCAGCCGCATCAACCAGGTGTTCGGCTTTCTCGGACTCAAACGCCACGAGGTGCAGGAGGCGCTGGCGGGCGACATCGTGGCCATCACCGGCATCGATGGCGTGAACGTGGGCGAGACCATCGCTTCGGTCGACGCCCCGGAAGCGCTCCCGCTCATCGCGATCGAGGAGCCGACAGTCAAGATGACGTTTGGGGTCAACACCTCACCGTTGGGTGGTCAGGAGGGGCGTTTCAGCACCTCCCGCCAGATCCGCGAGCGGTTGTTCCGGGAACTGGACACCAACGTCGCGCTGCGGGTGGAGGACACCGACAGCGCCGACGTGTTCATGGTGTGCGGCCGCGGTGAACTGCACCTGAGCATCCTCATTGAGGTGTTGCGCCGTGAGGGCTACGAGATGGAAGTCTCACGGCCCGAGGTCATCACCCGCATGGTGGACGGCCATGTGCACGAGCCCTTCGAGCACCTGGTGATTGACACGATGGAGCCGTACATCGGCGTCCTGACCGAGGCGCTGGCCAAGCGAGGGGCTGGTCTCACCAACATGGTGCACCACGACAACGGCTCGGTGCGGCTCGAATATACGATCCCGACCCGGGGGCTGATCGGGTTCCGCAACGCGTTTCTCACATTGACCGCAGGCAACGGCACCATGAACAGCCTGTTGCTGGGCTATCGTCCCTGGTTGGGCAAGCTCCGCAGCAGCCGCAACGGGGCGTTGGTGGCCCACGAAGACGGCGTTTCGCTCGCCTATGGCTTGGCCAACGCCCAGGAGCGCGGCAGCACCTTCATCGAAGCCGGGGTCAAAGTCTACGAGGGAATGATCGTCGGGCTCCACGCCCAGGACAGCGACCTGGTGGTCAATGTCTGCAAGGAAAAGAAGCAGACCAACATCCGGTCCTCCACCTCGGACATCAAGGTGCGGCTCACCCCTTTCGTGAAGCTCAGCCTCGAACAGTCCCTCGATTTCATCAATGACGATGAACTGGTGGAGGTGACGCCGGTCAGTCTCCGGCTCCGCAAGCGAATGCTCAAGATGGAAGACCGGGCACGCGCCAGGAAGTCAGCAGTGGCGGTGGGGTAGAGGCTCTGAGGAGATGAGGATCAAACTGCGAGCTTCAGAAGCTCGCAGTTTGATCGCTACCCCTGATATGCAAACGGCGACCCACAGCACGAACGCCCGGAGAGCTGCCAGTCCAGCCCGTGGTCCTGGAAGCGGAAGGTGACGCTTCGGCCCACCACCGGATTGAACCCCGGCGCCTTCCAGAAGGGCGGGTTGATCAACTGGAAGGGCTGGCGGTCCCGTCCTCCCAATACCGGCTCGGTGGTGAGGTCGAGAATTCCGGGGATGACGATGTGGCGCCGCGCTCCAATCGCCTCGGAGCGGAAGGGCACCCGTTGCACTCCCAGGAACCGCGCGGTCCACTGTTTCCAACGCCGGAACTCGCCGCCCGCATCGCCGCCGAAGATGCGCTCCAGCGCCGCCGCCTGCTCGGGAGACGCTGTGCTGTCGATGTAGAGGGCCCGCCGCCACCCCCCGCTGCTGAACAGCGGCCCGGGCGACTGCACCAGCGCCGCAACGTGCAGACCGCCGAGGGGCAGGCCCCCATCGTCACCTGCTTCGATATTCCAGACCGTCACCGAAGTGCAGCGTCCGATGGGCCGTTCCGGGACGGCCGTGGCCCCGGATTGTCGGGCCTCCGCTTCTTCTTTGGTGTTGGGCGGGAGTTGGATGGCCTGCCCGGATTCGGGCAGGAGCGGTTCCCGCAACAGCAGGTTGTTGCAGAACACGGGGCAGTGGCAGGCGTCCACCATGTCGCCGCTGATCTTCCACGTCGCTTCATCCATGAGCGCCTCTTTATTTGAACTGTGGAATCACCTGTTCGCCGAACAGCTTGAGGCACCGGTCCAGCGCATCGGGGTCCATGCCGCCGTGGTCAAACCAACAGATCACCCGTTGTCCCCCAGTCTCCTCGGCGCACTTCCGGATCTGGTCGGCCACCCGGTCGGGCGTGCCCCAGAAAAAGCCGTTGCTGTTCAGGTAGAACTCGTAGGGTTGGGGGTCGGCAGGAGCCTCGAACATCCGGCGTGAATTCAGTTCAGCGAAGAACCACATCAGGCTGCGCTCGGCGTAGTCTTTGGCCTTCTGGTCGGTGTCGGCGACAAACACGTTCTTGAGGTGCCAAAAGGAGTCCGCCGTCTTGCGGGCGTCAGCCTCGGTGTGGCCGAATTCCACCGCCGCCTGGACGTACGCCTCCTTGCGGCTGACCAGCACGTTGTGGGGCAGCAGGGGGGCGGCCATGAAGGGGATAAGCTGGCGCCCTGCCCATTCCATGGTCTCGATGGACCCCTGGGCGATCCACATCGGTGGGTGAGGCCGCTGCAGCGGTCGCGGATGTACGTTGGTGGGTGGGATCTGATAGAACATCCCCTCGTACTCGAAGGGGCCCTCGGAAGCCCAGGCCGTTCGGATGATCTCGATGATCTCCTGAAAGCGGGGCCGGTTCTCCGAGATGTTGATGCCGTAGCGGGTGAACTCCATGGGCTGATAGCCACGGCCCACCCCGAATTCGAGCCGTCCGCCGCTCAGCTGGTCGACCAGGGCATACTCCTCGGCCAGCCGCAGCGGGTCGTGCAGGGGGACGATGCTGACGGCGGTGCCCAGCCTGACCCGCTTGGTGCAGGCGGCGGCGGCGGCCAGCATCAGCGCGGGGTTACTCATGGTGCCATAGTCGCTGCCGCTGTGTTCGGCCATCCACACGCCGTCGAAGCCGAGCTCTTCGGCCAGCCGGATGCTGCGCATCTCCGTTTGGATGGTTTGTTCCTCGGTGGTCCACGGTGGGACCGCCAGGATATGAAAGGTGCTGAACTCCATTAGATGGCCTCGCTGTTCAAAGTTTTATGAGGCAGAAGGGGAGAGCGCCGGCGGTGGTGGTCAGCAGGCAGGGGCCGGTCAGTGCCGGTGTTGAGCGGTGGGTTCGATCGCCTGCTCTTGGCTCAATTCCTGAAGGACGCGGGCCCGGATCGCTTGAGGCGACGGGAGATTCGCCACCACCACGCCGCCAGCCAGCAATGGGACCAGAATATCGATGAGCGCGTCGGGATGCGGATCATTGGGGCGTTCGCCGCGTGGGGTCAGGTGCTCGGCCTGGCATTCGGTGCAGCGCCACAGGCTCTTGGCGCCCGAGAGCTTGCCCCGTTTCGCCAGCGGTTCGCCATCGACCTCAATGATGTCCATTGCGAAATCGACCACCGGCGCATTGCTCACCTCGGTCCCGACGCCAAACCCGTCCACCAGACCCGCCAGTTCCGGCACAGAAGCCTCGCTCAGGCCGCCGCTCGCGAAGAGGTGAACGTGTTGATAGCCCCGCAGGTCCAACTCCCAGCGCACCTCCTGCAGGATCTGCCGGAAGTCTCCGCGGCGGGAGGCCGGGGTGTCGAGCCGGATCGCGAAGAGGTCGTCACCGAGGGCGTTGGCCACGTTGACGGCTTCGAACTTCTCATCGTTGAACGTGTCGATCAACACGATGCGGCGGACCGAACGGTCGATGATCCGGTTGAACGCCAGCGCGGCATCGACGGTCGATCCCATCAGCAGCACCAGCGCGTGGGGCATCGTTCCGGTGGGTTCGATGCCCAGCATCTGGGCGGCAGCCACGGTGGCTACGCCGCTGCAGCCGCCGATGTAAGCTGCCCGTTCGATGGCGGGGGCGATTGCGGGGTGGATTCGGCGGGCGCCGAAGCTGGTGACCGGGGTGTCGCCGGCCAGCTTGCGGAAACGGGCGGCTTTGGTCGCAACCCCGCTCACCTGGCACAGCATGCCCAAGAGTGCCGTTTCCAATGCGCCGAACTCGGTGTAGCGCCCTTCGACCTCCAGCACCGGTTGCAGCGGGCGGAACACCGTTCCCTCGGGCAGGGCCCGTACCGTGACCCGCAGGCCTTCCAGCAGGTGGGCGCACTCTTCGATGCCGGCCAGGACGGCCCACGGCCACCCCTCGGGAAGCGTTTTTGCAACGAATTCGGCGCGGACGCGCTTGTCGGTGCCCGTTCCCAGCAGCACCTCAAGCGCCCGCTGAAAGTACACGTCGGTGACGCGGCCCTGCTTTACGTCCTCATAGCTGGTGGCGTGCCACATGCGCGGTCCTTGAAGGAGATGCCTACGCAGTCTAGCACAGCAGCCTCTCATGACTGGACATGGGTTGCGCCGCCGTCTATGATTCCCTTAGAAAGTTTTAATCGCTCCCGCTGCTTCGAAGGCGTCGGCGGGTGTGCCAAGGGTTGGTTTGAGGGGCGGGGCCATGGAGATTGTTCCTGGAGTGTATCGAGTGGAGGGCATCGCCGGCAGCAACGCCGTGTTGCTGGCTGGGGAGCAGATGGCAGTGGTCGACACCGGCTTTCCCGGCAACGGTGAGGCGATTGTCGGCTACATCAGGTCCATCGGGCGCAGTCCGCGTGACCTCCGCTGGATCATTAACACCCATCACCACTTCGATCACTCCGGGAGCGCCGACGAACTGCACCAACTGACCGGTGCGTCCATCGTGGCTCACCGCGATGAGGTGGTGCCGGCCAAGGACGGCCGGAAGCTGCTCCGCAAGGGCGTCGAAGGGGAGCCGATCCCCATCTGGTACCGGTGGCTATTCCACGGGCACCGACCGGGAGTGCCGGACCGTCCCATCCACGACACCGTGGTCCACGAGACGGTGGATCACGGCGACCGGCTGGAGGTGCTGGGAGGCCTCCGGTTCCTGCACACACCTGGACACACTCCTGGAAGCCTCACGTTGGTCCTCGAAGGACAGCAGATGCTGTTCCTGGGCGATTCGGTAATCAACAACGTGAATCGGCTGAGCCGTCCCCTGATGTGGGACCGCAAGAAGCGGCGCCAGTTGGATGCGTCGCTGCGGAGCCTGCGGGAGCTCGCTGTGGACATTGCCTGCTTCGGCCACGGCCCGCCCCTGCAGGAAGCGGTGATGGAGCGGGTGCGGAGTCTGACCGACCGCCCCTACGACATGCCGACGTGGCAAATCGTGTTGAAGAACTGGCGCACCCTGCGCAAGTTCTACCGGACGAACCGCCAGCGCCGGGGCGTACCGGAGGGCGTCGGTTCCTGACCCCATTGGGTTTGCTGATGGCGTAGGCGTTGCCCCGGCTACGATGCCCGATCCCTCGAGGTTGCCTCGTGTGGACGACCACTTGTTCTCCGCTCCCGCGTCGCTGATCGTGTCACCTCTGATTTGCACCCTAGATCACCCTGATCTATAATCCCCGGCAACAGTGAGGCATCGTTCCCATAGAGGGCGTTGAGCATCCTTCTTTTGGCATCGTTCTGAGGAGGTCATGATGGACCAATGGCATATTGGAGGTTCGTCCCCGGTGGGACGCAGAGGATTTCTTCGTATCTCCGGGGGCGCGGGCATCACCGCGGCGGCACTGGCGTGCGCCCCGGCGGCGGCGCCGAGCGCTCCTGCCGCCGCACCCAGCGCCGGCGGCGCGGCCCCGGCCGGCAAGGCGGCGTGGGAGACCCAGTGGGACGACCTGGTGGCCGCGGCGAAGAAAGAGGGCAAGCTGGTGGTGGTCACCGGCGTGGGCGACAGCTACAAGCGGGCGGCCAATGCATTCCAGGAGGCGTTTCCGGACATTACGGTCGAGTCGACCCAGTTGAACTCCAGCGCGTTTGCGCCGCGGGCGCTGCAGGAGCGCAAGGCGGGCGTTTACACCTACGACGTTCTCATGTCGACCTACGGCACCGCGCCCCTCACCATGATCCCGGAGGGAGCGCTGGATCCGGTCCGTCCGCTCATTTTCCGGCCGGACATCACCGACGACAAGGCCTGGAACGATGGCGGTTTTGAACAGGGCTGGCGGGACAAGGATAAGAAGTACGCCTACGCCGGGTTCAACCAGAAATCACGCTGGTTCTGGGTGAATACCGATGTGGTGAAGGACGGCGAGATCAAGCTGGTGCAGGACCTGCTCAATCCCAAATGGAAGGGCAAAATCCTGGGCGGCGACCCGCGGGTGTACGGCGGCGGGTGGTATCCGGCCACCATCATGCGCCTGGGCCTGGGCGACGACATCATGAAGAAGCTGTGGAAGGACCAAGAGGTAGTGCTTGGAAGGGACACCCGGCAGCTCACCGAGTTTATGGTGCGGGGTACCTATCCCATCGGTATCGGAGCGCCCAACGAGGTGACGCTTCAGGAGTTCACGGACAAGGGTCTTGGCAAAAACCTGAAACATATCGAACTGGATCACTGCGAGAACCTCTACGCCAGTTCGAACGTCGTGATGTTCCTCAACCGGGCCCCCCACCCCAGCGCCGCCAAGCTGTTCGTCAATTGGCTCCTCTCCAAGCAAGGGTCCAACACGTGGTCGAAGACCGTCGAGACCAACAGCCGGCGTGCCGACGTCCCTCCCTTCTCGCCGAACAACCTGCCCACGCCGGGCAGGAAGTACATCCAAATGGATGATGAGCGGTATCTGGAGGAGGGGTCCAAGACCATCGAGTTGGCCAAGCAACTCCTGACCTAGCGGCCCGTGGCCCGGGGGCAATCCGGTAGCGTCATAGATTGGAGACAGCAGTGACCGATCACGCCCGAGATGATATCAGCCGGCGTTCGTTCGTGAAGGTGGCCGCTGGAGCGGGAGCGGCCGCTGCGGTGGCTGCCTGTGCGCCGGCGGCGGCGCCGGCCCCGGCGCCCGTCAGCGCGCCGCCCCCGGGGGCGGCGGCGGGGAAACCCGCCTGGGAAGGGGAGTGGGAGCTGTTGGTGAAGGCCGCCCAGTAAGAGGGGAAGCTAGTGCTGGTGACCACTGTCGGTGCGGGCTTTCGGGGGCCGTGTCGGCCTTTCAGCAGGCCTTCCCGGGGATCACCGTCGATCACACCAGCCTGAACGCCAGCGCCTTCGTCCCCCGGATGCAGCATGAGCGGGAGGCAGGTATCTATTCGTATGATGCCATGACTTCCACTTGGGCCATTGTGCCCAGGGTCCTGGCGGAGAAAAAGGCGCTGCTTCCCATCAAGTCGGTCCTGTTTCGGGGCGACGTGCTGGACGACAAGGTCTGGCAGGGTGGCTTTGACAAGGGTTACCTGGACCAGAACGAGAAATGGGTGTACGCGAGCTTTGTTGAGCGGTCGGAGCGGCTCTGGGTCAATACCGATATGGTCAAGGCGGGGGAGATCAGCCGGGTGGAGGACCTGCTGAATCCAAAGTGGAAGGGGAAATTTCTCGCGGGAGACCCCCGGACATTCGGCGGCGGTTTCGTGCCCGCCAGGGTCATGCGGCTGGGCTTCGGCGACGATATTGTCAAAGGGTTTGGAAGGACCAGGAGGCGGTGCTCAGCCGGGACCTGCGCCAGATGACGGAGTCCATGGTCCGGGGGAGCTACCCCATCTGTATCGGTGGGGTCCAGCGGATCATCCTCGACGAGTTCACGTCCCAGGGCCTCGGCAAGAACCTAGCCTGGGTGGGTATCGACCATATCGACGACGTCGGCGGAGGCTCCAACATTGTTTGGGCCTTCGACCGGGCGCCCCATCCCAATGCCGCGAAGCTGTTTGCCAACTGGCTGCTGACCAAGGAAGGTC